>NZ_JAYFFF010000013.1:0-524 GCF_034863305.1 Mycoplasma sp. 744 | reverse complement strand
GATAATAATTATTATGATGCAACAAAAAATATTAAAGATTCTTATGATCAAATGATTATAAGCAGCAAAAAAATATTTGATCAATTACATACTATAAATGATGATTTATTAAATGAATCAATTTTAAAATCTAATAATGAAAAATTTAGAAACGTTTTGAATAAACTAGATGGTAAAGTTAATTTAGAATTATCAAAAAATAATGCTAATTCTGTTATTGATAAATTAGAAAACTATTCAAATGAAGAAAAAATAACTTATAAAAAACAAATTAAAAACGCTCAAAATATTCAACAAGTTAATTCAATATTAAATCAATTATTAAATAGTAAAAAGAATAATAAGTATAAAGATATATTATTATTAATAATTTTAATAACTGCAAGTATTTTAACAATAGGATTAGTTTATTTTGCTTGATTATTAGTTAAAAGATTTAATAATAAATAATTTTTATATGAATATTAAAAAACTGAAAAATATATTTTTTTCAGTTTTTTTTGTATTACATAGATTAATAAATT
>NZ_JAYFFF010000012.1:0-684 GCF_034863305.1 Mycoplasma sp. 744 | reverse complement strand
AGCCCGTTTATGGGTGATGGCGTACATCTTGCAGTATGGACCGGCGAGTTACTTTAACATGCGAGGTTAAGCAGAAAAAAGCGGAGCCGTAGAGAAATCGAGTCTTAATAGGGCGCTTTAGTATGTTGAAGTACACCCGAAACCAGGTGATCTATTCATGAGCAGGCTGAAGCTGAGGTAAAACTGAGTGGAGGGCCGAACCGTAGTACGCTAAAAAGTGCCCGGATGACTTGTGAATAGCGGAGAAATTCCAATCGAACTTGGAGATAGCTGGTTCTCCTCGAAATAGCTTTAGGGCTAGCGTGTGATGTTAAGTTTTGGTGGTAGAGCACTGAATATGGAATGGCGGCGCCTAGCTGTACTGACTATAATCAAACTCCGAATACCATTATGTATTATCATGCAGTCGGAACCGGGGTGCTAACGTCCCGGCTCGCGAGGGTAACAACCCAGATCGTCGGCTAAGGTCCCAAAATCGTGTTAAGTGAGAAAGGTTGTGAGATTTCATAAACAACTAGGAAGTTGGCTTAGAAGCAGCCACCTTTTAAAGAGTGCGTAATAGCTCACTAGTCAAGAGATCTTGCGCCAATAATTTAACGGGACTAAAACACGATACCGAAGCCACGGGTACAATTGTACGTTAGAGGAGCGTTCTTAGGGCAATGAAGCTAGACCGTGAGGACT
>NZ_JAYFFF010000011.1:0-890 GCF_034863305.1 Mycoplasma sp. 744 | reverse complement strand
ACAATTGTACGTTAGAGGAGCGTTCTTAGGGCAATGAAGCTAGACCGTGAGGACTAGTGGAGCGTTAAGAAGTGAGAATGCCGGTATGAGTAACGATTCGTAGTGAGAATCTACGACGCCTATTGGGGAAGGTTTCCTGGGCAAGGTTCGTCCACCCAGGGTTAGTCAGGACCTAAGGCGAGGCCGACAGGCGTAGTCGATGGACAACAGGTTAATATTCCTGTACTTTCTATAAAAGCGATGGAGTGACGAAGAAGGATAGCTTTACCACTTATCGGATTGTGGGGTAAGTATTTATTGGGAATTGTTGGCAAATCCGCAATTCATAACCGAAAGATATGATGCATAATGCTTTTGCATGAATTAAGTAATTTCATACTTCCTAGAAAAGCTTCTAAACTTAATTTTATGGAAACCTGTACCGAGAACGGACACACGTCCCCAAGATGAGTATTCTAAGGCGAGCGAGAAAACTAGTGTTAAGGAACTCTGCAAAATGACCCCGTAAGTTCGCAAGAAGGGGCACCTATGTAAAGCATAGGTCACAGTAAATTATGAGGGGCAACTGTTTATCAAAAACACAGCTCTCTGCTAAACCGCAAGGTGATGTATAGGGGGTGAAGCCTGCCCAGTGCCCGAAGGTTAAGTGGATGCGTTAGCATTTGCGAAGCGTTGAAATGAAGCCCGGGTGAACGGCGGCCGTAACTATAACGGTCCTAAGGTAGCGAAATTCCTTGTCGGCTAAATACTGACCTGCACGAAAGGCGCAATGATCTCTCAACTGTCTCAACACTAGACTCGGTGAAATTATGGTCCCAGTGAAAACGCTGGGTACCCGCATCAAGACGAAAAGACCCCATGGAGCTTTACTATAACTTTGTATTGAAATT
>NZ_JAYFFF010000010.1:0-1066 GCF_034863305.1 Mycoplasma sp. 744 | reverse complement strand
CCTTGACGGTACCTTATTAGAAAGCGACGGCTAACTATGTGCCAGCAGCCGCGGTAATACATAGGTCGCAAGCGTTATCCGGAATTATTGGGCGTAAAGCGTCTGTAGGTTGTTTGTTAAGTCTGGCGTCAAAATTTGGGGCTCAACCCCAAATCGCGTTAGATACTATCATACTAGAGTTATGTAGAGGTTAGCGGAATTCCTTGTGAAGCGGTGGAATGCGTAGATATAAGGAAGAACACCAATATGGCGAAGGCAGCTAACTGGACATATACTGACACTGAGAGACGAAAGCGTGGGGAGCAAACAGGATTAGATACCCTGGTAGTCCACGCCCTAAACGATGATCATTAGTTGATGGAGAATTCATCGACGCAGCTAACGCATTAAATGATCCGCCTGAGTAGTACGTTCGCAAGAATAAAACTTAAAGGAATTGACGGGGATCCGCACAAGCGGTGGAGCATGTGGTTTAATTTGAAGATACGCGTAGAACCTTACCCACTCTTGACATCTTCTGCAAAGCTATAGAGATATAGTAGAGGTTAACAGAATGACAGATGGTGCATGGTTGTCGTCAGCTCGTGTCGTGAGATGTTCGGTTAAGTCCTGCAACGAGCGCAACCCTTGTCCTTAGTTACTAACATTAAGTTGAGCACTCTAAGGAGACTGCCCGAGTAATTGGGAGGAAGGTGGGGACGACGTCAAATCATCATGCCTCTTACGAGTGGGGCAACACACGTGCTACAATGGTCGGTACAAAGAGAAGCAAACTGGTGACAGGGAGCAAACCTCAAAAAACCGATCTCAGTTCGGATTGTAGTCTGCAACTCGACTACATGAAGTCGGAATCGCTAGTAATCGTAGATCAGCTACGCTACGGTGAATACGTTCTCGGGTCTTGTACACACCGCCCGTCAAACCATGGGAGCTGGTAATGCCCGAAGTCGGTTTATTATACAAACTGCCTAAGGCAGGACTGGTGACTGGGGTTAAGTCGTAACAAGGTATCCCTACGAGAACGTGGGGATGGATCACCTCCTTTCTACGGAGTACAAAAACCTAA
>NZ_JAYFFF010000009.1:0-2415 GCF_034863305.1 Mycoplasma sp. 744 | reverse complement strand
AATTCATAGAATTTTGTTTTTTTATTTTAAATTAATTATAATTTTATTATGAAAAGTACCAAATTTAAAAAAATTTTATTGCCTTTGAGCACTTTAACATCCACTATAGGAATATTTTCTATTGTGGCATGTGAAAATAACAATAACAATGAAAATAATAATGATTTAAATAATCAAAGACAAATCTCATAAACTAAATATCAAGAATTATATAAATTAAGACAAGAAAATTTAACTAAATTAGCAAATGATAATAATTTGTATAGATCTATAACATCATTTTTAAATAAAGCAAGCACTTTTATTAAAAATAACAAAACCACTATTGCTGAATTTATAAACTTAAATCAAGAATTTGACACAAACATTGAAAATGTTAAAAATTATTTAGCCAGTTTATTGCCAAATAATTCAAATTCAGATGAAAATAATATTTCAAAATCTACTGAAAAAGATAATTCAAATACAACAAAAGAAAAAAATAATAATCAAATCGAATTTGCAAATGAAAATGATTTAAATAACTTAAAAAGTTATAAAAATACATTAGCAGATTATCAATTAAATGAAAAATTAAAAGAAAATAAAATCTTGAATGAAAAAATTACACAAGCATTAAATAAAGCTGATAATCTTGTGAATAGTCAATCAAGCAAAAGTGATGTTGTTAATCATAATCAAATACTTGTTGATTTAATTCAAGAAGCAGATAAATATTTACAAACAAATACTAACAATGACAAAAAAGAAGAAGAAAAAGGAAATAAACCTATCATTCCTACTCTTCCACCTAATTTTCAATTTATTAGACCTAATGTTAGTCAATATCATAAATATCCTGATTATGTAAGCAAATATAAAAAAGTTAATGCTCACGAAATATATAAAGAAATATATGATCGTTCTTTTTCTATTCAAACTTTATTTCATGAAAAATCTGGAAGTGTAGATGTTGCTAGCGGTCAAGGTACTGCTTGATTATTAGATTATCATAGATCAAAATCTAATAGTAACAAATTAAAATTATTTTTAGCATCTAATATTCACGTTTTAAATAATTTTGCAAATACTTTAAGTGAAGAAAATAGTAAAAAATTTCCTCAATATGTTGATCCTACCGGTAATACTTTAGTAGGTATTGCATTAGGTAAAGCTGCTAATCCTAAATTAGAAACTTTAGCAAATAATACCTTAGAAACAAGCGGATTAGTTAGTTATTATACTAATAGCGATAAAATGACTGGTTCATCAAATGTAGGTTTTGGGGAAACTAAATGAAGAACTACTAAAACTCAAGCATTAAGTAATCCTACTTTAATTTTTGCTGCCATTGATTTTATGAAAGAAGAAGCAACAGCAGCATATAAGGAAAAATTAAAAACAGTTTTTAAAGAAAAAGCTGAAAATTATTTGAAACTTAATTCATGAGATACTAATTATCAAACAAAATATCAAAATTGAAAAACACAAGGAGAAAATCCTAATTTATATGTTGATTTTGCTGTTTTTTCAATAGATATAGATTTAGAAAAGACTGATGAAACTTTTAAAAAATGAATTAATGATGCAACTAATGCACTTGATAAATATTTAAAAAGACTTGCAGACACAAATGAATTACCAAATCAAGATAAAAATATTTCTAAGTATATGCAAACTTTAGATTATTATTCTAAATTTAAAAATATGGATAAAAAAGATGGCATATATGAATTTGCATTATCTAACGCACAAGATTTATATATAGCTGGATATCCAAGATTAAATAATGTGACTAGATTTTCACATAATAATCCACTTGAACGTAATAATAATCAAACTAATGATTTTTTACCACCTTTTAATGAAAGATTTGCTTATGGAGCAAACCAAAACAGTTTCACTGCGGATGCATATCAATTTAGATTAGATACAGCATTTAATAATTTAGTTGGAGCATCATATGGACCAAATTATACAATTAGCTTTTCTTCTCTTTATTATGGTGCTTCAGGATCATTAGTTTATAATGATTTTGGACAAATGGTTGGAATTTACAATGTTATTAGCTCAAGAACTCAAGCCGGTGATTTACTTGGTTCTTCAGGATTTGCCCCATTTTTACTATCAACTGATGTTTCCAACATTGATAATAGTTTTGTAACTTATGCTTATAATCTTATTGATTCTACTAATAACAGTTTATATCCAAAACAAAAAGATTCATATCGTAGTAATTTAAGAGTAATGTTTGCCAACGGTTTTGATAATACTAATGATAAAACAACTGCTCTTTTCCCTGAAGGGTTTTAAATTAAAAAAAATAGCAAAATTTGCTATTTTTTGGTCCAATGCAATGTGCATTGCAACAGAAAAACACGGTTATCCAAATGTGACAACGGTGTTTTTTGTGATGTTTTTAAAACTATCCTATAA
>NZ_JAYFFF010000008.1:0-20183 GCF_034863305.1 Mycoplasma sp. 744 | reverse complement strand
AAAATTATTAAAATATTAAAACCTGTTCAATTAATATTTTCAAAGTTTATTTTTTTACTTATTAAAGCAAAAGAAATTAGACATATTGCCAATAATATACAACAAAAAGTCAAAAACACAACAATTAAATTTTTAGCAATAGTATGTTTTTCTTTAATAAAACTTGATATATCTAAATGATTTTTTTTCATAATTATCCTATATTATAATTAGATATTTAAAAATTTTGTTTTTTTAATTTATAATAATATTATTATATTTTTAAAATTATTAATTAATAATAAATTGAGGTAAAATGGAAAATAAATTTTTATTTGCCATCGATTTAGATGGAACATTGCTTGCTTCATCAGCTACTGGTGAAATACATGAAAAAACATACAATGCAATATTGAGAGCTAAAAAAGAAGGTCATGTAATATGTTTATTAACTGGAAGACCTTGAAGAAGTACAAAACCTATTTATGAAAAATTAGGTTTAGATACTGTAGTAGCAAATTATAATGGAGCACAAATACATAATCCCAAAGATGAAAATTTTATTCCTTACATTAAATATTTAGATTTAAATGAAATGTTATATGTTTTAGGTGATAAAAAAGTAGAAAAAGAAATTACAAACATTGCAATAGAAGGACCGGGTTGAGTACAAATTCAAAAAAGAGATGCGGCTTTAGAAAGTGTTTTTGGATTTAGAGAAAGTCCTAAATTTGTTGTAGGATTAAATTTTAAAAAATTACCTTTAAAACCCACAGGAATTATTTTTGATGTTAAAGAAACTACCGATGTTGAAGAATTACGTTCATATTTAAAAAGAAAATATGGTGATTTTGGGGAATTTTCATATTGATCTAAAGGTAAAGGTTTAACTCCAGTTTTTGATATTACAAATGTTTCAGTAAATAAAGGCAGAGCACTAAGTTTATTATCACGTTATTATGGAATAGATTTAGAAAGAACAATTGCTATAGGCGATGGTTTCAATGATGTGCCGATGTTTAAAGTTGCTAAAATTTCTGTTGCAGTGGCAAATGCTTCAGACAGTGTCAAAAAATATGCAACTATTAATACTAAATTACAAAATGATCAAGGTGCAGTTGGAGATTTTATCGATAAATTGTTAAATAATCCAGAAAAAATTATTCAAAAGTCTAATCAAGCTTTTGAAAAAATGATGAAACAACGTAATGTATTTAATTCCGACGTAGAATAATGCAAATTGTACAATTTTCACTTGATTTAAATTTAAAAAATAAAATAGTAATTGGTATTGATGAAACTGGAGTAGGTGATTATTTTGGCCCGCTCGTAGCTTGCGCCGCATTTGTGCCAAAAAATAAAATAGAAGAAATAATAAACTTAGGTATTAAAGATAGTAAAAAAATTTCGGATAAAAAAATTTTAGAAATAGCACATATTTTAAAAGAAAAAATTTATTATTCTACTGCTTATTTTAGTACACAAGAATACAATATTTTAAATAAAAAATATAATGCAAATGAAATTAAAATGCTTTTACATTTAAAAGCATTGTGAGCTTTAAAAAATACTCTAAAAAATATAGATTATATTTTTATTGATCAATACTCTACTATTAAAACCATAATGAAATATTATTTTAGAATTAAAAATGATTTTTTAAATGATAAAATAGCTATTTTAGATAGACCTGTAATTTTAGATTTTAAAGCCGAAGACAAAAATTTAAATGTTAGTTGTGCTTCTGTTTTAGCTAGGGCTTTATTTTTAGAATTAATGGAACAAAAAAACAATTTTTATCAAGTGATTTTTCCTTTAGGAGCTGGTGAAAATGTTAAACTTTTTGCAAAAAATTTTTTTCAAAAAAATAATAAAAATCTATTAGAAATTGTGGCAAAAAACAAATTTAAAATGGAACTAGATTAAACAACATTAAATTTTGATTAATGTTGTTTTTTCTTTGATTTTAGGAAAATCAAAGAATTATTATTTTTTTCTTTATAATTAGGTTATTATTATGAAAAATTTAGCCAATGAACTTAGACCTCAGACATTAAATCAAATAATCGGTCAAAAAGAAACTATTAATTTATTGAAAAAAATGGTAGCTAAAAATATAACATCTAGTTTTATTTTTTATGGTGAAAGTGGAACAGGCAAAAGTTCCACAGCTATAGCTTTAGCTAACGATTTAAAAAAGAAGTGAGGTATTTTTAATGGCACAATTGATAATAAACAAAAATTATTAGATTTATTAGAAACAAAAGAAATTATTATTATTGATGAAATACATCGCTTGAATAAAGACAAACAAGATATTCTTTTATCTTATTTAGAATTTAATAAAATTATTGTTTATGCAACTACAACTGAAAATCCTTATTTTAGAGTAAATCCTGCTTTAAGAAGCAGGATGTATATATTGCAATTTAATAAATTAACATGTGAAGAAATGTTAGAAGGATTAAAATTCAATATTGTTAAAAAATATCCTAATATAACAATTTCTGACGATGTATTATTAACATTAATTAATAATTCTAATGGTGATTATCGCAATGCTTTGAATAACTTACAATTAATTTTATTATTAAAACCTGATATAAAAAATGAAGCAGAATTAAAAAACATTTTACCAAATATGAATTTTTATTCTGATATGAATTCAAGCTCTCATTATAATAATCTTTCTGCATTTCATAAATCTTTAAGAGGTAGTGATGTTGATGCTGCTCTATATTATGGTCATTTGATATTAAAAACTGGTGATTATCAAGGTTTATTTAGACGCTTAATGTGTGTTGCTTATGAGGATGTTGGTTTGGCTGATGTTAATTTATGTTTAAGAATTGAAGCGGCTTTTAACGCAGTCGAAAAACTTGGATTTCCTGAAGCTAATTTACCTGTTACTTTTGCTATTGTTAATGCTGCGTTAGCACCTAAAAGTAATAGTATTTATTTAGCAATGAATAAAACAATTGATTATTTAAATAAAGGTAATATCTACGATATTCCTAAGCATTTAAAAGATTCACATTATAAATCTGCAGCAAAAATGGGAGATGGATTAAATTATAAATATCCGCATGATTATCCTTTCAGTATTATTGAACAAACTTACTTGCCCGATCAAGTTAAAGAAATATTTTTTACATTTAAAGAAAATGATAACGTTAAATTAAAAGAATATTATGAATTAATTAATAAAAATAAGGAGAAATAAATGAAACTAGATCTTAATGAAATTAATACTTTAGAAGATTTAAAAAAATTAAAAAATAAATTATATGCTTCTGGTAATGAATATTATGAACTACAACAACAAATTAAAAATGCAACTTTTGAGGATAAAAAAAATATTGGTATAAAACTTTCTAATTTAAGATTAACTTATGAAAATTTCTTTAAAGAAGCAGAAAAACAAATTGAAAACAAAAGAATAGAAAATTTAATTGCTAATGATTATTTAGATATTAATAAACCAGTTAATTTTATAGGTTCATTGCATCCAATTACTCTAATAGAGGAAAGAATGAGAATTTGATTTGACAAACATGGTTATTTTGAATCACAAGGTGGCGAAATTGTTAGTGAAGAATATAATTTTGATCGTTTAAATATTTTAAAAAATCATCCGGCTCGCGATATGCAAGATTCTTTGTATTTAAATCAAAATTATTTATTAAGAACACATAATACTGCTATTAGTGCTATGACATTGGAAAAATTTGCAAATCAAAAAATAAGTACTTATACAATTGGTAAAGTTTATCGTAATGATGAAGATGATTCTACTCATTCACATCAATTTACTCAATTAGATTTTATTAGTATTGGGCAAGTGAGTTTTGCTAATTTAATGTGAACTTTAAAATCATTATTAAGTTATGTTTTTGAGATTCCAGTAGAATTAAGATTAAGACCTAGTTATTTTCCTTTTACTGAACCTAGTGTGGAAGTTGATGTTTATTATAAAAATCGTTGAATAGAAGTTTTAGGTGCAGGAATGCTTCATCCTAATGTATTAAAAAATGCTGGTTATAATACTAATAAATTTAATGGTTTTGCTGCAGGAATAGGCTTAGAAAGATTAGCCATGATTAAATATAATATTAAAGATATAAGAGAATTTTATAAAAATGATGTTAGAACATTACAACAATTTAAAAATCAAAAATAGTTATAAAAAATTTTTAAATGAAGAATTTAAAAAAGAATATTTTGTAAATTTAATCAATGAAATTAAAAAAAGTGAAAAACCTGTTTGACCTACTGAAAATAATTGATTTAAAGCTTTAACTTATTGTGAAATTCAGGATTTAAAATTAATAATTATTGCTCAAGACCCTTATTATTTGCCTAACGTAGCTGATGGTTTAGCATTTAGTTCTCAAAAAGAAAAAACTCCCAAAAGTTTAAAAAATATCAAAAAAGAAATTTTAAAAGATTATCCTGATGCTATTTTTGAAACTAACAGTTTACATTCTTGGGCAAAACAAGGAGTATTTTTATGAAATACTATAGTAACTGTGGAAGAAAACAAACCTTTAAGTCATAAAAATAAAGGTTGAGAAATTTTTAGTGCTAATTTAATAAATTATATTCTTGGTTTAAATAAAAATTTAGTATTTTTGATTTTAGGAAATAATGCGAAAAATTTTATGGTTAAATATTTAAATCAAACTTTATTAAAAAAAATAAAAATTTTAGAATATTCACATCCTGCTCCTTTAGGCTATAAAAAAACCAATAAAGCTTTTTTTAATTCTCATTGTTTTAGTCAAATAAATAAATTAATAGCACCCAAATTTATAGATTTTTCAATAAGAAAGGAAAATTAATATGTTAATTTCTTTAAAAGAATTAAATAAATTCTTGCCTAAAATAAAATTAGATTTGTCTGTAGAAACTGCAATAAATAATTTAGGTTATGAAGTTGAAAGTGTTCGTTCTTTTAGTGATGTAAAAGGGATTAAATTCGTTAAAATTTTAGATGTTTATAAAAATCCTAATTCAAAAAATTTAAATGTGGTTAAACTTTTAAGCAACACTGGAGAATTAACAATTCAAACAGTAGCTACAAACGCAAAAAAAGATCATTTTGCTGTTGCTTTTGTAGAAGGATCCCAAAAGGGAGAAACAGTTTTTGCTAGTAAAAAAATGGCTAATATTATTTCTCAAGGAATGTTATCTGGCTTTAGTGAATTAGGTTTTGATAGTAATTTGTTACCTTATGATGCTGATGATTTAATAATATTAGATAAAAAATCTAAAATATCTTTAGATGATGATCCAATCGAATTTTTTGAATTAGATGATTATATTTTTGATATATCTACACCTTCTAATAGAGCTGATATTAATTCGTATTATGTTTTAGCATTAGAATTAGCTGCTTATTATCAAACAGAATTTAAATGATTTAATTATCAAACTACTTGAAATTGAGATTTTAAAAGCAAATTAAAAGTTAATAAAAATAAAGCAAATGCTTTAAGTTTTTTAGAGATTAAATTAAATAATACATTTACTAATTTAAAAGATCAATTATTTTTAGCAAAACATAATATTGAGTCAAAAAATAATTGAGCTATTGATGTAAGTAATTTAAATTTAATTTATAATGGTAGTCCAACACATTCTTATGATTTAGATAAATTAAATAGCACAAAATTTAATTGCGATTTTTACACTGGTAAAGTTAAAATTTTAGGAAATAAAGAAGTTCAAGTTAATAACGCTCTTACTATATTTAATGAAAATCAAGCAGTTTCTTTGGCTTCTGTAATAGGACTTGATAATAGTGCTATTTCTTTAACAAGTAAAAATATTGCTTTTGAAATTGGTTATTTTGATTCTAAACAAATAAGAAAAACAGCCAAAGAAATTAAATTAGATACTTTAGCTTCAAATCAAGGTGCAAAGAATATTAATTCAGAAATGGTGCGTATGGGACTGAATTTTTTAGCTTATAAAGCAAAACAAGATAAACAAAAAATTAGTCAGTTTATAAATTTTCCAAAAACAAGAAAACAACAATTTATATTACAAAACAGACATAAATTAGCCATTTATGCTAATGTAAGTGTAAAAAATCTTAATATTTTTAATAAAGTGGAAGAACAATTAAAACAAATAGGATTTCAATTTAATAAAAATAGAATATTAACTCCTTTATATAGAAGTGATTTAAATCAATATGAAGATATTATTGAAGAATATTTTAGATTTTATGGTTATGCTAATTTTACTGATAAAGAAATACTTGTTTCTAATATAAATATATTTGATAACAATAATATTAAATCAGTTTTGAAAAAATTTGGCTATCAAGAAATTAGAACATTTACATTAATTAGCAAAGAAAAAAATCTTTTCAATCCCTTTAATTTTGAAAAAGACATAAAATTGAGCACTTTTGTTTCTTTAGAAAGAGAAATGATAAGAAATTCAATAGTTCCTTCATTATTAGAAGTTGCCGAATACAATAACAAAAGAAAAATAAACCAGTTAAACTTTTTTGAAATCGGAATGATAAACAATAATGTTTACGTTTGTGGTATATTATCAAATACTAATAGTTTTTATGATTTAAAAACACAAATAAATAACTTATTAAATGATGATAATTTAACTTACGAAATATTTAATGATAACGATTATGTTCATCCTAATGTTTCTGCTAAAATTTTGAAAAATAATTTATTGATAGGTTGAATAGGGAAAATAAACCCTAAATATACTAATTTAGATTGTTGAGTAGCAGAATTTAGAATAGATTTAAATATTAATAACCAAATTCAAAATTTTATTGCATATAATAATGAACCTTTAAAAGTTATTGATTTAACTTTTACTTTAGAAAAAAATCAAAGCATAGGCAAAGTAATAAATGAATTAAAAACCATAAACGATATTTTTGATATTCAGCAAATAGATTCCTTTTATAAAGAAAAAGAAAAGTTAAATAATGTAACTTTAAGAATAAGCGGTACTACAACAGCAATTAATTTATTAAATCAAAAATATAATAACTAAGGAAAAAATGAAAATTAAAGATCAAATTATTGATAATATTATTAAATTAGAAAATAAAAGACAAAAAAAACATATTGAATTAATAGCTAGTGAAAATTATGTAAGTGAAGATGTTTTAAAAGCCACTGGCTCAATATTAACCAATAAATATGCAGAAGGTTATCCAGAAAAACGTTATTATGGTGGTTGTGAATATGTGGATATGATTGAACAAATAGCACAAGAGAGATTGCAAAAATTATTTGATGTAAAACATGTTAATGTTCAACCTTATTCTGGATCTACAGCAAATGCAGCTGCTTTAGCTACATTATGTGAACCTGGAGATAAAATAATGGGTTTAGCTTTAAGTTCAGGCGGTCATTTAACTCACGGTTATAAAATAACTTTTAGTGGTAAATTTTTCAATGCTATAACTTATGAAACAAATGAAAAAGGGCTCTTAGATTATGAAAAAATTAAAGAAATAGCTTTAAAAGAAAAACCGAAAGTAATTATTACTGGTTATTCAGCTTATTCAAGAGTTATTGACTTTAAAAAATTCAGAGAAATAGCTGATGAATGCGGCGCTTATTTAATGGCTGATATTGCTCATATTGCAGGTTTAATTGCTGCTGGGGCTCATCCTTCTCCTATTCCTTATGCTCATATAATTACTTCTACAACTCATAAAACTTTAAGAGGGGCTAGAGGTGCTATTCTTATGACAAATGATGATGAAATTGCCAAAAAAATGAATCGTTGAGTATTTCCTGGTTTTCAAGGTGGTCCTTTAGTTCATCAAATAGCTGGTAAAGCAGTAGCTTTTTATGAAGCACTACAACCTTCTTATAAAGTTTATATACACAATGTGATAAATAATGCTAAATTATTTGCTAATACTTTTATAAAAAAAGGAGCCACTGTTATATCAAATGGCACGGACAATCATCTTTTTATTATAAATGTTTATAAAAGCTATGGAATTACAGGTAAAGAAGCAGAAGATTTATTATCTTATTTTAATATTACGGTAAATAAAAATACTGTTCCACAAGATGAATTAAGTCCTACAATTGCTTCTGGTATAAGACTAGGCACTCCCGCAATGACATCGCGTAATTTTACTGAATGAGTAAGATTGGCAGAATTAATTGATTTAATTTTAAAAACAGGAAAAGAAATTTTAACAAATAAAATTTTAGTTAAAATGATAAAAAAAGAAATTTTAATTTGATCAAAAAAATTCCCTGTTAAAAAACATTATTTATAAAATGCGCATATTAGGTATAGAAACAAGTCATGATGATACTTCAATAGCAATATTAGATGATAATAAAGTTATTGAATTAATCACTATTTCACAAGTTGATCTTTTTAAAACTTTCGGTGGTACTATTCCGGAACTATCATCAAGAGAACATGTTAAAAATATAAATTTAATTCAATCCATTTTACAAAATAAAATTGATTTAAGAACAATTGATTATATTGCTTATACTGAAAAACCGGGATTAATAGGAACTTTACAAATAGGTTTTTTATTTGCTAATGCTTTAAGTTTAACTTTAAATAAACCATTAATTCCTATTAATCATTTAGAAGGCCATTTTTATTCTAACGCAATAGAAAGTCAAATAAATTATCCTAGTTTATGTTTATTAGTTTCAGGTGGACACACGCAATTATTATATATAGAAAGTGCTCATAAATTTATGATAATAGGCGAAACTTTAGATGATGCTGTTGGAGAAACTTTTGATAAGGTGGCTACTAAATTAAATTTAGGTTTTCCTGGAGGCCCTATAATCGATAAATTAAGTCAAAATTATACAGGAGACTATATTAAATTAACCATTCCTAAAACTGAAAACGATTTTGATTTTTCTTTTAGTGGTCTTAAATCACAGGTAATAAATCTTTATCAAAATTCAATTGATCGCAAAGAAAAACTTGATGAAACAAAATTAGCCGTTTCTTTTCAAAAAACAGCAGTTAATTATTTAATATCAAAAGTTAAATTAGCAATGCAAAAATATTCTTTTGAATCTTTAGTTCTAGCCGGAGGAGTTAGCGCAAATAGTTTATTGCGCAGTGAGTTTTTAAAATTAAGTTCTAAAAGCGTAATACCAAATTTAAAATATGCTACAGATAATGCCGCGATGATTGCTTGTTGTGCTTATTATAAATTAAAAGAAAATTAATATATTAATCCTTTATAAGGATTATTTTTATTTATATTATAATTTTTTTATGGTTAAAAAAGCAACTTCTAATGATAGAGAAAAGATATTAAACTTATTAAATCAAAATCATTTAAGTAATTTATTACTTATTGGTGATATTTGTGAGTTTGGTTTAGAGAATGATTTTATAAAAAGCTATATTAAGGTAATTAATGAAAAAATAGTAGCTTATTTATTAATTTTTGGTAATACTTTATTATTTTATGATCCAGAAAATAATCTTAGCTGAAATGAATTAGAAGAACTTATAAAAAAATATAATATTCAACGTTTAACTATAAGCGAACAAATGTTTAACCATCATAAAAATATTTTTAATAATAATAAATTTCAAATTAATAAACAATTTTATGCCAAATGTAATAAATTAATTGAATTTGATGATTCACAAGTAGTTAAAGCTAAAAAAAATGATGTTAAAAAAATTATCGATAGTAAATATTTAATTACTGAATTTTCAGATTATTTAAATAAAAATAAAGAAAAAGAATATCAAGTTGCTTTAAATCTATTTGAAAAAAATATATCTAACAATTTTATTATTAAAGATTATCAAAAAAATATTGTAATAGCTAATGCTGGAATTACAGCTTGAACAGAAAAAGCAGCAGTTATCGGCGGAGTATATTGTTTATCTGATTATAGAAATAATGGATATGGTAGTAAAGTAACAAAAGCTTTAACCAATTTTATTATTTCTAAAAATAAAACAGCTGTATTATTTTATCATAACGAAATTGCTGGAAAAATATATCAAAAAATGGGTTATGAAATTTTTGATATACTATATACTATTATTTTAAAATAGGAGAAATATGCTTAATTTTTTAGAAAATAGAATTCAAAAGTCAATTGCTAAAATAGCTAAAAAAAGTATTGTTCATGAAAGTGATATTTTAGAAACTACTCGTGAAATTAAAATGGCTTTATTGGAAGCTGATGTTAATTTAAAAGTAGTTAAAGATTTTATTGCAAATGTAAAAGAGAAAGCATTAAATTCTTCTCTAGTTGGCTCTTTAAATGCTTCACAACAAATGATAAAAATAGTTCATCAAGAATTACAAGATATTTTAGGTGGAAAAGTTCAAGAAATTAATATTCATCACCGTCCTTTTATTATTTTGATGACTGGATTACAAGGATCAGGTAAAACAACAGCTGCTGCTAAATTGGCATATTTTTTGCGTAAAAAAAATTATGTAAATAAACCATTATTAGTAGCTGCTGATATTTATCGTCCAGCTGCAGTACAGCAATTAGTTACTTTAGCAAAAAGTATTCAAGTTGATTATTTTGAAAAAGGCATTCAAGAAACACCACAAAACATAGTTAAAGAATCTTTAATTTTTGCACAAAATAATAAAAATGATTTAATTATTATTGATACCGCCGGACGTTTAGCAATTGATGAAAATTTAATGCAAGAATTAAGTGATTTAAAATATATAACAAAACCACATGAAATTTTATTTGTGGCTGATGCCATGAGTGGACAAGATATTCTTAATGTTGCTCAAACTTTTAATGAAAAACTAAAATTAAATGCGGCTATTATAACAAAATTAGATTCAGATGCTAGAGGTGGAGCAGCACTTAGCATAACAAAAATGCTCAATATTCCAATTAAATTTATAGGAACGGGGGAAAAAATTTCTAATTTAGATCTTTTTTATCCTGATAGAATGGCAGATCGTATTTTAGGAATGGGCGATGTTTTATCGTTGATTGAAAAAGCTGAAGAAGTTTTTGATGAACAAGGCGCTAAAAATACCGTTAACAAAATAATGAGTGGTAAATTTGATTTAGATGATTTAATGCAAAATTTAGCACAAATGCGTAAAATGGGCAAAATGAGCAAAATAATTAAAATGATACCTGGTTTAGCTAATAAAATAAGCGATGATAAAATTGAACAAGCAGAAGAAAAATTTAAAACTTATGAAATTTTAATCAATTCTATGACTTTAAAAGAAAGAAAGAATCCTAAATTACTTAGACAAAGCAGCAGAAAAGAAAGAATTATCAAAGGTAGTGGAAGAAGCGCTTTTGAATATAATAGATTAGTTAATGATTTTGAAAATATGTCTAAAAATATGAATGAAATGGCAAAAAAGATCAAATCTGGCAATTTTAGCGATCTAGGGAAAATGGGATTAGGTGGTTTTTAAATGAAACACAGTTTTTTTTCTATTTATGGCAATAACATACCTTTTAATTCATTATCAAAATTAGTTCTATTGATAATAGGACTTTTAGGTATTTTTTTAGCTTTAGCAATGTGATTTTTTAAAAATTTAATATATCGTTCATATCAAAATAAAATAATAAAAATTTCTAATGTAAATTTAACTTTATTTTGACGTTTATTTGGATTAATTACTTTATTAGGAGTGATTTTAAGAAGTGTTTTATTAGTTTTAGTTAAATATCCTTTTTTGTGAGAAATTTTTCCTTTACATTTGTGTCGATTGATATTAGTTTTTTGCGCTTTTAGCATGCTTATAAATAAAAATCATTGAATAAGATATTTTGGACCAATTGGAATTTTAGGAGCTACTACTGCATTATTGTTACCCGAAATGCATAATAATAATATAGGATTGGACAGTTATTATTATTGAGATTATATATTTACTCATTGATATGTTTTATTAATACCAACTTTCTTATTAATTATTAATGTTAAAAATTATCAATTTAAAGATACATTTATTACTTTAACTCTATTTTTCTTTTTAGCATTATTAATGTTTTTAATTAATTTTATAACTAATACTAATAAACACATTCCAATTGAATGAAAATCAAATTATTTTTATTTGGGGAAAAATGAGTTTAATACTTTAAAAGATTTCATTAAACCTTTATCATTTTGACCTTTTAATTTATTTACGTTTATGTTTTGTATTTTATTATATATGGTTTTATTTATAGCAATTTGATTGTTACAAAGTCATATTTATATAGATCTTATTAATAAAAAAATTATTATTAAATGAATTAGTAATACTAATTGAAAACTTTATAAAAATTCAATTAAAAATTTTTTGCTTCATCGAAATAATCTATAAATAAGCTTTAAAATTAAATTTTATTTCTCAAGAAATATTTTTAGCTTATTTTTAAAGTATTATAATTTGAATTATGTTATTAGAAATAGCATAATTTTTTTAATAGCATTTATTAAAGAAAAAATAAAGAAATATGAATAATAGTTTAATTTTTAAAATTTATTTAACTATCTCGACTATAAGCATATTTATAAGCCTTTGTTTTTATCCTCTAAATAAATTTGCAACATTTATTGGATTATTAATCGGCATTTTATACTCTTGTTTATCTTTTTTAATAAAAGATTTACTTTTAGATTTGGGTATTTTAAATAGAAGATCTAAAAGCAAATTCCATTTTTTATGGTTTATTTGCTTTTTATTTCTTTTTTTAATTGCTTCATTAATTATTATAGTTATGTTACTTATAAATATTAAATCAGCGAATATTTATGAAAAAAAAATTTTTAATCTGGTCTTTTATCCTATTAATATAATAAGTTTTATTATTGGAGTATCACTTTTACCATTGACTTATTTTATTGGACCTACGATTGAAAAAATATTTTATAGGAAGGAGAAATATGGAGAAAATCGCAGAAAATTTTAGTAAGTGAAATCATCCACAATTATTTTCATTATTTTTAACTGTTATTATTTGTTTGATTTTGGGTTTGATTATAGTTATTGAAATTAAACGCACTTCAAAACCAAATAAAGCTCCTAGTGCCTTTTTAATTATTATGGAAGGTTATGTAACAACTATTGATAATATGTTTGATGAAACAACACAGGGTAAAATTAAAGGCTCGAGAATATACATATTTGGGTTATCTACATTTTTATTAATTGGTAATTTGGTAGCACCATTAGGGGTTGAACCAATAGTTAGTTCGTATTCAATCCCTTTAACTTTGGCTTTAATTAGTTGATTAGGAATTTTTGTAGTGGGTATTATTCATCAAAAATGAAAATTTTTCCTAAAATATTTATTAAATCCTGTTGAAGTGATTGGACAATTTGCCCCACTAATTTCTTTAAGTTTTCGTATTTTTGGAAATATAGTAGGAGGAGGAACAATTTTATTTTTAGTTTATTGATTTTTTGGTTATCTTTGAAGATTAATACCAGGTCAAGAAGCAAATAATTTATTTTTCTTTGGAATAATTATTACACCTTTTTTACACATGTATTTTGATCTTTTTGGAGCTCTTATTCAAGCATTAATTTTTTCAACTCTAACTGTTGTTTATTGAGCGAGCCAAATTGATGATGAACCTAAAGTAGAAAAAAAATCAAAAATAAAAACTGTTCTAACAAAACAAAATATTTATTAAATTTTAAGGAGTGATTATGGAACAAAATTTTAGTGAAATTGGTAAAGGTTTAGTTGCAATAGCAGCTGGATTATCAATGATTGGTGTTATTGGCACGGGCTTAGGGCAAGGAATAGCGGCTGGAAAAGCTGCAGAAGCTGTTGGTAGAAATCCTGAAGCACAATCAAAAATTCGTACAATGTTATTAATTGGTAGTGGTGTTGCTGAATCGGCTGCTATTTATTCTCTTGTTATTGCCCTAATTATTCTTTTTGCTTTTAATTAAAATAATTTACAAAAAATATGTCTATTTTTTTAAATACAGCAACTGTTTGAGCTGAAATTTCTGATCAGACAAATGCAGAAACAGCAAATAATTCCATTTCATTAAGTGAAGAATTAAAGGAAAAATTTGAGAAAATTTTTCCTTCTTGACCAATGATGTTAGCAACTTTAATTGCTTTAATTTTAGTAATAATAATAATTTATTTTTTAGCACATAAACCAATAAACAAAGCTATTAAAGCAAGACAAAAATTTATTCAAGATAATATTGATAGCGCAACAAATTTAAAATTGCAATCACAAGAACAATTAAATCAAGCTAATTTTAAATTAGCTCAAGCACAAGAAGAAGCTGCCCGTATTATTCAGGAAGGAACAAATCGTTCAAACAAACAAGCTTTAGAAATGATAGAAGATGCTAGAAAAACTTCTAAAAGAATGATAGAAGAAGCTCGAATGGATGTAAAAAAACAAAAAGAAGAATTTTTAGACGAAACTAGAAATCAAATTGCAGAGGTAGCAAGTCAATTATCTAGACAAATTTTAAAAGGCTCAGTTAATAAAGACATAGAAGATGAAATAATTAATGAGTTTCTTAAACAGGATAAATTTTAAATATGTTTAAAAAAGCTAATTTAGAAGCTTATGCGCTTGCATTATATGAATTATCAATGGAAATGCAAGTAGCGCATGAAACATCTTTATTAATAACGAGTTTATATAAAGAAATTAAAAAAGACAAAAATTTTATTAATTATCTTAGAGATAACGAAAAATCTTTTGATCAAAAATATCAATATATTGATAATATTTTTGCTGATTTTCAAAAAAGTCAAATTACTAAAGATTTTCTTAAAGTAGTTGTAGAACATAAAGCTATAAATCATTTGCAAAGAATCATAAGTACTTATTTAAAATTAGTAAATAATCATTTAAATATTAAATTTGCTAAAATTTATAGCGCTTTTCCTATTAGTGAAGAAAAGTTAAATTTAATTAAAGAAAAATTAGAAAAAGATTATAACTGTTTATTTGATATAGAAAACAAAATTGATCCCAATATAATTAGTGGTTTTAAAATCAGAATGGATAGTTACATAATCGAAAATTCAATTGGTTCTAAATTAAATCAATTGACAAATTTAATGAAACAAAAAAATGAAGGAGGAATAGATGGCTAATTCAATCCATGATATTTCAGCTATTATCAAAGATAGAATTAAACGTTTTAACGCCTCAAAAATCGATCATTCAGAAATAGGTCATATTGTTACTATTGGAGATGGAATAGCACTAGTTAGTGGTTTAGAACAAGCAAAAAATGGTGAAATCATAACTTTTAAAAATGATATTTATGGTTTAGTTTTAAATCTTGAAGAAGAAGTTATAGGTGTAGCTATTTTTGGTGATGCTAATAGTCTTAGAGAAGGTGACGAATGTAGATGTACTGGAGAAGTTATTTCTGTGCCTGTTGGTAATGCTTTAGTTGGTAGAGTTATAGATTCTTTAGGTCAACCAATAGATGGTAAAGGTAAAATTAAAACTGATAAATATAGTGAAATTTTTAAAGTTGCTCCCGGAGTTATGACCAGAAAAGAAGTTAATCAACCTCTTTCAACTGGTATTTTAGCAATTGATTCAATGATTCCTATTGGTAAAGGACAAAGAGAATTAATTATTGGTGATAGACAAACTGGCAAAAGTGCTATAGCAATAGATACAATTATTAATCAAAAAGGTAAAAATGTTAAATGTATTTATGTTGCCATAGGACAAAAAAATTCTACTATTGCACAAATAGTACAAAAATTAAAAGATAAAGGCGCAATGGCATATACAACAGTGGTTGTTTCAGGAGCAAGTGAATTAGCTCCGCAACAATATATAGCTCCTTATGCAGGAGTAACAATTGCTGAAGAATGAATGTCAAAAGGTGAAGATGTATTAATTGTTTATGATGATTTATCAAAACATGCAGTTGCTTATAGAACATTATCATTATTATTAAGAAGACCTCCAGGCAGAGAAGCTTATCCAGGTGATGTGTTTTACTTACATTCACAATTGTTAGAAAGAGCAGCGAGAGTTACAGCTGAATATGGTGGTGGTTCTATTACTGCCTTACCAATTGTTGAAACACAACAAGGTGATATTTCAGCTTACATTCCAACAAATGTTATTTCTATTACCGATGGACAAATTTTTACTAAAGAATCATTATTTAATTCAGGTCAAAGACCGGCAGTTGATGTTGGTTTTTCTGTTAGTCGGGTAGGTTCGAGTGCACAAATTAAAGCCATCAAAGAAGTTTCTTCATCTTTAAAATTAGAATTAGCTCAGTATAATGAAATGTTAGCTTTTGCTCAATTTGGTTCTGATTTAGATGAATCTACAAAAAATATTTTAAATCATGGAGCTAAAGTTTACGAATTTTTAAAACAAGAGCAATACTCACCATTATCTCAAATGGTACAAGTAGCAATTTTGTTAAGTATTAAAGAAAAATTAATTAATCCTATTCCGTTAAATGAAATTAAAAATTTTAAAATAGAAATTATTAAATTTATGAGTGAAACAGCTCAAGGTGATGATTTAGCTAAAAAAATTAAAGCAAATAATAATGCTTTAAATGATGAAATTAGATTAGAATTAACTAAAGCTTTAATTCAAATTGTAAATAAACTAATTAATAGTATTCCTAATTATAATCCTAGCGAACATTTATCAATGCCAGAAAAATGATTAGAAAATAAATAATGGCTGGATTACAAGGTTTAAAAAATAGAATTGATGCTGTACAATCAATTCGTAAAATTACTCATGCTATGGAATTAGTTGCAACTTCTAAATTACGTAAAGCAAGAAGTGAATATGAAAGTGTTAATACTTATGTTAATGCTGTAAATAATTCTTTTTATTCTGTTTTAGCACATTTAAATGATTTGGATTTAAAAGATCTTTTTGCAATCAATCAAACAAATGGTAAATTATATATTATTTGTACTGGTGATATTGGTTTATCAGGATCGTTTAATTCAAGTGTAATTAAATTAGCAAAAAAAATAATCACCGAAAAAGATAAATTAATTTTAATTGGTGTTAAAGGAGCTAAAGCTTTACAAAAAGAATTTGCTAAACAAATTATTAAAATATACAATTCTGATACACAAGCTGATCATTATCGTTTAATGTCTTATGTTTTAAAAAGCGCGATGGAAATATATCAAAATGGTCAAGTTAATTCGATTAATGTTATTTATAGTCAATATATAAATAACATTTTGCAAGAAGAAACGACAAAACAAATTTTTCCTTTTAATTTTAAAGAAATTAAACAAGAATATTCGCAAAATTCTTTAAATAATACAATTAAAACTTGAATAGAATTTGACCCTTCAGTTAAAGAAGTATTTAATGAAGCAATACCTTTATATGTTGTTGCTCAAATATATTTAGCTTATGCTTCGTCTAAATTAAGCGAATTAGTTGCAAGAAGAGCTGCTATGGAATCTGCGACTGATAATGCTGATAATTTAATTGCTGACTTGCAAATTAAATATAACAGCAAGAGACAAAATAATATAACCCAGGAATTAAATGAAATAATTTCAGGAGCAAATGCAATTTAAGAAAGGATAAACCATATGTCCATAAATAATCACACTCAAAAAAATATTGGTAAAATTGTACAAATAATTGGCCCTGTTGTTGATGTTCGTTTTGAACATGGTAAATTACCTGCTATTAATAATGCTCTAGTGTTATATAATCAAAATGAAAAAATTATTTTAGAAGTGGCTCAACATATTGGAGACGAAACAGTAAGAACTATTTCAATGGTTTCAACTAATGGATTATCAAGAGGTAATTTAGTAGAAGATACAGGAAAATCAATTAGTGTGCCTGTTGGTAATGCCATTTTAGGAAGAATGTTTAATGTTTTAGGAGATCCTATCGATTTGCTTGAAGAACCAAAAGCTGAAAAAAGAATGTCTATTCATGCTTCAGCGCCATCATATGAAGATCAAAAAACTATTAGTGAAATTTTAGAAACAGGTATAAAAGTTATTGATTTATTAATTCCTTATGCTAAAGGTGGTAAAATAGGACTTTTTGGTGGAGCAGGTGTTGGCAAAACTGTTTTAGTTCAAGAATTAATAAATAATATTGCTACTCAACATGGTGGTTTATCTGTTTTTGTAGGAGTTGGTGAAAGAACTAGAGAAGGTAATGATTTGTATTACGAAATGAAAGCTGCTGGTGTTTTAGATAAAACTGCTTTAGTTTTTGGTCAAATGAACGAACCTCCAGGAGCTAGAATGAGAGTAGCGTTAACCGGATTAACAATGGCTGAATATTTCCGTGATCAACAAAATCAAGATGTTTTATTATTTATTGATAATATCTTTAGATTTGTTCAAGCTGGTTCAGAAGTGAGTGCCTTATTAGGTCGTATGCCTTCTGCTGTAGGTTATCAACCAACTTTAGCTACAGAAATGGGACAACTTCAAGAAAGAATTACATCAACTCACAAAGGATCTATTACTTCTGTTCAAGCAGTTTATGTTCCTGCGGATGATTTAACTGATCCAGCTCCAGCAACTACCTTTACTCATTTAGATGCTAAAACAGTTTTGGATCGTAATATAGCTGCATTAGGAATTTATCCCGCTGTTAATCCTTTAGCATCTAATTCTAGATTACTTGATCCTCTTGTTGTTGGGCAAGAACATTATGATGTTGCTTATGGAGTGATTAGTATA
Organism: Mycoplasma sp. 744; assembly: GCF_034863305.1. NCBI lineage: Bacteria > Bacillati > Mycoplasmatota > Mollicutes > Mycoplasmatales > Mycoplasmataceae > Mycoplasma > Mycoplasma sp. 744. The sequence continues at coordinate 1,527 of NZ_JAYFFF010000008.1, read as the reverse complement.
TTACAAAAATTTGAGGAATTAAAAGATATAATAGCTATTTTAGGTCTAGGAGAATTAAGCGAAGAAGACAAAACTATTGTTGTAAGGGCAAGAAGAATCAGAAATTTCTTATCGCAACCTTTTACAGTTGCTGAAAAATTCTCTGGTAAAAAAGGTCAATTCGTTAGACTTGCAGATAGTATTAGAAGTTTTAAAGCAATTTTAGATGGTAAATATGATAATTATCCAGAAGATTTATTCTTTTATGCTGGATCGATAGATGAAGTTGAAGAAAGATATAAAAATTTACAATCTAACAATTAATATTTGTAAATTAAATTAAGAATAATTAATGAATACAATAAAATTAAAAATTATTACAGTATATGGAATATTTTTTGAAGATTATGTTATTTCGGTTAATTTAAAAACTAAAATTGGTGGAGAAATTACTTTATTAGCTAATCATTCGCCTTTTGTTGCTAACATTGATATTTGTAAAATGTCTATTTTGACAAAAGAAAACAAAAAAATATTTTATTCGATAGGAGATGGTTTTTTACAAACTGAACCTAATGTAATTACTATAATAACTGATGATATTTTATCAGTTGATGAAATTAATATTAAACGCGCACAAGAAGAACAAAAACATTTAATGGATGCTTTAGAAAGAACTAAAGATTCAAAAGAAAAAGAAATGTTTCAATATAAATTGCGTAAAGTTCTTAATCGCATAGAACTTTATAATCAAAAATATTAAAAAACCATAATAATGAATTAATCTAAAAAGTTAACATTTATTTCAAAAAGTAACTTGAAAAAAGATAATTCAGTATATGGTTTTTTAATTTTTAAAATAAAAAAAGCCGTTTCCTATTTTTGCATTTCTGCTATCTTCAGCACTAAAGGGCTTAACTACTGAGTTCGGAATGGTATCAGGTGATCCCCTTCGTTATAACGACTTATGAAATTATTATAATACAAAAAATTAAAATCAATAAAAAAAATAAAAAAAGATACACCAAACAAGTGTATCTTAAATTAGTATATAAAAAATATTAGAATGTAATACTTTTCTATAAAAATGAGACGATATATTATAAAATATTAAGGAGATAAACAATAAATAACAAATATTTTAGATAAAATACTTTAAAAAATAAAACACAACAAATAAAATATATTAATATTTACGCGTCTATAATTTATTAGACGCAAATAAATTATATTATTTTTTACGTTTTATTCAATTTTAAAAAAATCATTAATTAATAATAATTAAATATTAATGTTACAAACTAAATTTAAAAATTATTTATTAAATTATTTTTTTAGTGTATTATTAGAAATGTAATTTACAAAATGATTAAAATATAAAATAAATTTAACGAATTATTTTAAAAGATTTACAATAATTTAAAAAAATTAAAAAATATTTTTTTAAAAAAAAATTATGTTAAAATTAAATCGTTCTTATTTTATATATTAAGATAGATGTTCTTTGAAAACTAGATACAAATAAACATGACAGTCAATTTTTTCGAG
>NZ_JAYFFF010000007.1:0-21659 GCF_034863305.1 Mycoplasma sp. 744 | reverse complement strand
TAATTTCATTATTATCAAACATTTGAGTCTGTTTTTTTAAATTATAATAAGTTTCTAATAAATAAGTTTCTCTCTCGTCATCACTTTGACCTAAACTTAAAACTACCATAGATTGAATTTGTTGAAATAATGGATCGGCTTGAATTTCGGGACTGATCATCGATTTTCTACCTAAACGATCATTTAAAATAATTTGGCAAGTATCATAAGCTATATTATCCAACATGGTATAAAACATTTTAGTTCCTTCATCAGTATACATTTGATAAGGATTTTTTTGTGCGTATTGAACTAAATTAATATTTGAACGTAATTTATCCATGCCATCAATATGATTTTGTCAATAACGATCTATAGTTGATAATAAATAATGTTTTTCTAAACTTAAAAATATATTATCATCCATAGTATTATTTTTAGCATTAGTTTCTCATTCTTTAAAATTAAGTAAAAATTTTTCAAGTAAATATTCACTTAATTCATTATCTGAAATTTTTCTTAATTTTTTATATTCAAGTTGAAATTCTGGTTTAAATAAGTTAAAGAAATTACTATTAATATAACTAACTAAATTTTCATAATCTAAATGATTATTTTGTAATTTTAAATCAGAATTATTTAAAATTACTTTTACGACATTATTAAACATTCTTTCAATGATAAAAGATACATTATTATTAGTTAAAATTAAGTCTCTTTGAGCATAAAATAAATCTCTTTGTTGTCTAATAACATCATCATAGTGTAAAACACTTTTTCTACTATCATAATTGAAACCTTCAATTTTCTTTTGAGCATGTTTGAAGCCAAATTGTAAATTCTTATTGGTAATTTCTTTATTGCCTTCTTTTTCATAAGCTTTTTTAAATTCTTCATAATTAGAAAAACGTTGCATCAATTGATCATCTAAAGAAACATAAAATTTAGAAACGCCCGGATCTCCTTGTCTACCAGATCTACCTCTTAATTGATTATCAATTCTACGACTTTCGGCACGATCTGTCCCAATAACATATAATCCACCTAATTCAATAGCTTCTTTTGAAGGTTTAATATCAGTTCCTCTACCTGCCATATTAGTAGCGATAGTTACAGATTTAACTTGTCCGGCTTGAGAAATAATTTCAGCTTCAGAAGCGTTTTGTTTTGCGTTTAATACAGTGTGAGGAATATTGGCTTTTTCTAAATAGTAATGTAATTCTTCAGAATCTTCAATTTGAGCCGTTCCAATTAAAACAGGTTGTCCTTTATCATATAATTGTTTAACTTTATTAGTAACAGCAATTCATTTAGCTTGTGAATTGGCAAAAATAGCATCAGGCAAATCTCTTCTTTTTATTGGTTTATTAGTAGGCACGGGATTAACTCTCATATTATAAATATCAATAAATTCTTGTTCTTCTGTTTTAGCCGTTCCTGTCATGCCACATAGTTTATCAAACATTCTGAAGAAATTTTGATAAGTAATAGTTGCTAAGGTTTTAGTTTCTGGTTCAATTTTAACCATTTCTTTAGCTTGTAAAGCTTGTTGCAATCCTTCAGAATATGCACGTCCTTCCATTATTCTGCCTGTGAATGCATCAACTAATTCAATTTTGCCTTCTCTAACAATATATTCAACATTGTTTTTCATTACTTTATGAGCTCTTAAAGCATTTTGAACTCTATGAACAATTTCAGAATTTTCTATATCATATAAATTATTAATTTTAAAATAATTATTAGCCTTGTTTATACCACTATAAGTCAAAGAAATTGCTTTAGATTCTTCATCGATTTCATAATCATTTTGATTTAAAATTCTCACAAATTGATCCGCTGAATAATATAAATGAGTATCAGAACCTTCGCCACCAGAAATAATTAAAGGTGTTTTTGCTTCATCGATTAAAATTGAATCAGCTTCATCGATTAAACAAAAAAATAATCCTCTTTGTACTTTTTCTGCCAAAGTATTTACCATATTATCTCTTAAATAATCAAATCCTAATTCAGAATGCACGGAATAAGTAATATCGCATTGATAAGCTTTTCTTTTATCCTCAGGATTCATTTGCGCTTTATTAATACCAACTGTTAAACCTAAGAAATTAAAAACTTCTCCCATTTCTAACGCATCACGTTCACTCAAATATTCATTAACTGTAGAAACAATTGCTCCTTTACCATATAATGCATTTAAATAAACTGGAGCTATAGAAGTAATAGTTTTTCCTTCACCTGTTTTCATTTCAGCAATACTACTTAAATCTAATAAAACTCCACCAATCATTTGTACATCGTATGGTCTTTTACCTAAAATTCTTTTTGTAGCTTCTCTTGCTACTGCAAAAATTTCCGGTCTAATTTTATCTATATTTTCCTCATTAGCTAAACGAATTTTAAATTGTTCAGTTTTATTTCTTAATTCTTCATTAGATAACTTAGCAATAATAGGTTCATAATCATTAATTTTTTTTAATGTTTTTTCTGCAATTCTCATTTCAGTCGATTTGATATTTAAAAAATTCATAGTATTTTAATTTTACCTAAATTATGATAAAGAAAAATAAAAAACGAAGTAAAAGACTTCGTATTTTAATATTTATTACTATTTTTTTGTCTTTCTAATTTTTGAGCTAATTGTTGTTTTTCCAAAGGCAATTTAATACGATATAAATAATCTTTAATAGCTTCATCAAAACCATCTTGTTCTAAACGAGAAGTATAATATTTATAATTTAAATTTTTAATTGAGGGATAAGTATATGAAAAAGTAAATTTATTAATAAAATCTTTTTTAAATAAATTATTTGCTAACAACATAACATAATCTAAATTAATATTTTTTTCTTTTAGATAATTTAAAATTTTATCTTTATCTTCTTTATAATTATTAACAATTAAAAATTCTATATTATTAGTTTCTTTTATATTTATTCAATTATTAATTTTCTTCAAGGATTTATTGTGTAATATTACAATTGCTTTAATTTCTTTTTCTTTGTTATTCATCTATTTGATTATTAAACTTTCATGTGTCATTTCTTTAGATTTTTCAATATTCATATAATCCAATATTGTAGGGGCGATATTGGCTAAAATACCATTTTTTAATTGTAAATTTTTATCACTTGTTATTAACATAACAGGACTTTTTGTATGTTTTGTAGCTGGGTTACCATTTTCATCTTCCGTAATTTCTGCATTTCCGTGATCCGCAGTGATAAAAATAGTTATATTTTGTTTTTCTGCTCAAGTTCACAAGCGTTGGATCTCTTTATCTAATACTTCTATTGCTTTTATTGTCGCTTTTAAATTACCTGTATGACCTACCATATCAGGATTTGCAAAATTCATAATTGTCAAATCATAATCTGCTGCATTATTTATTAATTCATCAACTATTTCTTTAGCTGACATTTGTGGTTCATCTGCATAACTATTAACTTTTAAAGATGGCACCATAATTCTTTTGGAATTTTTATATTCTACATCTATACCACCATCCATAAAGAAAGTCACATGGGCATATTTTTGTGTTTCTGCAACTCTTAATTGTTTTAAATTATTTTTTTCTAAAACTTTACCAATGGGATTAACTACTTTCATTTCTTCAAAAGCTATTTGAGTATTTAAACCTTCATATTTCATCATCGAAACAAAATTATTTAATTTAACTAAATGTTTGGCTTTTACTTGATAAAGATTTGAATCGATAAACAAATGAGTTAATTGTCTTGCGCGATCAGGTCTAAAATTGAAAAAGATTATCGAATCATTATTTTCTATGAATTTTGCATTTAAATTAGATGCAGGAATTAAAAATTCATCTGTTCTATTATTTGAATATTCATTATTAATATAATCAATTGCATTTGTAAAAGTTACATCAGATAAACCTAACATTGCATTATAGTGTTGTTCTACTCTATCAAACATTTTATCTCTATCCATGCCATAAAATCTTCCACCTAATGAAGCAATTTTATATGAATATTTTTTGCATAATTGATCAACTTTATTTAAAGAATTTAAAATTGATTTTGGTGCTACGTCTCTGCCGTCACCAAATAAATGTAATGAAACATTTTTTACTTTATTTTCATATGCTAAATGCATTAATTCAAATAAATGATTTTCATCTGAATGCACACCACCGTTGCTTAATAAACCAATTAAATGTAAAGTAGTATTATTTTTTTTAACATTTTCAAAAACATTTAAAAAAACTTTGTTTTTATGAAATTCTTTTGTTTTGATTTGTTGATTAATTAATGATAATCCTGTGTAAACAATTCTACCTGCTCCTATGTTTAAATGACCTACTTCTGAATTGCCCATTTGATCAGTCGGTAAACCTACATATTCACCACTTGCTTGAATAATAGAATTAGGATAATTAGTAAATAAATTATCAAAAAAGACGGTGTTAGCTTGTTTAAAAGCATTACCTTGTTTTTCCTTACGTAATCCTAAACCGTCAATAACAACTAAAATCACTTTTTTATTCATACATTCCTTTATATATTAGTAACTTAAAAAATCTTGAATAATTAATTAATATTAATTATATTTTATTTTATAATGCATAAAAATGATAACCTATAAAAGATGAGTTATTTAAATTTATTTTAAATTTTACATTATATATAATGTATATATAGTATATATACTAACGTTTAAATTAACTTAGGAGTTAATATGTCATATAAAGCTTTATACCGTAAATATAGACCCCAAAAATTTGAACAAGTTGTTGGACAAGAGCATATAATCAAAGTATTAGAAAATATTATAATTAGCAATAATATAAATCATGCTTATTTATTTAGTGGCTCTAGAGGTGTAGGTAAAACTTCCTTAGCTAAAATTTTTGCTAATGCTATAAATTGTATTCATACCAATATACCATATGATATTTGTGAAAATTGTTTAGAAAAAAACACAAATAATTTGGATATTATTGAAATGGACGCTGCTTCAAACAATGGTGTAGAAGAAATTAGAATGTTACAGGAAAAAATCGAACATTTACCTACTGTTGGTCGTTATAAAATATATATTATTGATGAAGTACACATGTTAACTAAAAGTGCTTTTAATTCCTTGTTAAAAACTTTAGAAGAACCCCCTTCACATGTTATTTTTATTTTAGCTACAACAGATGCTCAAAAAATACCATCAACTGTTTTATCAAGACTACAAATTCATAATTTTAAAAAAATAACTAATAAACAAATAGAAAGTCGTTTAAAAGAAATTTTTGAAATTGAAAAAATACAATATGACAATGATACTCCAGCATATATTGCTCGTTTGGCTCAAGGAGCACTAAGAGATGCGTTATCTATTGCGGAACAAGCTATTGCTTATTGTGAGAATAATTTAACTTTAAAAAGTGTCACTGAACTTTTTGGTATTGTGGAAAATAGTAAAATAATTAATTTTTTTAATGCTATATATAAACATGATTATTCATATGTTATTAATACATTTGATGAATTTAAAAACAATAATGCAGATGCTAAAATAATCGTAGAAAATTGAATAACGGTTTTAAAAGATTATTTAGTATGTAACAAAACTAATAATTTAGATTTTAGTGAAATACTTTTAGAAAATGATTTCGAATTAATAGAATTCAATACAATTTTTGCTTATGAAACATTAGAATATTTATATCAATTACTTAAAAGTTTATATAATCAAAATAAACCTTATGATTTAATATATTTTAATTTATTTAAAATTATGAACAGGCACAATTCATTTTTAGAAACAAATGATTCATTAATAAAAAAGGAAAAAATGCAAGAAAATAGAAATTCTCAAAATGATCAAACTAATAAAGTTCAAGAGGAATTAAAAATAAATAATAATTCAGTAGAAAAAGATATTAAAGATATATTAGAACAAAGTCAAGAATATATTTTGAAATATAATAACGCAAAAGATGATATTAAAAATATTGAAAATGAAATTTTAACTTTCAACGATGATTTAGATGATGAAAATTTAGAGAATCCTTTAATATCTACTGAAGAATTTGAAATTAATCAAAATAGTGATGTTACATTGCCATTATTAAAAACATATACTAATGATAAAATTTTTAAAAGTCAAATTGATGATGAATTATTAGAAAAATTATTTGCTTTACATTTTTATGATAAAAAAGTTTTAAATCCAAATAATAAGAATGATCAAATAAAAACTATTTTAGAAAATAGTAAAAATTTAATTGCTAATTTGGAATGTAATGATTTTATTAAAGCAATTAGTACAACAGAATTAAAAGTATTAGCAAGCGCTAGTAATTTTATATTAATACACGGTAATAGTAAAGTTGAAAATAAAATTTTAAATTATTTACAAGATAATTATCAAAATGAAATTATTCAAAGAGAATTTTTTCAAAAATTATTTAAAAAACAATTACATCTCTTTGTAACATCTTCTGCTGATAAAGATCGAATAAAAATCATTTTTAATAAAGTTAGCATGTTTTCTAATAAAGAATTAGAAAAATATAAACCTTTAGAAAATTTACAACCACAAAAAAATAATTTTGTTTTAAAATTATATAACTTAATTTCAAAAGGAATCAAAGGAGAAAAATAATATGGATCAAGGATTATTAAGAAAATTACAAAAAATTCAAAAAGAAGCCGAAATAAAAGAAGAAGCATTTTTAGAAAAAACTTTTTCTATTGAAAAACAAGGCATAGAAGTAATTGCAAAAGGCAGCAAACAAATAGTATCAATTAAAATCAAAGAAACAATTTTATTAGATCCTGAAGATGCAGAAACTTTAGAAGATTTAATTACTTTAACAATTAATGATTTATTTTTACAAATTGATGAAGAGCATCAACAAATAATGCCTAATATACCTGGTTTTGGTTTTTAATATGAAAATAAATAGTATTGAAAATTTAATAAACAAATTAACTCTTTTCCCCGGTATTAGTAAAAAACAAGCGGAAAAAATGTCAAATTTTTTGCTTATTAAAGATCAAAATTATTTAAATGATTTAATAAATTCATTCGAACAAATAAAAAAACGTTTATCTTTTTGTAATGATTGCAATTATATAAAAGAAGATAATATATGTTTAAATTGTAAAAATTTGACTTTTAATAATGAAATATTAATGATTGTAGAAAGTATACAAGCGGTTAATAAATTAATAAATAATCAAATATTTAATGGTATTTTTTATGTAATGCCATATTTAATCGACGCTAAAATGCAAGCAAATGATAATAAAATCGAATTTGAACATTTAATTAATTATTTATCTAAAAATAAATTTAAAGAAGTAATTATTGTTTTAAGCCCCACGTTGCAAGGTGAATTAACAACAAATTTACTAATTAATAAACTTAATCAAGAAAATATTAAATGTTCTAGAGCTGCTATTGGAATGCCAATTAATTCAAATATAGATTATTTGGATCCTTTCACAATAAAAGAATCAATAATCAATCGTAAGAATAAATAATTGATAAGGTGGTAATATGTTTATAACTTTTGAAGGTTTAGATGGAAGTGGCAAAACCACAACAATGAAATTATTAGTTCAAAAAATTAAAGAAAATTTTCCTAAAATTGAAATTTTAGAAACAAGAGAACCAGGTGGTCATGGAATAAAAGAAGCGGAAAAAATAAGAGAATTAATACTGGATAAAGATAATGAATTATCACCTATTACTGAGGCTATGTTGTACTCTGCATCAAGAAGAATACATTTAGATAAAGTAGTTATTCCTGGATTGACTGAAAATAAATTAGTTCTTTGCGATCGTTATATTGATAGTTTTTATGCATATCAAGGAATAGCTCGTAATTTAGGTTTAGATTTTGTTACTAATTTAACAGAATTAACTATTCAAGGTATTAAACCTCATATTACTTTCTTTTTAAACATTGATCTTAATTTAAGTAGAACAAGACGTTTAGAAACAAGAACAGATAAGCCTAATCGATTAGATTTAGAAAATGAAGATTTTCACAAAAAAGTTTATTTGGGTTATCAAATATTAATAAATCAAAATCCTTCTAGATTTGAAATTATAGATGCTAGCAAATCTATTGAAGAAGTTGTAAATAATATTTATGAAAAATTAATTAATAATGAATTATTCAAAAACAAATATATTAAATAAAAATGTTCACATATTTAAAAATAGTAAAAAATTCATTAAAAACTGAAAAATTAAATCATTGTTATTTACTTAAAAGTTATGAATTAATTGATTTTAATTCTGCAATTATAAATATTATTAATTTAATCATAAATATTAATCTAACATCTTTAGATGAACAATTATTACCATCAAATATTAAAATTTTAAATGCAGAAGATAAAAATTTAACTAAAGATAATATTAAAAAAATTTTTGAAACTTTAAATATTATTAGTCATAATAAAAAGATTGTAATTCTTAAAAATATTGAAAATGCTTCAATTCAAGCTCTTAACGCTATATTATTAACTTTAGAAGAACCTAGCCAAAATGTTTTATTTATAATAACTACAAATAATATAGAAAAAGTTTTACCAACAATAAAATCCCGTGCAATAATTTTGAATATTAGAAATGACGATTTTAAAGAAATAGCATATTTAAAACTTAAAAAAGAAAAATTTGATGATATGGAGATAAATTTTATATTACAATTATTTTCATCAATAGAACAAATAGATAAATATATATCAAAAACTAATTTAGCTATAGTTAGTGATTTTTTTAAAATATTAAATTCTAATATCAACAATATATATCTTTTTTTAAGTAAATATAATAAAAAAGATTTTTTTAATATTGCTTATTTATTAATTTATAGCCTTAGATTATTAACTTTTGAAATTTTTGTTAATAAAAAATCTGATTATCCAGAATGGTTTGTTAAAAGCAAATTAAATTTATCTAAAAATTCTTTTAATTTTGACAAAATATTTATTTTATGTGATTCATTTTTAAATGAAACAGATAAATCAACATTTAATATCTTTTTACAATTAGAAAATTTTTTAATAGAATTAGTGAGATTATGAAATGAGTAAAATTTTTTTAGTAGCAACACCTATAGGAAACATGAAAGATATTACATATCGTGCGGTAGAAACATTAAAAAACGTAGATTATATTGCATGTGAAGACACAAGAGTGGCACAAAAATTACTTAATTATTGAAATATACAAAAAAAACTTTTCATATATAACAAATTTAATGAAAATAATTCTGCAAAGGGTTTAATAGATTTAATTTTGAAAGAAAATAAATCTTTAGCATTAATTTCTGATGCTGGAATGCCTTTAATTAGTGACCCAGGATTTAATCTAGTTAAATTAGCAAGAGAAAAAGAAATTAACATAGAATTAATTCCAGGTGTAAATGCTGCAATAACTGCAATGGCATTGAGTGGTTTTACAAATGAATTTGTTTTTCATGGTTTTCCTAAAGAAAAAACACAGCAAAAAAAAGATCAATTAGAGAATTTAGATCATAATTTTTCGCATATTTTTTACATCGCTCCGCATAAACTAATTAATTTATTAGAATTAATAAACAATATTTGAAAAGACAAGGCAAAATTATTTCTTTGCAAAGAATTAACTAAAATTTATGAACAACATTTTTATGGAACTGCTGAAGAAATTTTAAATGATTTAAAAAAAACAAATATTAAAGGCGAATATACTTTAGTCATTTATATAAAAAGTGAAAAAAAAGTAAAAATTAATAAATACGCTAGTTATAGTAAAGTAGATTAATCTACTTTTTTTATTTTTTTTATATATTAATATATAATTTAAAAAATAAATTCTTATAATTCCTAAAATTAATTTATTTATGCAAATAATGGAGCTTACTATGTATAAAAATCATATTAATATTTTTGCTTTAGGTGGTTTAGATGAAAATGGAAAAAATTGTTATGTTTTAGAATATAATGACGATATTTATATTATAAATACCGGGACAAAAATTCCAATTAATTCTAAAAATGGCGTTGATACTTTAATACCTAATTTTAATTATTTTATAAAAAATAAAGATAAAATTAAGGGTATTTTTATAACTGATGTAAAAAATGAATCTTTTAGTGCATTACCATGATTATTAATGTCTATTTCAGGGCAAACTATTTACTCATCCGAATTTAATTCCATAATGATACAAGACCGTTTAGAAAAATATAAAATCAATAATCCTGATTACAAAATTCAAGTAATCGATAAAATTACTAAAATAGGGGAAATTTTTGTTCAGCCTATTGAATTGGCTGGATCAATGCCAGGGCACATGGGTTTTAATTTTATAACTCCACAAGGTGATATTTTATTTTTATTTAATTTTATTGAAGCAAATTTAGGAATTTATGGTAATTTAAATTTTACAAATTTAGCTAAAAATTTTAGTAAAAGATCATTATTAGCATTAATTGTTGATTGTGGAAGAGCAAATTATCCTGGAAAAGCTGTTGATAAAATTCAATTGCCACAGTCAATTAAAGAAACATTTTTAGAAACTAAAAGCGACCAAAGAATAATTATTGGCGCATATGACGAAGAAATGGCATCAATACAGCAAATTTTAAATTTAGCCATTGAAACAAAAAGACCAGTTATTGTTTACGGAAAAACTTATGCTCAAGCTCTTAACATAATTAAAAATAAATTTCCACAAGTTAAATTTCCTAAAATTTTAGACCATAACAGTATAAGTAAAACTAATAATGCTGTAATTTTAGTTACAGGTTCAGTAGAAAGACTATATAGTAGATTTTTAAGAATAACAAGTAATAATGATGTATTTTTAACATTAAAAAACACGGATGTTGTTATTATTTTAGCACCTCCTATTAATGGTTTAGAGAGTCAAGAAGCAATAATGCTAGATGAAATTACCAGAATTACTTCAAATCTTTATGATGTTAATACAAACGAATTTTATAGACATAGACCAGCAAAAGAAGATCTTATCAATTTGGTTGATTCTCTAAAACCTAAATATGTTATTCCTGCTCAAGGTTTATATCGTTATTTGGTAAGTGCACAAAATATTTTGACGGAAAAATTAAATATCAAAGATAACAAATGTTTATTGTTACAAAATGGAAAAATAGTTCATTTTGCTGATGGTAAATTAATTTCGACTAATGGAAAAATTAAAGAAATTCATGATACTATAATTGATGGTTTTGGTGTTGGAGATATTTCCTCTGAAGTTATTCTCGAAAGAGAATTATTAGGAAGAGATGGCATTATCTTAGTTTCTGTATTATATAATTCTAAAACTAAATTATTAAACGGAAAATTACAAATGAATTTTGTTGGTATTTTTGATAAAGAAACTAAAAAAATAGCTAAAGAATTAATTAAAACTACTATTTTAAAAATTATTGAAAATGAAACATTCGATGGTTTAAAAACTTTTCAAAATAGAGCAAGGCAAGTAATAAGAAAAAAAATATTTAAAGTTTTTGATAAAGAACCAATGATAATAGTTTCTTTAGTACAATCAAATAATTAAAAAACTTGTTTTAACAAGTTTTTTTAATATTCTAATTTTCTAAAAGATTAATAGTTTGAATTTTATTTTTCATTTTATTAATAGTATTTAATGTCAACAAAACAGCATTAAATTGAGACTTATTTGGAGAAATTTTAAATTTAGCATTTTTTTGATATCTCATTTTTTGATATACTTCATCAAAATTAGCACCAATTGCACTATTTAAAGGTCCACACATACCAACATCAGTAATATAACAAGTAAATTTTGGTAACAATCTAGCATCGTTTGTTTGTACATGCGTATGAGTACCAACTAAGGCATCAACTTTGCCATCTAAATATAAGCCTAAAACATTTTTTTCACTTGTAGTTTCTGCGTGAAAATCTACAAAATGAAAATCTGTTTTTTCTTGATAATTAATAATATTATCAATGCAATCAAAAAAATTATCTGCATATTCTTCTTTTCAAGGAGATAATAATTTATTAAATGTTATACCCATTAAAGAAGTAATTCTTATAGTTTTATTTTTAATTTTAACAATTCTTGAACCCATTCCTGGATATGAATTAGATATATTAGCCGGTCTAGAAATATCATTGTTATTTATAAATTCTAAAATCTCTTCATTAGCTCATACATGATTACCAATTGTAAAATGATTAACACCCATTTCTTTTAATTTTTGATAATCATTTTTATTAAAACCTTTTCTACCAGAAACATTTTCCGCTTGAGCAATAATCATATCAAAATGATATTTTGTTTTTAGACTTGGTAAAAATTTTTCTAAAATTTTTATTCCTGGAAAACCAAATATATCACCTATAAAAAGTATTTTTATTTTTTTATTTTTCATAAATCTTTTCTACATATATTATAAATATATAATTCTTTTTTATTTTTTCTTATAATTATTATAATTATAAGAAAATATGAATTTTAGCTTACAAATAAAATATGAGATTTTAAATAAACAAAAAACTAAAGATCAAATATATGATTTTTTAAAAGGTTTTATAAGTTCAAAAGTAATTTTTGACATTCATAAAAATATCTTATTAGTAATTAGGGATAAAACCATAAGAGAAAATATCATAAACTTTTTGAATATTTTAAAAATTACATTTACTCAAGACAAAACAAATATTATTATATTAGCGAAAGAATTTAATTTGAATGCGCAAATTATTTATTTAAATAGTTTTTTTGCTGGTTTTTTTACAGGTAGTGGGTCAATAAATAATTTAAACAAAACTTCTTACCATTTGGCTATTAATTCTAATTATGAAATTTTTATTGATCAAATACAAAAAAAATTAAACACATATAATTTTGGTTTTGTAAAAATGTTTTATAAACAAAAATATATCTTATATATTAAAAAACAAGAAAAAATTTCCGATTTCTTAAAAGCTATTGAAGCAATTAATTCTTATTTTATTTTTGAAGATTCAATAATTACAAGAGATTATCAAAATAATATAAATCGTTTAAATAATATAGATTATTCAAATATAGAAAAAATAGTTAATGCTCAAGAAAAATATCTGGAATTCATAAATTATATTAATGAACATAATTTAAAAGAAAATTTTAAGGAAGATGAATTAGTTTTTTTTGATTTAATTAAAAATAATATTGGAGAAAGTTTAAATAACTATACTTTTTTATTAAAAAAATATAATATACATAAAACTAAGGCGGGATTAAATCATTGATTAATAAAATTAAAAAAAATAGTTAATGAACATAAGGAGAAAAATTAAATGTATTTTATTTTTTCAAATGATTTGTATCAGATAAATAAACAAATTCAAATAATTCAAAAAGAAGAAAATATTAATACTAAAAAAAGATATTATTATGAGAATATTAATTCTTTAATTGAAATAATAAAAAATTTAAATCAAGAAATTTTATTTTCCTCTAAGGAATTAATAATTATAAATAATTGCAATTTATTAACAAGTAATAAATTTAATAAAGAAGAAATTTTTATAATAAACCAATTTATAAATTCTATTAAAAATAATAATAACATTTTAATATTTATTAATCAAATTAAAAAAAATGATGTGTTAAAAAATATATTTACTGAAGAAATATATTTTTCTAATAAACAAATAAAAGTGTTTGAATTAAACGAACTTGATATTAAAGAAAAAGTTAATTTAATACTACATAAAGCTGAGAAAGCAAAAATTCAAATAAATTATTCTAATGTTTTGCAATTAGTTAATAAAGTTAATGATGATACAATGAGATTAATTAATGAATTTGAAAAAATTGCTTTAGTAACTAAAAATATTACTATTGATGAGATAAATGAACTTATTGTTTCAAGTATTAACTTTGATCCTTTCGCATTTATCAATTCCTTAGAACAAAAAAAATTAAATATTATTTGAGATCAATATTTAAAAAAAATTGTTGCAGGGGAAAATATTACAATGTTGATTTATCAAATATCTCAAAATTTAATTATTTGTAATCAAATGTATTATTATTTAAATAATAAAAAAAATTTAGAAACATATTCCCAAGAATTCAAAATTAATTTATATAGAGCTAAAAAAATATATTCATTATTAAATAATTTGTCAATTAATAAAATACAAAGTATGATCAAATATTTAGCAGAATTAGATAGAGAAATTAAAAAAGGCATAGTAAATGAAAAAATAGGTTTTGAACTTTTTTTAATAAAATTTTTTCATTAATTTTTACTAGCTAATTTTTAAATAAATTTATATAATAAATTAGTATCGGTCAACAGCTGTTTGATAAAAATAGAGGAAAGTCCACGCTAACACAATCTGAGATGATTGTAGTGTTCATGCTGAATCTAATAAATTCAGGCTTAGACGACTAGTGCCACAGAGACGAGAATTGTGAAACGCGGTAAACTCCATGAGTTAGAAACCCAAATAACGGTAGGGGAACTCTTTTAAGAGAAATGAATCAAAAAAGAGAATTTAAATATTAATATTTAAATTAGATAAATTGTTGACATCTTATTGGAAGAACAAAACGTGGCTTATAGATACAACACACTTTTAAAGTGTGTTTTTATTTTAAACTATAGATAAATCACAGTTATAATTAAAATGTTAAAAATATTAAAATTTTTGAATTATAGGAGATAGTATGTCATTAAAAGCAGGAATTGTAGGCTTACCTAATGTAGGTAAATCTACTTTATTTAGTGCTCTTACAAAATATCAAGTAGAAGCAAGTAATTATGCTTTCACTACTATTGAACCAAATATTAGTAGCGTTGCTTTGAGAGATAAACGTTTAGTAGAATTGGCAAAAATTGCTAAACCAGAAAAAATAATTCCAGCTACTTTTGATTTTGTTGATATAGCTGGTTTAGTTAAAGGCGCTTCAAGAGGAGAGGGATTAGGAAACAAATTTTTGGCTAATATTAGAGAAGTTGATGCTATCATTCATGTAGTAAGATGTTTTGAAGATAAAAATATTATGCATGTTAATGATAAAGTTGATCCTTTAACAGATATTGAAACTATTAATTTAGAATTAATTCTAGTCGATTTAGAAACAATTAATAATATTATAAATAGAATACACAAAAAAGCTAAAAGCGGAGATAAAATTGCTATACTTGAAGAAAAAACGGCACTGAAAATTAAAAGTGTTTTGGAAAATAATAAATTCGCTTATGATATAGTAAAAGATTTTAATGAAGAAGAATTTAAACTTATCAAAAGTTATCAACTATTAACAAGTAAACCAATGATATATGTAGCTAATGTTTCTGCTAATCAAATTAAAAATTTAGATAATGATTTTTATTTTCAACAATTAAAAAAAGAATACGGAATAAAAAATAAAATTATTCCTATATCTGTGCAATTAGAATCCGAAATAGCTCAACTAGATGAAATAGAAGCTCAAGAATGATTAAATAGTTATTCTATAGAGTATAGTGGATTAGATTATTTAACTAAAGAAACTTTTGATTTACTCAATTTAAAAACTTATTTTACTGTTGGACCAAAAGAAGCAAGAGCATGAGTTTATAAAAACGGTATGCTAGCTCCTCAATGCGCTGGTATTATTCACAGTGATTTTGAAAAAAAATTTATTAAAGCTGATATTATTTCTTATGAGGATTATATAAATTATAATGGTGAAATAGGTTCTAAAAATGCTGGAAAAATTAGATCTGAAGGAAAAAATTATCTAATGAATGACGGCGATATTTGTCATTTTAAATTTGGTAAATAAAAAATACTCTTTTATAAAAGAGTATTTTTTATTTTGTGTTAATTAAAGCTAAATAGTAAATTAAACTAATTCAATGATTGCCATTTGAGTATTATCACCACGACGCGCAATAATTTTATAAATTCTGGTGTATCCACCTTTTCTTTCTTTATATTTGGGTGCTATTTCATTAAATAAATATTTTAAAAGATTTTCTTTATTATTAACTAAAGTAGGACGAAGAAAAGCAGCAACTAAACGGCGGTTAGCTAAAGTAGGATTTTTAGCTTTAGTTATCATTTTTTCAGCATGACGACGTAATTCTTTTGCACGAGTTAAAGTAGTAGTAATTCGACCATGTGCTAATAATTCACTTGTTAAAGTACGCATTACTCCTTTTCTTCATTTAGCATCACGACTATAAATTTGTGTTGGATTAGCCATTATTCTTCTCCTTTTTTAAGTTCACGACCATAATCTTTAAGTACATTGATAATTTCTTCAATTGATTTTCTTCCTAAATTTTTAGTTCCTTCTATTTCTTCAAGCGTCATTTCGCAAATTTGAGAAAGTTTAGTTTTCCCTATTCTTCTTAAAGCATTAAATGAACGAACTGATAATTGTAATTGACTAATGTCAATGTCATTATCTTTTTCTTCTACTTCTACTTCTTTTTCTTCAGCAAAAACTTCTAATTGCATTTCATCAACATTACCAATTAATTTAAATGATGCGACCAAAATTTCGCACGCTTGTTGAATTGCATATTTAGGATCAATAGTTCCATTAGTAACAACAGTAAAAATTAATTCTTCTTCTAATTTAGAACTTGAAGAATTAAGTTCATTAACTACATAATTAACTTTTTCTACTGGTGAAAAATCAGAATCAGTGGCAATTAAAATTCCTCTTTTAATTTTGCTATCAATATTAGTTAAAAATGTTGCTGAATTAACTATTTTTTTATTTTCTTCGTTACTAATAAAACCTCTACCAGATTTTAAATACAATTCTAAATGTAAGCTGCCTTTATTTAAAGTAGCTATATATTGATTTTTATTTAAAATTTCGATATTAGAATTATTAATCACTAATTCTTTTGAAGTAATAATACCTAATTTATCTGTTTTTAATGAAACTTTAATAATATCATTATCTGAAACTAATTCAGGATTATATTGAAATTTAACCTTACGCAAATTCATTATTAATGAAACAACATCTTCTTCTACTCCAGGTATGGTTTGAAATTCATGTTCTACACCATCTATTTTCACCGCTACTAAAGCTAAAGCAGTAATACTAGACAATAATGTTCTTCTTAAAGCTACTCCTAAAGTATTAGCAAAACCTCTTTCTAATGGTTTTAAAGAAAAAACAGTTTCATTAATGTTTTCACTTAAATTTTGAAGTTTTTGATAAATAAGCTTGGGCATTTTTACCATATAGTGCTCCTTTATTTAAAATTATCAATTATCTTTGTTTTTCACGTTTGAGAACACGTTTTGGAGGTCTAGTTCCATTGTGTGGAACTGGAGTAACATCCTTAATTTCAGTAACTGTGATGCCTGCTACTTCTATTTGTTTACGCGCTGCATCTTTACCAGCACCTAAACCTTTTAATCTTACTTTAACACTTTTTACACCGTGTTCCTTAGCAGCTTCAGATGCTGCTTGTGCAGCTAATGAAGCGGCGTAAGGAGTTTTCTTTTTAGAACCTTTGTAACCTATTGCACCTGATGAACTTCAAGCAATTACATTACCAAATTCATCTGTAAATGTAACAATTGTATTTTGATTAGTAGAGTGAATGTGCGCAATACCATTAGTAATATTTTTCTTTTTAGTTTTTCTTGCCATAATTCATTTTCCTTAATCTTATTTACCTTTTTTCCCTGCAACAGTTTTTCTAGGGCCTTTACGTGTTCTAGCATTTTTCTGTGTACTTTGTCCTCTAACAGGAAGTCCTTTACGATGTCTTATACCACGATAACATTTAATTTCCATTAAACGTTTAATGTTTAAGCTAACTTCTCTATGTAAATCACCTTCTGTTGTATATTTTGCAGCTTCCACACGTAATTTTTGTAATTGTTCTTCAGTTAAATCTTTGGTTCTAATATTTTCATTTACATTTGCTGCAGCACAAATATCTTTTGCTCTATTTCTTCCAATACCAAATATATAAGTTAATGAAATTACTACACGTTTGTTATTTGGAATTTCAACGTTTAAAATTCTAGCCATTTTTTATCCTTGTCTTTGTTTATGTTTTGGTTGTGAGCAAATAACTCTTATTATTCCTTGACGTTTAATAATACGACAATCTTTACACATTCTTTTTACACTAGCTCTTACTTTCATTTTTCTCCTTATTTGTGTCTGTAAATAATTCTTCCTAAATTTCAATTATAAGGACTAATTTCTACATCTACAGTATCACCAGGCAAAATTCTAATATGATTTACTCTCATTTTGCCAGAAATATGAGCTTTAATTAACATACCGCCTTCAAGTTCTACTTCATATTCATCAGTTGAATAAGCTTGAACAACTTTAGCAGTCATTTTAATAGCGTCTTTTGCCATTAAATTCCTTCCGTTAAAACTACACCATATCCATTTTTTATTAAAACAGTATGTTCATAGTGGGCACAATTTAAACCATCAGCACTTACGACTGTTCATTTATTTCTTTTTAATTTTGTTTTTGGTGATTTTTGTAAAATCATAGGCTCAATACAAATTACCATACCATCTTTTAAAAGCGGACCTGTATTAGGAATTCCATCATTTGGTACATAAGGATCTTCATGCAATGTAATACCAATTCCATGTCCACTATATTCACTTGGTGTATAAAAATTATTATTTTTAATAACTTGACCTATTGCATAACTAATATCACCTATTCTTGCGCCAGGTTTTATAGCTTTCAAACCTGCAAGAAAAGCTTCTTTAGCTACATTAATAAGTTTTTGATCTATTTTAGAAATTTTACCAACTCCTTTGGTAAAAGCACTATCACTGTTATAACCCTCTCATATACATCCTAAATCAACACTGACTAAATCACCTAATTTTAATTTATAATCTGAAGGTATAGCGTGAATTAATTCATCATTAATAGAGATGCAAGCTGTAGCTGGAAAACCATATAAACCTTTAAAAGCAGGTTTAGCACCTCTTTTTATTATTTCATTAAAAGCGATTGAATCAAGTTCTTTTAATGAAATTCCTGGTCTTATCGAATTTCAAACTATTTGTTTAACTTCTGCCAGGATACGACAACTTTTAGTGATTTTTTCTATTTCTATATCACTTTTAATAGTTATCATTATTCTCCTTGCATTTATGATATATAAATAATAGAAAAATAAAAGTCAAATTTGACTTATATTTTTCTTATATAAATGCAAAATAAATTATACATTAAATAAAAAAAAGTTATCTAAAAAGATAACTATTCTTTATTTAATCAGTCTAAAATCTGTTGTGTGACAAAATCAGGCGAACCTGTAGCATCAAAAATTTGCAAATTATTATGTTCTTTAAAGTAATCAAGAAGTGGTGCGGTAGAATCTTTATAAATTTGTTGTCTAATTTTAATATTTTCAATGCTATCATCTTTTCTCATTTGCAAAACAGAATCACAATTTTCACATAATGTATCTTTTTGTGAAGGTAAAGAAAATATATTATAATTTTTACCACAATTAGGGCAAAATCTTCTACCATTTAATCTTTGCATTATTAAATCATTAGAAGCATTTAGTTCAATAACTTTATATTTAAATCCTTCTATTTTATTAAGAAAGTGTACTTGTTCAATTGTTCTAGGATAACCATCTAAAATAACTTTTTGATTTTGGTGCATTAAACTTTCTAATTTTTCTTTTACTATTTGATTAGTAACTTCATCAGGAACATACAAACCATTTTCAACATATTTTGCTAACTTTAAACCCAAAGGAGTTTTATTAGCTATTGTTTCACGAAAAATACTTCCAGTAGATAAATGTTTAATTCCTGTTTTTTGAGCAATTAAATTAGCAGTTGTTCCTTTACCCACTCCCGGCGGCCCCATAAAAACTATATTAGGTAATTCTTTTTTTATCATAGCAAACCATCTCCGTTTTTCTTATTCTTATCAAATTTACTTTTATTATTATTTAAATTATTAATAGTTTGTTTAGAAAGATTTTTCTGCTTAGTTAAAGTTTGACTTTTACTTCTTGCTTGATATTGTTGTATAGTTTCCAGAGAAACAGTAACTAAAATAATCATTCCAGTTCCTCCAAAACTAATAATTGCGGGCAAACCAGCAAGAATTAATAAATATTGCATAGAAGCCATTAATACAAGATAAAAAGCACTAAAAAGAGATAATCTCATTACAATAGCTATTAAATAATCTTCAGTTTGTTCTCCTGGTTTAATCCCTGGAATAAAAGTAGAATTTTTTGCAAAGTCCTCTGCTATTTTATCTACTTTTGACTGTTGCAATCCAATTAAAAAACTAAAAAGAAAAGTTATTACAATTAATAAACTTAAACCTAAAGGTTTTGTAAATTGTAAATTTTCTATCATTCAGCTTTTAGCTAAATTTGAATCCGGTAATATTCTTGCTATCATTAATGGAAATGAAATAATCATTGTAGCAAAAATTATAGGCATAATACCACCAGGGTTTAATTTAATAGGTAATTTACCCATTTCTTTAATATTTTTACTTCTTCCACTTCCTATTTGTTGAATTGGTATATGTCTTTCAGAATTGTAAACTAAGGCAATTATAAAAAGAACTAATAAATACGCAAAAATATAAATCATAAATTTTAGAACACCATTTAATAGTGAGTTAACTTCGCCACTACTAATAAAAAAATTAAAAGCTCCGCTAAATTGGTTAGGTAATTGAAAGGAAATACCAACAAAAATTATTAATGATGTTCCATTGCCTATTCCTTTATTAGTAATTTCTTCTGAGATAAACAAAGAAAATAAAGACGCTCCTACTAATATCATTGGTAGTAAAAAATAAATGGTTAAATTTTTTAAATTTTGGTTATTATTCAAAGGAATAAAAGAAATAAAAGGATTTTCTCCAGCTCCTAATGATTGTGTTAACAAAATAGCTTGCGGAAAAGCTATAAATAGAGTTAATAATCTAGTTATTACATTTAATTTACGTCTTCCTTCCGGACCACTTTGACTTAATTTATGAATAGCGGGGAATAATTTGGTTTGTAATAAAGACATTATCAAGGAAGCATTAATGAAAGGACTTATACCTAGAGCAACTAAAGAAAAATTTCTTAAACCTCCACCACCAACTAAATTTAAAGTATTTAAAAAGGCATCTTGATTTATAAGATTAAAATTATTAAGTTTAACAAAGGGAGCTTGAATTGTTGTTGCTAAAATATAAACAATCAATAAAGATAAGGTAAATAAAACTTTTTTAAATAAATCTTTGTTTGTTCAAAAATTAACCCAATTTTTACTGAGTTTATTAATTATTTTAGATGCAACGAAACTTGTTGTACTAAAAAAGTTTTTCATTTTGCCTTTCTCTTTATTTATTAAAAGTATATAAATTATACAAAAAATAAGTTCAAAATATTAATAATAAAAAAAATAATTATTTTTTTTAAAAAAATATTTTGTTATTTTATTTTTAAGTTATAATTATACTATAAGTCGTTATAGCAAAGGGGATCACCTGATACCATTCCGAACTCAGTAGTTAAGCCCTTTAGTGCCGAAAATAGCAGAAATGCAAAAATAGGGAGCGGCTTTTTTTTATTTATTTTTATTATTATCATTAAATTAAAAAAGTGCATATTTAATGCACTTATATTCTTTGAAAACTGAATAGTGTTTTTTAAAAGATTTAATAAAATGTCACATAC
>NZ_JAYFFF010000006.1:0-23560 GCF_034863305.1 Mycoplasma sp. 744 | reverse complement strand
TTGTCACATTTGGATAACGGTGTTTTTCTGTTGCAATGCACATTGCATTGGACCAGACATATCAATGTCTTTTAATTATTTCAAAATAATTCTAAAAATCTTATTAAATATAAAACCATTATAATGTAGTCATAGGCAAAATGAAAACCAATATAAACTCCGTTAACCAATATTTCTTTTCTTTTTAAATCTTGGTTTTGAATGTTTTTAATTTCTTCATTTAAGCGACTTAAATAAATAAAATCTAAAATCATATAACCCAAGGTTACTAAAGTACCTAAAACAGTAATAGCTATATATAGTCATTTATTAAAAATAAATCATGAAATTAATGATGTAATAATTAGTGCTACTACTAAAAAAATTATCATTATATAAAAGAATTTACTCTTAAAAAAATTAAAAGTTGCTAAAAAACCTGCTAAAAACATAAAAAACGCTGGTATTAGAAAAATTAAAATTATTTGACTTAATGTAAAAATACCTACAGTAAATTTAAAAGCAGGAATTATTAAAATTAAAGAAATAATACTCATCAAAAAGAAAGATAACAAAATAGTTCCAATAATATTTAATTTTCTTCTCATTCTATTGAATACAAACAAACCAATAATTAATAAAATGGCACTTGTGATCAATCAAGCAATTGTAATATTTCCTTGATTATATAGTGTATCAATGGCATTAGGTATTTTAATAATTGCAAACGTAAAAAGAAAAGCAAAAATTAAATCAATCGCAAATCACATCATTGCTGATCCAAAAAGTGATTGTTTTATATAACTTTTTTGTTTAACTTCAGTTTCGCTATAACTTGTGTTAAATTGTTTTTCTTGCATAAATTACTCCTCATTATCTTCATCTAATAAATCATCTTCTGTTTCCTCGATTGAAGCAAAATCATCTTTAAATTGCTTTAATGCATTTAAAGCATCAGTATTATTTTTATTTGTAAATTTATCCATATTATTTTTGTTAAATTTTATTGGAATATCTTTTAAAATTAAATCATCTTCATCATCTGTATATAAAATTATAGGAATGATAATAGGTTTTCTTCTTTTTTCTTTATAAAAGAAATTTTCTAAACGATCACAAATTAATTTTTTTAATTCAACAACGTTTCATTCAGGCGTGTTTTTAATGTAATATAATGCCGCACCATGAGCAATTCTTTTGGCTTCTTCAACCAATGCTAAGGAACCTTTAACATAAAAACTTCCTCTGCTAATTAATGATGGTCTTCCGTTGATATTATTATTTTTTCTATCGACAGTTAAAATAATACTTACAAAACCATTATTAGCTAAAGTTGTTCTTTCTTGCAAGATATTGTTATTTAAATTTAAAGCATTATTTCCATCAATATAAACAGGTCCGTAATTAACTTTTTCTTTTGTTTCATATATATTTTGATTAATTAAATTGTATACTTTTCCTAATTCAGGAATAATAATATTATTTTTTTTCACGCCATTTTTAATAGCACTTTGAGCATGAACTACGCACATACGATATTCACCATGATAAGGTAAGAAATATTTAGGTTTGGTTAATTGAAAAATTTTATCATGTTCATATTTATAAGCATGTCCAGAAGTATGTAAATAACCATCAATTCCATTTTCTTTCACTATTGCCCCAAGTTTAGTCAATCTATTTACTAATAATTCAATGACCATGCGATTGCCAGGAATAGGAGAAGAAGAAAAAATTACTAAATCGTCTTTTTCTATTCTTATTATTTTGTGTTTACTATAACTCATTCTCGATAAAGCAGCTAATTGTTCACCTTGACTTCCTGTAGTTAAAATTACTAATTTATCTTCAGGAGTATTTGCTACTTCTTTTTTGTCTATAAAAACTTTATCATCAACATCAATATATCCTAATTTTCTGCCTATTTTTATTCCTTGCACCATTGATCTACCAAAAGAAACAACTTTTTTATTTAATTTTTCAGCTAATTCAATTATAGCTTTGGCTCTTGTTAAATTTGAAGCAAATGCAGTAACAATAATTTTTTTCTTAGCTTGGCGCATGTATTTTTCAATATCTCTCAAAATATCATTTTCACTTGGGGAATGCATAGGACGCATGGCATTAGTTGAATCGCTCATTAAAATGGTTAAACCTTCTTTACCCATTTGATCTAATTTAGCAAAATCAGTATAATGAGATCCAATAGGATTATAATCAAATCTAAAATCTCCAGTACACATTAAAGAACCATTAGGAGTGCTAATTCTAATACCAAAAGCATCAGGAATAGAATGTTGGGCACTTCAAAAATCAACTTTACATGGCCCAAAATAATGAATAGCTTCTTTTTCAGTTTCAATAAATTTAACATTAGAATTAATTTTATTTTCTTCGAATTTATGTTTTAAATATTGGATTGTTATACGAGGGGCAAAAATTCTTTTAATATTAACTTGTTTAACTAAGTGAATAACTCCACCAATATGATCTTCATGTCCGTGGGTAATAAATAAACCTTCAATATAATCTTGTTTTTCTTTTAAATAACTATAATCAGGAATAATCCCTTTAATGCCTGTTGTGGCAATATCGGCAAATTTAATACCAGCATCAATAATAAAAATATGTTTATCATATTCGATAACCATTGTAGATTTTCCAATTTCTTGTACTCCTCCAAGAGGAATTATTCTAGTTGGTTTCATTTGTCCTCGCTTAATAAATTAAATATTAATTGATATAAAAAAGCACGTGTGTTTAATTAATATTAATATTTTAATGCAAATATAAAAAAATATATAAAAAATGATCAAAATCATTTTAAAATTTTGATCATTTAAAATATCATAAATTTTTTCTAATTTTGAGAATATACATTTTTTTTATATTTTGCTAAAAAAATAATTATGTAATATAGGCTAAATACTGCTGTTAATGAACCTGAGAAAAATAATGAACCTAATGAAATTTTTTCAAGAGCTATATAAATAATTGATTTAATTATTAAATCATTATCATAAGTTTTAGGAACATATCCTTCATAAATTTGATCTGGAGTCACACCCTGATCAAAATAAAGGTCTTTCTGATAAATAATAGTTTCATTTTTAATCAGATTAAAGAACAATGAATAAAGAATTAATGATAAGATTAAAAAGAAAACAAATAAAAAATAATAAGAAAGAATAGTTTTATTTTTGTTAATATTTTCACTATTTATTTTCTTATATCTATATAAAAAATATAGTATTAATAAATATTTAATTTTTAAATTATTATTAAAAACAAAGTAAATTTTAGTAATTATTAGATATACAAAAATAAATAAAGATAAAAACCCACAGAATAAAAATTCTTATATATTCCATAAGTGGAATAATCATTTAAATCTGCTTGCTGTTTAATAATAAATGGCAAAGCAATTAATAAGGTTGTTAATATACAAAAAATAATTTGACTAATATTTAGAATTAATAATTTAATTTTTCAATGCATGGTTAAATATATTGATTTTCAATTCTTGTATTTGTTTATTATTAAGATTATTTTTTAATTAAGCAATTAAAGTTTTAAAATATTGTTTGTTATTCAATTCAATTTGGTCTTGTTTATGATAAAAATTTGTTGTAATATTATTAGTAAAAAATGTAGAAATATTTACAAAAGATGCAGAAAATATACTTAGAGATCCTAAAATAATTGAAAAAAAGTTATTTTTTTCATAAGCCCCCTTTAAGTTTTTAAAAATATCATGAAATAAAAACAAAAGAGTTTATGCTTTTTAAGAGAGTTATATATTTGAAAATATTTAAGTTAAAAAAATAACTTTTTTACTCATTAATTAAATTATACTACTTTAAAATATTCAATTTTTTATTTTGAAATTCAAAAAATATTTACAATCAATTTTTTAAAATTTTACGAATTATTTTGCCAAATTAAAATAATACTTTATTAATAATTATTAATTATAATTATTTTAGTTAAGGATAACAATGAGTAAAAAAACAATAAATGTTAAAAAGATTATTAATAAATTTCAAATTAATATTATTAATCAAGATCAAGATTTGTTATATCGAAATATTTTAGATCCAGATGTCAAACAACTTGGTTTAGAATTAGCGGGTCAAATGACAACTAATCAGTATTATAAAAATGTTATTTGTTGAGGAACAGCTGAATCACTTTATTTTAAAAAAATAGGTAAAAAATCTTCTTATGAAATTATTGATAAAGTTCTAAGTATTGAGCCTCCTTTATTAATACTTTCTAAAGGAGTAAATCCTCAACATCAAAAGTGAATAATAGATATAGCTTCAAAACATAAAATACCTGTTTATTGCGCTCCTATGTCTACTGCTAGTGTTATGACAACTATAGGGACATATTTAACTGATTTTTTTTCAAAAGAAGAACAAGTACATGGTTGTTTAGTTTCGATTGGTGGAACAGGAGTTTTAATAGTTGGTAAAAGTGGAGTAGGTAAAAGTGAAGCTGTATTGGAACTTTTACAAAGAGGACATATTTTTATTAGTGATGATGCAGTTTTAATTAAACACATAGGAGGCAATTTTTATGGTACTTCGCCAGCTTTGACAAAAAATTTTATAGAAGTAAGAGGTATTGGATTAATTGACGTTAAATATACATATGGTATTAAGGCAGTGGCTCAAGGAGCTGTAATTGATTTAGTTGTAGAATTAGTAGTTCCTGAAGGTCAACAATTTGACCGCTTAGGCATAGATTATTTACGTTATCCAATTTTAGATAGCTCTATTGTAAAAACACAAATTCCAATTAAAAATGGTTTTTCTGCTGCTTCTTTAATTGAAGCTGCAGTAAGTACTTTTTTAGCTAGAAAAGAGGGCATAAGTGTTTTAGAACAATTAGAAGAAAGGAGAAATAATTTAAAAGATGAATAATTTAGCAGATGTATTTTTTCGTCCTGGTGAAGGGGGTATATTATTAGAAATAGGCTCTTTTTCACTTAGAACTTATTCACTTACATTATTTTTAGGAATACTTGCTTCAATTTTTACTATTAGTATTTTTTGGAAAAGACAAAATTATAAATTTGAGTACTTATCTACTTTAATTTTAATAACTATTCCTACTGCTATAATTGGTGCAAGGCTTTGAGATTTGGTCGAAGAAGCTATTAATCCACAAAGTAATTTTGATTTTAGTCGTTGATATGCTATTTGAGAAGGTGGATTAAGTATTCAAGGTGGTGTAGTTTTAGCTTTTTTATGTGATTTTATTTATGTTTATACTAAAAGAGATGTCATTGATATAAGAAAAACTGCTTCCATGATTATTCCTACTATTTTAATTGGTCAAGTAATAGGAAGATGGGGGAATTATGCTAATCATGAACTTTATGGTAAAGTTGATTGAGATGGGTCAAGTGTTTTAATCTTTGGTAAAAATTTTGCTCAAAATCTTTTTATAAGCGATGCTGTTTCAGATTCTTTGAATGTATCAGCTTTATATAGATATCCATTATTTTTATATGAAAGTTTAGCTAATTTAGTTGGATATTTAATTATTGTTTGAGTTATAAATTGATTAGGTTTATTAAAACCAGGATCTTCTGCTGGTTTATATTTTATATGATATGGATTAGTAAGAATGGCAATGGAACCTTTAAGAGAAAATTCTTTTAACATTTATGTTTTTGCTTCAATAGGTTTTGTAATTGCAGGATTAATTGCTTTGATATATTTTGAATTTATTAGTAAAGTTCATTATCTTAAAATTAGAAAAAAATATTATTTTGATTATTTTTATGCGCATAAACAAATTTATGTAGATCATATTAATAAAACTCGTTTTTTTAAAACAAAAAGAACAAAAGAAAAATTAACCATTAATACTTTAAGGGGGTAAAATGCAAAAAAAATATGATGTTTTGATTATAGGAGCTGGACCTGGAGGATTAAACGCAGCATTATATGCTTCAAGATCTAATTTATCAGTAGCATTAATTGAAAAAAGTGCTCCTGGTGGCAAAATGACTAAAACGTCTAAAATAGAAAATTGATTAGGTTTTGATATGATAGATGGTTTTGAATTATCTACTAAAGCTTATCAACATGCTATTTCTTTTGGTGCTGAACATATTTATGGTAATGTACTTAAAATAATTAAAAATAATGATGATTTATTTGAGACTCATTGTGAAGATGGACAAATTTATTATTCTAAAAAAGTAATTATTGCGAGTGGTATGAAAGAAAGAGAACCAAAATGAATAAAAAATTATTCTAAATTTGAATTTAGAGGCATTAGCTTTTGTGCTACATGTGATGGACCATTGTATAAAGATAAAAATATTTTAGTTTTAGGTGGTGGAAATAGCGCAGTAGAAGAATCAACATTTCTAGCTAAATTAGCAAATAAAGTTTTCTTAATTGTAAAAGATGATCATTTTATTGCCGAAGCAAGGTTAGTAGATGAATTAAAAGAATTAAATAATGTTGAAATTTATTTAGAACATGAAATAAAAGCTTTACATGGAGAAAATCAAATAGAAAAAGCTATTATTATAAATAAAAATAACGAAGAAAAAATATTAAATGTAGAAGCTTTTTTCCCATTTATTGGTTTTGTTCCTTCAAATGAATTTTTTAAAGACTTAAATATTACTAATGAGTTTGGTTTTGTTATAACAGATGAATTTATGCAAACTAATATTAATGGTTTATATGCTATTGGTGATATAAGAGATAAAAAAATTCGTCAAATTGTTACAGCAGCATCAGATGGAGCAATTGCTGCTAAGCATATTGTTGATAATTTATAATTTTTTCAAATAAAAATAATTTTTTATATTAAAATATTAATATTATTTGTTGTTATTTAAATATTAAATATTTGAAAGGAGTCCTTAATGTCAAGAGTAGATCAAATTACTGGAAAAGGTCCATTAGTTGGCAATAAACGTTCACATGCTTTAAATGCTACTAAACGTAAATTTAATGTTAACTTACAAAAATTAACAGTAGTAATTAATGGTAAAAAAACTACTTTAAGAGTTAGTGCTAAAACAGCAAAAACAATTAAAAATAAAGGCTTTAACCTTTCAGCTTAAGTTGAATAATAAAAAAACTTCTTGTTTTAGAAGTTTTTTATTTATCTTTTTTATTTATTTATTATAATAAATAAAATGCTTGGTGTCAAGCACAAACGCTTGACAGAGAAAAAGGAGAAAAATGGTTAAAATTAGATTAAAAAGATTAGGAAGTAAATTTAACGCTCATTATAAAATTGTAGCAGCTGATGCACAGGCTCCAAGAGATGGAAAATTTATTGAAGCTTTAGGCCAATACAATCCAAGAAGTAAAGAATTTTATTTAAATGAAGAAGCAACACAAAAATGAATTAATAATGGTGCTCAATTGACTGAAACTGTTTATAACTTGTTTAGAAAACACGGATTAAATCAAAAATTTCAAAAAAATAAATAATAGTTAAGTATGAAAATTAATTTTTTAACTTTGTTTCCAAAATATTACTTACCATTTATTGAAGAATCTATAATTAATAAAGCAATAGAAAAAAAACAAGTTGATATTGATATTATTGACTTTAGATTATTTTCTAAAGATAAACACCATAAAGTAGATGATGAAATATATGGTGGTGGGCATGGATTACTTTTACAAGTTGAACCCATTGATTTAGCTTTAAATTCTCTTAAAAATAGAGGGGGATATAAAATTTTAGTTTCTCCGCAGGGTAAAACTTTTAATCAAAACATGGCAAATAAATTATCAAAATATTCAGAAATAACCTTAATAAGTGGACGTTATGAAGGTTTTGACGAAAGAGTTGTTGAGTTAGTTGATGAAGAAATATCTATTGGAGATTATGTTCTTACAGGCGGTGAATTACCATCAATGGTCATAGCTGATGCTATTATTAGATTAGTTCCAGGAGTAATTAATGAATTAAGTCATCAAAATGATTCTTTTCAAAATGATGGTTTATTAGATTATCCTCAATATACAAGACCTAGAGAATATAAAAATATGAAAGTGCCTGAGGTTTTATTTAGTGGTAATCACAAAGAAATTGAAAAATGGAAACAAAAAGCAAAATTAGAAAAAACAATCAAAAATCGTCCAGATTTATTGAAAGGTAAAAAATGAGAAAAAATTTAATTGAATTAGTAGAACAAAGTCAATTACGTAATGATCATCCTGATTTTCGCGTGGGTGATAATGTAAAAGTTCACGTACGTATTCGTGAAGGTGAAAAGGAACGTATTCAAATTTTTGAAGGATTAGTAATTTCTAAAAAAGAATCAGGAACACGTGAAACCTTTACAGTTAGAAAAATATCTTTTGGTATTGGTGTTAATAGAACTTTTCCACTTCATTCACCTTTAATTGCTCAAATAGAAGTTGTAAGATCTAATAAAGTTCGTCGTTCAAAACTTTACTTTATGAAAAATAGAAGCGGTAAATCAGCAAGACTTAAAGAAATTAAACGTTAATTTTATAATTATTTATCCAAGCAAAAAGACATTTTACATAATGTCTTTTATTTATAATTTTATTTAGCTAAACAATAAATTTTTTAACGTTTTTATACGATAATCTATGAATTGGACAAATACCATGTATTTTAATTTTTTCTAAGTGTAATTTCGTACCATAGCCTTTATGTTTATCAAAATAATATTGAGGATATAAATTATGATAATTTAGCATAATTTTATCTCTTGTTACTTTGGCTAAAATAGAAGCTGCAGCCACATTAATGCTTTTTTGATCACCTTTAATTAAATTAATTTGTTTTATATAATTAATATTTAATTTTTCAAAATCTGTAATTATTAAATCACATTTATTTTTTAATTTATTGCAAATTTTTTCCATTCCATCAATGGAAGTTTGCTTAGGATTATTTAAATCAACATATAAATTATCTAAAATTATTATTTCATAAAATAATGCATCTTTTACAATAATTTGATAAATATTTTTTCTTTGATTTGAACTTAATTGTTTAGAATCTTTAATTAAATTATTTTCATAATTTTTAGGTAAAATAACTCCTGCTATTACAATTGGCCCAGCACATGCGCCTCTTCCTGCTTCATCTAAACCCAAAATATTAAAATATTTATCTCAATAATCATTTTCTATTCTATTCATGATTTAATTATAAAAAACAACATTAATAATATGTTATTTTTATTAATAAATCTAATATAGAGACAAACAAAATATTTTCCACAAAGAAGTTTAAAGATGAAATTATAAAAATTTGTTATAGGATCTTGCTTGTAAGTAGCATTAGTATACCTACTGCTATTGTTTCAAGTTGTACTACTGATAAGCAAACTGTTGCAAAAGAAAAACAAAATAAATATGATAATGAATATACCAATCGTAATGTCGGTGAAATAGATGAAAAATGAAATATGCCTAAATATGCTGATTATACTAATCAGGAAATTAGAGAACTTTGAGATGATGCTTCTGAAAGATACAAAATAATCTATACTGATTTAATTCGTGATTATTTTTAATTGAAATTTAAATTAGATAGTTTTGCTTGAGTAGTGTCTAAAAAGAATAAAGACGTCTTTCAAACCATTCAAAAAGAATATAAAGAATTAAAAGAAGATATAATTTTTTCTTAAATAGATTATCAATAAATCGCAGACAGTCTTGAGAAAATTATCATTAATCACTTTATCAAAAACAATTTACTAAACAAAATCAAGAAAATGCGAATAATTAAGCATTTTTTTATTATGTCTAAAATTATCATTAATACTGCGTAATAATAAATTTATGAAAAAGTTAACTTTCAAAAAAGAAAAAAGAAAATGATTAT
Organism: Mycoplasma sp. 744; assembly: GCF_034863305.1. Lineage (NCBI taxonomy): Bacteria > Bacillati > Mycoplasmatota > Mollicutes > Mycoplasmatales > Mycoplasmataceae > Mycoplasma > Mycoplasma sp. 744. Next base: position 13,723 of record NZ_JAYFFF010000006.1, on the reverse strand, counting down.
TTTATATAAAAGAATTTAAGAATTATTAGATTTATTACATGAGATATTAAATTTTATAATATAAACTTTACAAAATATTATCATATGTTTTAAAAATTAAATGAATAATTAGTACTCAAGTGAATTTTAATAATTTATATTAATTTTAAGATTAGATAAAGCAAAAAAAAGTTTAATTGTTGACAAGTTAATAAATAAAAAATAGCATTTAGATATTTATGCTATTTTTTATTTAATGTTTTTAATATTGTTTCAATTATTTCATCTCTAGACATTTGTTCATAACCACTGATATACAATTTTTGAGCAATTTCATAAAGAGTAGTATTATTTAATTCACTTAATTTTTTACGTTCTTGATTAATTTTTATTTCTTCTTCAGTTAAATTTTCATTTGCTTGAGTTGTACTCTTACTTTCAGTTATATTATCAGTAGCATTATTTTCTTTATTATCTTCATAAAAAACATTAGCATTACCAAATATATTTTTAAAAATATTATTTAAATCAGTTGGATTATTTTTCAAAAATTCCTCTGTTTTTTTAAGATTTTCATATTGGTTTATTCTTCAAGAAGTAATTTTCAATTTTTTTAAACGACTAACAAAAACAATGTACATAAGAGCAAGTAATAAAGGTAAAATAATATTTATTATAAATAATGAAGATAGAATTGGAAAATTAATAAAATCAATTACTAATTTAAATCTAACTAATTGATAAATTAACATAACGATTTTATAGATTACATATAAATATAAAATATTATTAGCAAGAGTTGACAGATATAATAAACTTTTTTTCTTAAATACATCTTTAAGAGAATATATATATTTTGCTGTCATGGCAAAAGAAATAATTAATAATATACTACTTGAAATTAACTCGCCATTAAAATTATTGTGCGCAAAATTTAAAATAACACTTGGTTCAGCGTTAGTAATATTATTATTAGAAACACTTTGATATACCTCATTTATATACTGAGTTTTAAAAATAATTAAAATAGTAAAAAGTATGCTAAAAAATAAAATAATAAAAATAAATACGCTTAAAGATCCAAATAAAAAATACCTTAAATAAGGTTTTTCAAATTTACTTCAAAAATCCTTAATTGTCTTAGCTTTAGAATATTGATTACTATAGGCATTTTGAAAAAAATTTTTTAAATTCATAATACTCCTTATTTTATTGATATAAAGATTCAAAGTTATAATCTGCAATATAAAATTCTTCAGGTACAGGTGCAAAAACTTTTATTTTTTGTTGAGTTATTGGATGAATAAAATCCAATTTATAAGCGTGTAATCTTTGATTAAAATTATCTATTTTTTTTCCATAAGTTTCATCACCAAAAACTGGATGTTTTAAATATGCTAAATGTACTCTTATTTGATGAGTTCTACCCGTTTCTAATTCACATTCGATTAGTGATAAAGGTTTTTTTTCATAATAAAAGGTTTTTAATAATTTAACATTAGTAATAGCTTCTTTACCATCTTTATTAACTTCAATTAATTTTCGATTACTTTTATGGCGATTCAATGGTAAATTAATTTTTAAATTTTTATGTTCTAAAAGTCCATCTATAATAGCTAAATAGGTTCTTTTAATTTGATGTTTTTTTAATTGTTCACTAAGTAAATTATGAATATGATTATTTTTAGCAATAATTAATAAACCGCTGGTATCTTTATCAATTCTATGAATTACACCCGGTCTAAGTAAACCATTAGTATCTGATAAATTATTTTTAAAATGATAAAGTAGACCATTAACTAAAGTGTCATTATAATGTCCAGGAGCAGGATGGACTACTAAATTAGATGGTTTATTTAAAATTACTAGATATTCATCTTCATAAATAATATTTAACGGAATATTTTTAGGTTCAATTTTAATCTCTTTATCTAAAGTTTTCAAAATAGTAATTATTTGACCTTCATTAACAATAAAATTACATTTTCTAACGTTAATTTCATTGTTAACATTAACTAATCCTTCAAGAATTAAAATTTTGGTATCATTACGAGTTAAGTGTGAATTGTCAGAAATATACTTGTCAATTCTTTCTTTATATTTAACTTCCAGTTTTATCATGCTATTTATTATATAAGAAAAAAATCAAAAACTGTTTTATTTTTAGCAATAAAACAGTTTAAGTGATAATTATTATAAGTTAAAATACATTTTATTTAATTCTATTGATGTATCTTTATAGAAAATAATTTGAATCTTTTGATTAATTAAATATTTTAAAAGTATTTTTTCTTTTTCTGTATTGATAGTTAAATAAATTTTATTTTCTTTTTCATCAATTTTATTTTTTATTCTGTTTTCTATTAAAAATATTTGCAAAAGTTTATTATTTGAGGTTTTGATTTCTTTATTATACTCTAATTGTTTTAATTTATCTTTTACTGAAATACTTTCAATAACTTCACCATTTTTTAAAACTGTATAACTATCAATATATTGTTCTAATTCACTGATAATATGACTGGAAATTAAAATTGTTTTACCTTCATTATTTAAAGTTTTTAATATTTGAAAAAAATCTAAACGAGTAGAAGGATCTAAATTAGAAGCAGGTTCATCTAAAATTAAAATTTGAGGATCATTAAGTAAAGCTTGAATTAATAATATTTTCTTTTTCTGTCCCGAGGACATAAAATAAGCGCTTTTATTTAATTGTTCTTTATTCATTTTAATTTTTAAAAGTAAATCATCAATTTTGTTGATAACTTCTTTTTTGTTGATTTTATTTAATTTACCCATTTCTATTAAATATTCAAGTGCAGTTAAATTTTTAGGAAAAATAGCGATTTCTGGAATATAACCTATTAAATTACGACTACTAATTTCACTATTTTTTAATTGATTAATGTAAATATGTCCTAATATTGATTTATAAAATCCTAAAATTGATCTGATAGTAGTAGTTTTACCAGCTCCATTATCACCAATAAAACCATGAAATTGACCTTTTTTTACTTCAAAAGTAACTTTATTTAAAGCTATTTGGTTTTCCTTATTTTTATTTTTGAAAATTTTAGTCAAATTTTGAATTGATAATGCTATATTCTCATTTGGTATGATTGGTGGAATGGCTTTTATTACTTTTTTCAATGTTTTAATTTTTTTGTTTATTTTAACAATATTACGCATTTTATTTATAATCCTTTTTAATAGTTATTCATCATCCTAAAAAAGTAAAAATTCCGCCAAGAGATAAAGGTAAAATAATTGCTAACCATAAAGGAAAATCACTTTGACGATTATAAACTAAAATATTATTTTTAACTAATACAGGATTAATAATACTTTCAGATAATAAAACATTAATAAATTCAACATTTTTCATCATTGAATCAATATCCTCTAAAAGAAGAATCAATTCATTATCTGCAACAACTTTTAGAGCTAACATTATTGCTGTTGAATTATAAATAATTTCTTCTAGTTGTTTTGCAAAACGTTTTAAATTTTCTTTTCTTTGCTCATTGTTTCATTGTACAATTGGATTCTCACTATCATTTATATTTTGTTTGAATAAATTTTCAAAAATTGTAACAAAATTAGTTACTAACTTATTAACTTCTTGATTCGTTTTAATTGTATTAAGAAAATCAAGAAAATTTTCAATTGCCAAAACTTTAATATTTTGCTGATTGATTAATTCATTTTTTATTAGCATTTGTGTATCAATTATATTGTTATCATATAATCTATTTATTTGAGAAGTAAAATTTAAATTTAATAATTTTAAATTATCTAAATCATTATCATATTTTTTAATTGAATTAGTAGGATCGTAATTATTAAAAGAAAAGAAACGATTAGTAGATAAATTATTAAAATAATTTCTAATAATTTCTATATCATAAGTAAATATTATATAGTTTATTAAATTATTATCTTTATCAATTAATTTAATAAAATAATTTCCATCTTGATTTAAAGCAACGCTTTTTAATTTGCTAAAATCTAATTCATTATTTTGATTTATTAATGGTATATAATCATAATTTCCAAAAGCATTTTCCTTTGTATAATTAGGATCTAAAGCTCCCATTATTCTTAAAAAATACTCAGTATAATTTAAATATTTTACTTTATTATAAAAATTGTTTTTATTATCATCTAAAGCATTAAGTAAAGTTTTAGTATTGGCAAAAGGATTATCAATATATTCTTTGAATTCTGTATAAGTTTGAGATATACCTTTATTTCTAACTGGCAATAAAAAATCATTATTTATATTATTTTTAATGTTGTCGATTTGATTATTTGTTTTTTGTGCATCTTTATTTGGTGAAATAATTAAATTATTAGTTAACTGATTGGTTGTTCTAATTTCACTAATTAAATAATTATTCTTAAGGACTAGAAAAAGAAAAACAATAACAAATGGAACAATTGCTAAAACAATTAGAAATTGTTTATAATCTGCAAAAGCTTGTATAAATAAAGCTAAACCAATAATAAAAATAGAGGCTAACAGAGAGGCTAAAAAAGTAGCCAAGGTCATTTTTAAACCGTACAATATCGGAACAACAGGATAAAGAAATAAATAACTTAAAAAATTTCCTAATGTAAAAATAGTTAATGAAAATAACATTCCAAGAGAAATAGCTATAGCATTAATAAAATAAATTTTGCTTCGACTTATAGGTTTAGAAAATAGCATAATTTCCAAACCTTCTTGTCGATATTTGTAAAATATAGTAATACCAATAAAATTAACTAAAGCAAATATAGATAACATTGTAAAAATACCGGAAATATTCATAACAAAAGATGAACTAAGTTGTTCAAAAGTGTTAGGTGAATCTTTAGTCATTAAATATAATAAGATTCTAGATAAAATAAAAATAATAGTTAATAATGTAGGACTTATATAAGTAGATTTATAACGAAAATAAATTTTTAATTGAGTTTTAAGAAATGACATATTAATCAATTAATTCCTTTAAAGTTTTGCCTAATCCGCCTTTTTTATAATTATATTTGCTAATAAAATCTGCGTTTTGTTTCAATGTTTTATTGCTATTTTTCATAGCTATTAATTTTCCAATTTTATTTTTAGTTGTCAAATCGTTTAATGTATCTCCTACATGTCAACAATTTTGAGGATTTATATTTAATTTTTGGCAAATTAATATTTCAGCTTCACCTTTAGTACATTTTTCCGCTGTAACTTCAATAATAGAATTATTTTTGCCAGAAAAAACCGCTGTAATTTTTATATCAAAATATTGTTTTAAAAGTTTGTAAAAGTTATTTAGTTTTCTTTTACTAAAATGTCAGAAAATAATTTTATATACTGCAAGATTAAAATTGATTTGATCATATTTGTTTAAGTTATGTTTTAAAAATAAAAAAGAAAATTTATGTCAAAAATTATTTGAATAAGTTTGATTTTTAAAATCAGAATTGATGATTGAAAGAATTTTATATTTTTGAGCTAAATTAATAATTTCCTTGAATATTGATTTATCTAATGTTTTATCAAAAATTATTTCATCATTAAGCATTACTTTGCTTCCATTTCAAAAAATTATATTTTTTTCTAAATTTAATTCTTTGTTAATATTAAAAGTTTTTTCTAGCATTCCTCTTCCAGTAGAGATAATAACTTTGATATTTTTCTTTTGCAATTGAGAAATAATTGTTTTGTTATATTGACTTATTAAATTATTTTTGGATTTTTTTTGATCTAAAGTTGTGCCGTCAAGATCGATAAAAATAATATCGGGTTTTTTTAACATATTTATAAATTTATTTGTCCTTTTATTCTTTTTTGATCATAATCAATTTCAACAATTTTAACTTTTATATTATCACCAGGTTGAAATGTATCGTGAATATTTGCTATTGGGTTTTCGTTGATAAAAATTTTTGATTTATGAATAAAAATTGTCTCCTTTAATCCAATATAAGCAAAAATGGCAAAATCAGTAATATTTAAAATTGTTGCATCAATTAACATATTAACTTCTAAATCGTTTAAATTAAGAATATTATCTTTAATTTTATAACCTTCCTTTTCATTTCTTATATCTTTAGTAGGATTAATTAATGCTTCTATAATTTGCTCTATATCGTATTTATTACTATTTAATTGTTTTATTAATTGATTTTTATCGATATGATTTAATTTATTTTTATCCAAATTATTTAAATCTAATTCTAAAATTTTGACAATTTGATTAGCTAATGCATAATTTTCAGGGTGAATGGAAGTGCGATCAAAATAATTTTTTGAATTATGAATTCTTAAAAATCCTATTGCTTGTTCGTAAGCCTTTTTTCCCATTCCTTTAATTTTTTTTAATTCTTCTCTGGATGAAAAAATTTGATTATTTTTATATTCCATAATATTTTCAACAATTCTTTTGTTCAAACCAGAAATATGATAAAGAATATCTTTAGTAGCACTATTCACATCAACACCTACCAAATTAACAACTTTATTTACTTTAAAATCTAATTGTTTAGATAATTCTTTTTGATTTAAATCGTGTTGATACTGACCCACTCCAATAGATTTAGGATCAATTTTAATTAGTTCATTTAAAGGATCTTGGAATCTTCTACCAATGTTAATTGCTGATCTTTCTTCAACGCTCAAATCGGGGAATTCTTTTATAGCTGATTCTGATATAGAATATACGCTAGCTCCAATTTCTGAAACTATTGCATAACCTATATTATTTTGATTATTAAGTTTTCTCTCTTGTATGATTTTAGCAATAAATTCTTCTGTTTCTCTTGAAGCTGTACCATTGCCAATTACTATAATATCTATTTTAAATTTATCTAAAAGTTTATTAATTATTTCTTGAGATTTAATTATTTGTTTTTGTGGTTCATGAGGATAGATTTTTTCAATTTTTAAAACTTTTCCATTTGGATTTAAAATTGCTATTTTGCAACCATGAGCATAACCAGGGTCAATAGCCAAAATAGTTTTATTTTTTACTGCTGGTCATAAAAGCATTGTTTCGATTTGATTTGCAAAAATCTTAATGGCTTGTGTTTCTGCTCTAGAGAATAAATCATTTTTAATTTCTCTAATAATTGAAGGATATATTAGTCTTTCTAAAGAATCGATTAAAGCTTCATAAATAATATTACCCGTTGATTTAATTTTAAATAATTTGTTGTTTAAATTATATTTAATAATTTTTTCGTTAAATTCTATATTATAAGTGATAATCTTTTTTTCTTCAGCCCTGTTGATTGCTAAAATTCTATGATTTTCAATTGATGCAACTTTTTCTTTATGATCATAATAATTAATAAAAATTTGTTTTTCATCATTAGCGTCTTTTTTCTTTTTAGTAATAATTCAACCATAATTAAAAATTTGCTCTTTGACAAAAGTTCTTATATCTATATCTTGAGAAATTCATTGACTGATGATGTATTTAGCTTGTTCAATAGCAAAATCTACTGAAACAACTGTTTCATTTAAATATTTATTAGCTTCTTTAAAAGGATTAAATTTATCATCATTGGCGTCAAAAATACTTCTAGCTAATGGTTCTAATCCTAATGCAATAGCTTCACTGGCTTTTGTTTTTTTACCTATTTTAAAGGGTTCGTAAATATTTTCTAACTCAGCTTTTGTTTCCACATTTTCTATTTTATTTTTTAATTCTAAAGTTAAAAGTTTTGCTTCATTTAGTTTATTTAAAATAGTTTCTTTTCGTTTGTTTAATTCAATATCATATTGATATAAATTATCAATTTCTTGAATTTGTTCTTCATTTAATCCTTGCGTTTGTGATTTTCTATATCTTGCAATAAAGGGAACTGTGGCACCTTGAGATAATAATTCTAAAACAGTTTGTACTTGTATTTCACTTAATTTTATTTTTTTTGCAACATTTTTAATAGATATATTCATAATTTTATTTCCCTCAATAAATATATTTACATTATACTTTTTTAATATTTTTTTAGCTTTAAGATTAATATTAATTATTTAATATTTTTATATATCAAATGTTTTATAATTCTAATATATGAATGATAAAAACGAAAGGAATAATATGTTAAAAAATTATGAAACTTTCTTAGATGAAAACTACGAACATTTTAGAAAGAACGTTGTTGATTACAATCTTAAAAAAGATTCTAAATATGTTCTTCATATAGTGTTTTCATTTCTTTCATTATTAATGGCTATTTGAATGGTTGTTTTGTTAGCTGTGGCTATATTTAATTATCAATTAGCTCCAAATAATGTTGTTAGATGAGTATTAACTATTGCAACTATAGTTTTTGTAATTATTTCCTTAATTACAGCAAGTTGAACTATATCAAGAATTAAAAAAGTTAAAAATAATTATGTTGTTAAAAGTGAGGATTTACTTTTAAAACCAGCTTATGAATTAGCTGGAATGAAATATGAAGGTAAAGGTCCTTATCCACGTAAAATTCAAGCTTTTGATGAAGAAGTATTTACTAAATCAACTACTAAATGAGATTCTTTAGATTGAGTAACTGATTCACTTATGTTATCTGAATTACCTAAAGATGCAAATTTAAAATTTGTTTTAGGACATGTTTTTTACAATAAAAATAATGAAACTAAAGATAAGTGAAAAATTCAAAATATAAGAATAGGTGTAAGTGACCAAGATGTTGATGGCCAAATTTTAAAAACTAATTCTTATTTATTTATGGAAGGCAAAATTCACGGTCGTAATTTTGAACAAAGTTATTTATTCGGTCCAAAATTTCCATTAAATTTCTCATTTCCTTTAGAAGAATCAATTATTTATAATTTACATACAAAATATCAACTTTTATCAGATGTTGAAAAATTAAATGAAGAAGGTTTTGAAAATATTATTCACTATGTAGAAGAATTAAATCTTTGAGACAAAGGTTTTGGTTTTTATATAGATAAACATCAAAATAAAATTTATTCATGAATAAAATTAGATAGAGAATTATTCAAATGACAAGATGAAGAATATCCAGCTCACAATATTTTAAGAGATGTTTATTTAATTGATTTACTTCAAAATTTACCATTACAGTTAGATTAATTTAATATAATGAAGCGCAAAATTTAAAATATTTTGCGCTTTTTATTATTATTCTTTTAAAACTTTTAAGATGATTATTATTTTAATGTTGTAATATTTTAATTATGAATAATAAATATGATGCATCTAGCATACAACAACTTAAGGGTTTAGAAGCTGTTAGAAAACGTCCAGGAATGTACATAGGTAGTACTGATATTAATGGTCTTCATCATTTAATATGAGAAATTGTTGATAATTCTATTGATGAAGCCTTAGCAGGATTTGCAAATGAAATTAATGTAACTTTAACAAAAAATAATTCTGTTATTGTTGAAGATAATGGAAGAGGAATACCGGTAGGAAAAACTCCTTCTGGAAAATCTGCTGTGGAGTTAGTTTTTACTGAATTGCACGCTGGAGGAAAATTTAATGAAGGAGCATACAAAACTTCAGGCGGATTACATGGAGTGGGATCATCTGTGGTTAATGCTTTAAGCAATAAACTAATTGCATGAGTGTACAGAGATAAAAAAATTTATGAAACTATTTTTGAAAATGGTGATCATATTATTCAAAATACTAAAGAAATAGGCAAAACTAATAAACAAGGTACAAAAATTGAATTTTGACCTAATTATTCAATTTTTAAAAATGCAAAATTTAATTTTGATATCATAATGGAAAGATTGAGAGAAAGTTGTTTTTTAATTAATAATTTAAAAATTAAATTAACTGATGAATTTAAAAATAAAACAATTGATTTTCATTATTTAGAAGGTTTAAAAGAATTTATTAATTTTATAAATAATTCCAAAGAATCAATTAGTGATATTTATTCTTTTAATGATTCAAAAAATGACATTGAAGTAGATTTTGCCTTTCAATATACAGATAGCTATAATGAAACAATTTTATCTTTTGTAAATAATGTAAAAACTAAAGATGGCGGAACACATGAAATAGGTTTGAAATCAGCTTTCACTAAAGTTTTTAATGAATTTGCAAATGAAGAAAAAATAAACAAAGGTAAAAGTGTTTTTGAGGCAGAAGATATAAGAGAAGGTTTAACTGTTATTTTAAGTGTAAAAATACCAGAAAAATATTTAGAATTTGTTAGTCAAACAAAAGAAAAATTAGGTACTCCAGAAGCAAAGAACGTTGTTGAAGAAATTGTTACACGAAAATTAAGAATTTGAATCAATGAAAATAAACAATTAGCAAGAAAGATTCTTAACAAAATTAAAAAAGCTTATGAATCTAGAATTGCAGCAAGAAAAGCAAGACAAGAAGCAAGAAATACTAAAAATGCCTTAAAAGAAAAACAAATTTTAAGTGGTAAATTAACACCTGCGCAATCAAAAAAAGCAGAAGAAAAAGAATTATTTCTTGTTGAAGGTGATTCTGCCGGTGGATCAGCTAAACTAGGAAGAGATAGAAAATATCAAGCTATTTTACCTTTAAGAGGTAAAGTCATTAATACAGAAAAATCAAGACTCTTAGAAATTTTAAAAAATGAAGAAATAGCTACAATTATAAATACAATTGGCGCTGGTATTGGCGATGAATTAGACTTAAAAAAAGCACAATACGGGAAAATAATTATAATGACTGATGCAGATACTGATGGAGCACACATACAAATACTTTTATTAACTTTTTTCTTTAGACATATGCGCAAATTAATAGAAAAAAGAATGATTTATATTGCTTTACCTCCTTTGTTTAAAATAACTAATAATAAAAAAGAAATTAAATATGCCTGAGATGAAGAAGATTTAAAAAATATAATTAAAGATGCAAAATTTAAAAATTCAGAAATTCAAAGATATAAAGGATTAGGCGAAATGAATGCTGAGCAATTGTGAGAAACTACAATGAATCCAGATACAAGAACTTTAATTCAAGTAAAAATTGAAGATGCTGCTTTAGCTGAAAGAAGAGTATCAACTTTGATGGGTGATAATGTTGAACCAAGAAAAGAATGAATAAATGCAAATGTTGAATTTACAATGGAAGATGATTTTCAAATCTAATAGGATATTAAATGAATAAAAAGCAAGAAGAAAAATTAAACAATCTACTTAATAAAATAATTCAAGAAAATTTAGATTCAATAATTAGTGATAGATTTAGTCGTTATTCTAAATATATTATTCAACAAAGAGCATTGCCAGATATTAGAGATGGATTAAAACCGGTACAGAGAAGAATTTTATATTCAATGTATGATTTAGGTTTACAATATAACAAAGCTTTTAAAAAATCAGCAAGAGTTGTAGGAGATGTTATAGGTAAATATCATCCACATGGAGATTCATCTATTTATGAAGCAATGGTAAGATTATCGCAAGATTGAAAAATGGGACAAAATCTTTTAGAAATGCATGGGAATATTGGATCTATTGATGATGATCCACCAGCTGCTATGCGTTACACAGAAGTAAGATTAGCTAAAATAGCACAATTATTGTTAAATGATTTAGATAAAAATACAATTAAATTTGCTCCTAATTTTGATGATTCAGAAAAAGAACCTACAGTTTTACCAGCTTTAATTCCTAATTTATTACTTAATGGTTCAAAAGGTATAGCATCTGGTTTTGCAACTGAAATGCCGCCGCATAATTTAATTGAAATTTTAGATGCAGCAATTGCAAAAATAAAAGATCCTTATATTTCTCTCAATAAATTAATGAAATATATTAAAGGCCCAGATTTTCCAACAGGTGGTATCATTCATGGGACACAAGGAATTGTTGATGCTTTTAGTACTGGTAAGGGTAAAATTACTTTAACTTCAAAATATCATATTTGAGAAGATAATAAAAATAAATATATTGAAATTACAGAAATTCCTTATGGTGTTGTCAAATCTAAATTAGTCAAAGATATTGATCTTATAATTCTTAATGATTCACTTTCGGGATTATTAGAAATTAAAGATCAATCGGATCGTCAAGGCATTAGCATTCTTTTGACTTTGGAATTAAAAGCCAATGAAAATATTATTTTAAATTATTTAATGCAAAAAACAGAAATGAAAATTTACTATAACTATAATAATGTAGCTATTAAAAATTATTCTCCTGAATTATTAAATTTAAATGAATTATTAGATGGATATTTAAATCATTTAAAACATGTGAAAATACAAGCATTAAATTATGATTTAATTAAATTTAAAATACGTTTAGAAATAGTTTTAGGTTTTATTAAAGTAGCAGAAATTACAGATCAGATAATAAAAGTAATAAGAGAAAGTGAAAATTCTAAAAGTGGTGTTGTAGAAAACCTTGTTAAACATTTTGAATTTACTTTAAATCAAGCTAATGCTATAGCAGAATTGAAATTATATAAATTAAGTAAAACTGATAAAACTCTTTTTCTAAAAGAAAAAGAAGAATTAGAAAAACAAATTGCGCACTATCAATTATTATTAAATGATGAAAATGAATTTAATAATTGATTAATTCAAATTTTAAAATCTATTCAAAAAGAATATGGATCAGAAAGAAAAACTATAATTACTGATATTAATTTAGATAATTCATATAATGAAAGTGATTTAATAAAAAATGAAAAAGTATATTTAAGTGTTTCAAGCAATGGTTATTTAAAACGTTTTAGTGAAAAAATCAAACAATCAAATCAATTAAATAATTTTGCTATACAAGAAAATGATAGTATTCTATTTTATGATAGCGTAAATACTCTTGATAATATATTATTCTTTACTAATTTAGGTAATTATTTACAAGTACCTGTTTATAAAATTTTAGAAACTAGATGAAAAGATATAGGAATACATCTAAGTAATTTTGCAGATTTGAAAAATAATGAGAAAATAGTAAGCATAATTAATGCAAAAAATTTCAAGGAAAATTTTTATGTAGCAATGATTACTAAAAATGCTCTTGGTAAAAGAGTAGAATTAAAGGATTTTGAAATTACTCGTTTTAATAAATCATACACTGCAATTAAATTAAATGATGATGATGAATTAATAGGTGCAAAATTAACAAATGGATTAAAAGATATCTTAATAATTACTAAAAAGAATTTAATTTCTCGTTATAGTGAAAATGATATTCAAATTTATGGTTTGAAAACCAACGGTACTAAATCGTGTAATTTATCTTTGGATGATCAAATAAGTACTTTTGCTTTTATAAACTCTGACAGCAATGTTTGTTTTTTAACAAATAACAATACTTTCAAAATTGTAAATTGCAATGAAATACAAAAAACAAATAAAAAAAATTTAGGTAAAAAATTATTTGAAACTTTTAAATATAATCAAATTAATATAATAGGTTGTGAAATTTATAATTCTAATACAAAAATTTTCATTGTGACAGATAATAATGAATTTATTTGTAAAAATATTTCAGATCTAGAATTAGGTCCAGCAAATAATTATGATTTTAAAAAAATCAAGCATTTAAATATTAAAAAAGCTTTATTAATATCTGATTTTAATACAAATTTTAATTCTATACAACAAGTAGAAAATAAATATTTTAAAGAAACAAAAGATGAAAAAATAGTTTTAGAAAAAGCTTCTAAAGATATTGATGATGCCTTATCTTTAGATATTGATGAAATTCTTAAAAGATTAAATATTAAATAAAAATATGTTGTCTTGACAACATATTTTTATTTATTTGAATTTATTT
>NZ_JAYFFF010000005.1:0-38244 GCF_034863305.1 Mycoplasma sp. 744 | reverse complement strand
TTCCGGCTTTTTACTATTTCTTTGCTCTTTTGTTGTTGCACTGCACATTGCAATCAAGCGACATTGATATGTCTTTTTTATTAACCTTTTTAAAATAAATAGTTTTGTTTATCTTTTTTCTTTTTTAAATTATATTGAATAAAAACACAAATAAAATTTGATGAAAAAAATAATTGCAATAATTCAATTAAGTTTGATTTTTTTAATTTTTTCCTGTGTTAATCAATCTTTTTTAAATAAACCTTTTGATCAAATTTATACTACTAAAATTATTGATAATTATGACGGTGATACATTTAAAATAATTATTAATAATCAAATTGAAACAATAAGAGTTTTTGCTATTGATACTTTAGAAATTAATTCAACAAATAGAAAAGATTGAAAATATGCAAAACAAGCTAAAAACTTTACTTCTAAGTTCTTAAAAATGCAACCAATTAAAATATTATATTTAAGAGATGATATTTATGAAAGAAAAGTCTGTATTATTACTAATTCTAATAATGAAGATTTAGCTAGTGAATTAATTAAAAATGGTTTAGCGAAAATTAAATATATAGATATTTATAATCATAAAAGTCCTTTTTATATTGCAGATGTGAAAATAAAAAAATATCTTGATAATTTACAAGACATTGAAGAAAAAAGTAAAAGAAAACAAATTGGTATTTTTGAAAATTATTAAGATTAAAATTACTGATTTATTTATTTATTAAATAAATAATTTTTATTATAATTAAAAGGCAATTTATAGATTAAATTTGTTTATTGCCTCTACTAGTGGGAGAGAATTAAGTATCGCTAGAAACCACAATATCGAAAGGATAAATTTATGGCAAAATCAAAAGCTGATATTGTTCGTGTTCGTAAATTGCAATTTTTAGCTGGCCAAGCTAAACCAGGACCATCATTAGCTGGTGTTGGTATTAATATGCCAGATTTTACAAGAGCATTTAATGACACAACAAGAGAAAGAGGAAATGAACCAGTTCCTGTAGAAATTACTGTTTATAAAGATAAATCATTTGAATTTAGATTATTTACCGCTCCTGCAAGTTTTAAAATTAAACAAGCTGCAAAAATTGAAAGCGGTAGTTCAAAATCAAAGACTAACAAAGTAGCTACAATTACTGTTGAACAATTAAGAGAAATTGCAGAATATAAATTACCTGATTTAAATACTGATAATATAGAAGCAGCTATGAGAACAATTGCCGGAACTGCAAAACAAATGGGTGTTGTTATCGAAGGCTGAAATGAAGGGAAAATTAAATAATGGCTTTTAAAGGTGGAAAAAAAATAAGAGCTGCTAGAGAAGCGTTCGATAGAAGCGTTGCTTATGATTTAAATGAAGCTATTGAATTAATTAAAAGAACTTCATACACTAAATTTGATGGCTCAGTTGAATTAGTATTTAAATTAAATTTAGATGTTCGTAAAGCTGAACAACAATTAAGAGGATCAGTTTTATTACCAAATGGAACTGGTAAATCTGTAAGAGTTCTAGTTGTAACTAATAACCCAGAAAAACAAAAATTAGCTAAAACCGCTGGCGCAGATCAAGTAGTTGATGGATTAGAATTAGAAGGCAAAATTAAAGAAGACAATTTTGATTTTGATGTTATGGTTGCTGATCCTGCAATGATGCCTCTTTTGGGTAAATATGGTAAAAAATTAGGACCAAAAGGTCTTATGCCAAATCCAAAAACAGGTACTGTTACACCTACACCAGAAAAAGCTGTAGAAGAACTTAAAAAAGGTAAAGCAAATTATAGAACAGATAAAGCAGGAATTGTACATACAATGATTGGTAAATTAAGCATGGATACTGATAAATTAGTAGAAAATGCTAATACAGTAATTTCTTTAATTAAAAAATTAAAACCTTCTGCTGTTAAAGGAACATATATACAAAATATTGTTATTTCTGCAACTATGGCTCCTTCAGTAAAAATTAAATTAGACAAATAATTTGAAATTAAAAAAGCACTAATTGTGCTTTTTTAATTTACCATTTTAATTCAATTAGTTTCAAAATAATTTTTTGCTTCATCGTAATTACTAAATAATTTATATTCAATTAACATTTTAAACGAACAAGATAAAACAATAAATAAATTGTTTTCATCTTCTTTAACAGAAAGTTTTTGATTTGTTAAAAAATTTGCTCATTGATATGAATTATTTGCAATTTTTTTACAAATATAAAATCTATAATCATTTATTTTCTTAATTTTGATTCTTTTAAATTTTGATTCAAAAAAATCATTAAATGTTTCTTCGCTAGAAGCTTTTGGATTTATAAATCTATTTCTATTAATAAAAATATGTTCTGGTTTAACATTAAGAATTGAATATTCATTAAATTTCGCAAAATTTAATTTATTATCCACTTTAATTTCAGCTATTAAATTTAAATTCTTAAAATATTTATAAATACAAAATGTTATAAACATAATTGTTAAAATAGAAACAGAGATTAAAATTAGTAAATTAAATTCTTTATGTCCTGTAAAAAATAAACTTAAAAATGTTAATTCAACAATTAAATTTAAAAAAATAAAAATAGCTAAAATAATTTTATTTTGAATTTTAACTTTTTTTAAGGCTCCATAAGTTACCTTATCAAAACGATTTAAACTATTCATATAGACTTTTATATGATAAGAATATATTGAATATAATAAAGCCAAAATTACAAGAGGAATAATTAAATAAACACTTATTTCAAATTTATTATTTTCCATTACATTGTTAGTCATATTTTCAGTAGATTTTAATATTTGATTATTTGTTAAATGTAAAAACATAAATCTCCTATTATTAATTAATTATTTCACTTTAAAGTAGATAAATAATAATATTTTTATTATAATAAAAATTATGGAAAAAGCGATGTATAAATCATTAACCGATATAAAAAATACTTACAATCAACTTAATGATAAATTATCTCAAGATGAAATAATAAATAATATTAAAGAATATACAAAAATAACTAAAGAACTAAATAAAATTAGCGCTATAGCAAAAAAATTTAATGAGTATGAAATTGCTTTAAGTGAAATTGAAGAAGCTAAAATATTATTAAATTCTAAAAACGATGAAGAAATACAATTAGCTAAATTTGTATTAGAAGAAAATAATTCAAAATTAAATCTTCTTGAAGAAGAATTAAAAATTTTAATATTACCTAAAGATGAAAATGATGATAAAAACGTAATTATAGAAATAAGAGGTGCTGCCGGAGGAGATGAAGCTAATATTTTTGCTGGCGATCTTTTTAGAATGTATACCAAATTTGCAGATGAATTAGATTTTAAAATTAAATTACTTTCTTCTAGTTCTGCATCTGCTGGAGGATTTTCTCAAATAATTTTTTCTGTTAGAGGCGAAAATGCTTATTCAAAATTAAAATTTGAAAGTGGTGTTCATAGAGTACAAAGAATTCCAACAACTGAAAGTTCAGGTAGAATACACACTTCTACAGCTACTGTAACAGTCATACCCGAAATAGATGATACAGTGGATATTGAAATAAAGAGTAATGAAATTAAAATTGACACATATAGATCAAGTGGTGCCGGGGGGCAATCAGTTAATACAACTGATTCTGCCGTTAGAATTACACATATTCCAACTGGAATAGTAGTATCATCACAAGACGAAAGAAGTCAAATTGCTAATAGAGAAACTGCACTATTAGTTCTTAAATCAAAACTTTATGATTTAGAAATGGCAAAAAAACAAGCAGAAGAAGCAGGATATAGAAAATTAGCAGGGCAAGGTGATAGGAGTGAAAAAATAAGAACTTACAACTATCCTCAAGATAGAGTAACTGATCATAGAATTTCTTTTTCTACTTCTTTAAAACAAGTTATAGAAGGTAAACTTCAACCAATTATTGATGCTTTATTAACTGAAGAACAAAATCAAAAAATTAAAGAAGCAGGAATATTTTAATGAATCGAGAAAAGCAGCTCTTATTAGAAAAAAGAAAATATAATTCACCTCTTTACTTAACAACAAAAGAGAAAAAACTTTTAAAACATAATGTTCCTATTCAGCAAATAATGGGTTTTATTGATTTTAATAATTTAAGAATTCAAATAAACAATAACGTATTAATCCCTCGATATGAAACAGATGAATTAGTACATATACTTAAAAATAGATATAATTTTAATTATTCTAATGCTAATATTTTAGATTTATGTTGCGGAAGCGGATTTATTGGATTACATTTAAAAAAAATTTGACCTCTAGCTTCGCTTACATTAAGTGATATTAGTTATTCAGCTTTAAAAATAAGTAAATTAAACAGAAAAAACAATTTTTTTTCAAAAAATAAATTAAGTATAAAACATAGTAATTTATTCCAAAAAATCAAAAAACAATATGATCTTATTGTTGCTAATCCGCCATATTTAGATAAAAATGATTTAGATGTAAGTGCAAATGTTAAAAATTTTGAACCACATATAGCTTTATTTGGCAAAGAAAAAGGTTGACAAATTTATCGTATAATTTTAGAACAATATAGAAAATATTTAAAACCTAATGGTATTTTAGTAATGGAAATAAATCCTAAACATTTAGAAAAATGAAATCGAATTGCTAATATAGAAATTCTTAATGATATTAATAATAAAGAGCGTTTTATAATTTTACAAAGGAATTAAATTATGGAAATAAAAAAAATGATACTAAGTAAATTAGAACAATTAAGTAAAAAAAACGTTAATGAAAATATGTTACTAGCAGAATTAAAAATCGATTCATTAGACTTAGCAGAACTAATTTATGAAGCTGAAAATAAATATAATATTATTTTTTCTGATGAAGAATTAAATAATTTAAAGAGCGTTAAAGATGTTATAAATTTAGCAGAAAAAACTTTTAATAATCAAAACAATAAATAAATTTATATGTTAAAATTAAATTATTGTAGGAGTGTAGTTCAACGGTAGAACAACGGGCTTCAACCCCGTGTGTTATGGGTTCGAATCCTGTCACTCCTGCCATTTTTTTTATTAAAAAAGTTCTTATTTTAAAGAACTTTTTTATATTGGCATTAAATAATATTTGGTACATTCTGTGGGGATCGAACCCACGACCCAGGGATTAAGAGTCCCTTGCTCTGCCGGCTGAGCTAAGAATGCATTACTACAAAAATTATTATACCTTAAATTAAACTTTTGATTAAACTATAAATTAATATGATTTAAAAATTTCATTAATTTTTCTTTTAATTCTTTGTTTATTTCTAATACTATTCCTACATAAGCTTCAGGACCTGTATGAATGGAAACAACTGGAGCTATTTTATGAACTAAGGGTTTGATATTATAAATTTTACTAAATTCATTGACAATTTCATTTTGTTCTTCTATTTTAGCATTTGAATGTAAATATATATAGCAAAGTTCGTTATTTTGATTTTCTAACTTAAAATTAGATTTAGAAGCAATATTTTTTAATACAGTTTTTTTAAAAACTCTCCCAACTCCTTCTTTTAATAATTTGCCATCACTAAAAGTAATTAAAGGAACTATATTAAGCATTTTTGCAACTAAAGCAGCAGAAGGATGTAATCTTCCACCTTTTACTAAGTATTTATTATATTTAGGTATTAATGTTATTGAATTTCTAAAACCTTTATTTTCAATAAAATCAAGATATTCTTCCAATTTACTTGAATCATTAGATAATTGTGTTTCTAATCAAAGTAAATCTAAAATAATTAATTGTACAATTTGTTTTGATTTAACAATTCTTACTTTAGGAAAATCTTGGCTTAATAAATTTAACATTTGATATGTTCCTGAAAGATGTTGTGAAATAGGATAAACAATTATTTGATCATATTCTTTACTTAATTGTTCAAATAGTTCTTGAGCTTCTCCTATATTAATTGCCGATGTTTTAGCATCATTATTATCTTTATAAAATTGAAATAAATTACTGCTATTAATTTCAATTCCATCTTTATATTCTTTACCATCAATAATAATATGTAATGGTAGATAAAATCATCCTTTTTTATTTGCTTCTTCCTTAGTCAATCCGCAAGAAGAATCAACAATTATTGCATATTTCATATGTTTATTATACTTAAAGATTATAATTATTATTATGATATTTTTTAAAGTTAATGATAAATTTTTAAACACATCAATCATTTTTGTCAATAGCGCAATTCAAGGCAAAAAAATAATAAATATTGAAGAATTACATTTAAATTTA
Source organism: Mycoplasma sp. 744 (assembly GCF_034863305.1). Taxonomy (NCBI): domain Bacteria; kingdom Bacillati; phylum Mycoplasmatota; class Mollicutes; order Mycoplasmatales; family Mycoplasmataceae; genus Mycoplasma; species Mycoplasma sp. 744. The sequence continues at coordinate 31,995 of NZ_JAYFFF010000005.1, read as the reverse complement.
TTAGTTGATGAAAAGATGAATGTAAAATTAATAAATTTATTTACTAATAATTTAATTACTAACAAAAAAAATTACAGTATTTTACAAGAAGATCAAATAAATGATATTATTCAAAAAATTTTAAAATATCAACCAAATCTCATTTTCCATACTAAAGAAACATATGCATTGGGTAAAATTGTGCAAAGAAATAAACATCCTAAAAGTGATAAATTAGCTATTTTAAAAGTAGATTTTAAAAATTTTGAAAAGCAAATTATTACTAATACAACTTATTCACTTGAAAATATGTATTTTTTATTTGCTCTAGAAGGTTTTATTACTTTTAACGCAGAAGAAATTAAAGAAAGTAAGGTTTTAGATAATATTAGTCAAGGAATGATTTTATCTAGCAAAAGTTTAAATTTATCAATAGAAAATGATAAATTAACTAAAATATTAAATGATGAAAAAATAGTAAATAAATATTGGGGAAATAATATAAAAAAATTATTAAATGATTTACAAGAAATTTAAGGAAAAAATGAATATAATTGAAGATTTAGAATTACGTGGTATTTTGAAACAAATTAGCAACAAAGAAAAATTTTTAAAATTAAATCCTGCAGAAACTGCAATTTATGGTGGTTTTGATCCTAGCGCTATAAGTTTGCATTTAGGTAATTATATTTTAATTGCTACTTTGAAAAGATTTCAACAATATGGATATACTGTTTATGCACTTGTGGGTGGTGCTACTGGAATGATTGGTGATCCTTCTTTTAGAAATAGCGAAAGAAATTTATTAGATAATGAAACTATAATCAAAAATAAAAAAAATATTATTCATCAACTAAAAAAACAAAAATTAATGGTTAAAGATAATTTGAATTTTTATAAAAAAATGAATGTAATAGATTTTTTAAGAAATGTTGGTAAATTAACAAATGTTTCTTATATGTTAAATAAAGAATCTGTTATAAAAAGAATAGAAAAAGGTTTATCTTTTACAGAATTCACTTATCAACTATTACAAGGATATGATTTTTTAAAACTTTATCAAAATAATAATGTAAAAGTTCAATTAGGCGGAAGTGATCAATGAGGTAACATTGTTACAGGATTAGATATGATTAATAAAATTGAGGGAGATGATCATAAAGCAGTTGGTATTACTTTAGACTTATTAACAGATGAAAATGGCAATAAAATAGGTAAATCAACCGGTGGCGGATCTCTTTGACTTGATAAAAATTTATCTTCTCCTTATGATATGTATCAATATTTAATTAATCAAAGTGATTTATCGGCAATTAAATTTCTTAAATGATTAACATTTTTGTCCTTAGAAAAAATTAATAATATTGCTAGTTTACATAATGATAATCTCAAAAAAAGATATGCTCAAAAAACTTTAGCATATGAAGTAGTTAAAGATATTTTTGGTAAGAAAGAAGCTCAAATAACTACAAAAATTTCAAAGGTTTTATTTGACAAAAATTTCGATCTTTTAAAACTGAATAATTTGGAAATTGAAAGATTAAAAAAATATTTACCTTGTCTTAAAATAAAATTAAAAACAAATATTATCGATTGTTTAATTGAAAATAAAGTTTTACAATCTAAAAGAGAAGCAAGAGAATTTATTAATACTGGTGCTTTAAAAATTGATAATGATTATTTAACTTTAGATACTATTTTTAATCCTATGTATTATGAAAGTAACTATTCTTTTATTAAAAAAGGTAAAAAACAAATTATTTTATTAGAAAAAATAAATATCTAATATGATATTTATATGCCAATTTAGTTTAGTGGTAAAACAGCTGACTCGTAATCAGCAATCACGAGTTCGATTCTCGTATTTGGCACCATATCAAAATTAAAAAAGTAAATCTATTTTAAGATTTACTTTTTTTAACATATTTTTTATTATTATTTTTAATATAGTTACATTGAGGATAATTTTGACAAGCAAAAAAATAACCAAACTTGCTTTTTTTCAAAATTAGTGCACCTTGATCATTAGGGCATTTTTCTTTATCAATTATAGGTTGGGAATAATTACATTTTGGAAAATTGCTGCAACCAATAAATTTGCCAAATTTACTATTTTTTTCAATTAAATCCCCATTATCTACAGGACATTTTTCTTCAAGAATTAATGATGTTATTGCTGTTTTTTCTAATTTTTCCTTAGCCATATCATAAGTTGAATTAAATCTATTTCAAAAATCATTCATTAATAATGGAACGGATAAATTATTATTTGCTATTAAATCTAATTGCTCTTCAACTTGTGCTGTATAACTTTCATTAATAATATTTGGAAAACCATCAAGCAATTTACTTAAAACAACTTTGCCAAATTCTGTTGGTAATAACACGCCTTTTACATTTTGAGCATATTGTCTTTCTAAAACTATTTTAACAGTTGAAGCAAAAGTTGAAGGACGGCCAACTTTTATATTATCTAAAGCTTCTATCAATGAACCCTCACTATATCTTGAAGGAGGTAATGTTTGATGTTCACTAAAGATAAAATCACTGACAAATACTTTATCTCCTATTTTATAATCTAATTTAATAGTTAAAATATTTTCATCTTCTTCAATATTATTATCATTATTATCATTAATAATATAGTATCCTTTGAAAATTATTTCACTTGTACTTAGTTTAAAAGTTAATTCATTTTTGATAAAAGTAAAATTAATTATTTTAAATACTGGTGGTTTAATTAAAGCTTTTAATGTATTATCGTATATCAATTTATATATATTGAATTCTTCTTTTGTTAGACTATATTTATTTAATGCTTCTTGAGGTTTTAATTCTATATTAGTAGGTCTGATGGCTTCGTGTGCATCTTGTTCTCCTGAAAAACCCTTAATTTCGTCAGCTACATAGTCATTACCATAAATTTTAATTATGTATTTTTTTGCTTCGCTTACGAATGTTTCACTTAATCTAGTACTATCCGTTCTTGGATAAGTTATTAATCCGCCATCCCCATATCCTTCGTATAAACGTTGCATAATTGCTTGTGTTGCTATAGAACTATATGGTGATTTTTTATATAAAACAGATTGTTTAAAAGGTGTGACAGCTATATTTTTTCTAACTAATTCTTTAACATCTTTAACCAAAAGCAAATTTTGAGGCTCTTTTGCTAATTCTTTTTTAACAAAATCTAATTCATCTTCAAATATTCAACTTTTTTGTCCAGTCTTATGTTGTTCTATATATAAAAATGCATCAACAAAATTATTTTCATGTTTAATTCTTGCTGACAATTTTGAATAAAAAAGAGGAATAAATTTTTCAATTTCGTTTTCTCTATCAATTATTAATTTTAAAGCAATTGATTGAACTCTTCCAGCGCTTGGAAAAGTTGGAGAATTAGACAATTTAGTATTCATTAAAGCAGAAAGTCTAAAACCTATTATTCTATCTAACATTCTACGTGCTTTTTGAGCATCCACTAAAGCATCATCAATTTTTTTGGGATTTTCTAAAGCATTTAAAATAGCTACTTTAGTTATTTCATTATATTTAATACGATTATATTTATTTTCAACTTTTAAAGCTTTTACTAAATGATCCCCAATGGATTCACCTTCTCTATCAGGGTCAGTAGCAATATAAATTCATTGAGCTTCTTTAGCAGCTTTTTTTAATTTATTTACTATATCATTTTTGCTTTTATCCAAAACATATTTAGGTTCTCATTTATCTAAATCAATACCTAATTTCATCAATCCAGTAGTACTTAATTTCATTATATGACCTACTGAAGGCATAACTTCATAATCTGAACCTAAATATTTTTTAATAGTTGCCACCTTGTTAGGAGACTCAACAATTACTAGTTTAAACATATAAAAACAATAACACAAAAAACAAAAAAAATAAATTTTTTATTCTTATTTTTAAGTTTTTTTATAATTTTCCTATTAAAAATATTCTCTAATATTAATTTTTATTAATATTAATTTAAACTATAATATTAAAGAGTAATTATAGATTACTCCTTGGCTATTTAGCCCAAAAGTCCAGAAGGAGATCGATGTCAAAATACGAAATAATGATGATTGTTGATTCAAAAGCTGATGCTAACATTGGTTTTAATTTAGTTAATGAAGTTTTTGGAAAAACAAACGTTAAAAAAGCAGAAAAATTAGAAAACACTGATTTAGCATATGAAATTAACGGCTCAACAAAAGCACAATACTTAGTATTTTTAATAGAAGCTCAATCAAACTTAATAGCTGAATTTATACGTCGTAGTAATATAAGAAAAGAAATTTTAAGACATTTAGTAATTAATTTAGATACAGAAAAAGGTTTTGGAAAAGCTAAGAAAACCTTTAAAAAACCAAATACTGTAAAAAAACATTTTGAAAAAAAGGATGTTAAATAATTTAATTTAGGATAATTATGAATTTAAATAAAGTTGTTTTAATAGGTCGTTTCAGTAACATGTTTTACTCACAAACTGCATCTGGTATATCTTATTTAAGATGTACTATTGCAATTAATAGAAGAACTACACAAAACGTTAATGAAACTGTTGATTTTATTCCAGTAATATTATGAAGACAAACTGCTGATTTTATTCATCGTAATTGTGAAAAAGGCGATTTAGTTTCTGTTGAAGGTAATATTCAAACATCTCAATATAAGAATAAAAATGGTGATATTGTTAATGATTTTGTTATAGTAGCAGAATCAATAAATCAATTAGAAACAAGAGCACAAAGAGAATATAGAAGAAATAAACAATATAGTAATTACACTACTAATAATGATATAAATGATTCAGTTAATAAATCAATTAATAACACTGAACATTTTGAATATAACAAACCAACTATTGGTTTTAATTTACCTAACGAAAATGAAATAGACAACTCCAATGCAGAAACAATTTTTGGTTTAGATTCATTAGATGACTTAGATTAAAATAAAGGAATTTAATATGAAAAAAAATAACAAAAAAAATGTTTTTACTAAACGTCGTAAATGTGAAATGTGTGAATTAAAAATTAATTACGTAGATTACAAAAACGTTGAATTTCTTTCAAAATTTGTCAATGGTACTGGCCAAATAAAGGCTAAAAGTATGACTGGTGCTTGTTCAAAAGATCAAAGAAAAATTGCAACTGCTATTAAAAGAGCTCGTTTTATGGCTTTAATGCCTTTTGCTAAAGATCGTGTTCGTATTATTAAATCAAATCAAAATTAAAAAATGCATGCAAATGCATTTTTTATATAATTAAAATATGAATTTTGACGAAATTTTTATATGTAATACTGATACTGTATGTGGAATTGGTGGTCCAGTTAATCAAACAACTTTAGAAACTCTTTATTTTTTAAAAAAAAGAAATAAAAATAAAAAGATTATGATTATAGTAGGCTCAATAGAACAAGCACAAAAATTTCAACAATGAAATAATGAAGCAACACAATGAGCAAACAAATATTGACCTGGACCATATTCAATAGTTGTAAATAATCAAGGTTTTAGAATGCCTAAAAATAAAGAATTATGTAATTTTTTAATCAAAAATGGTCCTATGTATTTAACTAGTGCAAATATTTCAGGAAAGGCCCCTATTGATTTAAATAATGCAAATGAAATTTTTCCATTAATAAAAAAAATTTACCACTTTCATGGTAAATCTTCAAATCAAGCAAGTAAAATTTATAGTTTAGACGAAAACAAATGAATTAGATAATTTTTTAATCTAATTCATTTGTTTTTTTATTAAACTTAAATATTAAATATTTATTATCTGTATATTATTTTCTAACAACTCATTTTCTAATTCATTTAATAAATTTAATTCACTCTCAAGTTGTTTTGAATGTTCTAATTTAGGTTTAGTCACAGGCTTTTTTGGAGCAAATAATTCACAAGTTTCATTTGCTTTTTCAATTGATATTTCGTAAGTGCCTATTTTTTTTGCAATTTCAATTGTTTCATTTTTATCATTTGCCAATAAAGGTCTTATTATTAACAATTCACTAGCACTAGCTATTGTTGATAATGATTCCAGAGTTTGAGAAGCTACTTGTCCTAAATTTTCACCATTAGATAATGCAATAATATTATTATTTAATGCTATTTTACTTGCAATTCGATAGAAACTTCTACGCATCAAATTAATTTTATAAGCTTGATTTGATACAAAATGAATATAATTCATTAATTTTGAATAATCAGCTAAATAAAACTTGGTTTCTCCTTGATATAATTTTAGAATTTTAATTAATCTTTGCATTTTATCTATTGTTTTTGCATCGGTTTGAGGAGGCGAAATAAATGATAAAAAGTCTACTTTTAAACCTCTTTTCATCAATAAATAAGCAGCAACAGGAGAATCAATTCCTCCACTCATTAAATGTAGAACCTTTCCACTAACGCCCACCGGTAATCCTCCTAGACCTTTTATTTCTTGAATAAAAATATATGCCTTTTTTTGTCTTATTTCTACATTTATTATAATTTCAGGATCATTAACATCAACTTTAATATTTAAATTATTGTCTAAAACATATGAACCTAAAATATTATTTAATTGATTAGAATTATAAACAAATCTTTTGTCTGATCTACGTGAATTAATTTTAAATGTTTTGTAATTTTTGCTTAATTCTAAAACTTTTGTTTTAATTAAATTAATATCTTTTTCTAATTCAATTACAGGAGAATAAGAATGAATACCAAAAACATATTGTAAATTAATTAAATTTTTTTGATTATATTCAACAAACATACGATCATATTCAGTTTTAACATTAGTTTCTAAAATTCTTTTAACATGAAAGTCTAATTGTTTTATAAAAATATCTCGATTTCTATTTTTAAGTGTTAATTCACCGTATCTAATTAAAATTTTATTAAACATACATTTTCCTTTTCATAAATGAAATTAATATTCTATAAGCTTCTTCATATTTTTTTGAATTTAAATTATTATCAATTAAATCTTTAATTGTAAAAAATTTTTCATTGTTTACAAAATTTATAATGTATTTATTTAATAATTTTTCAGTCATTTTTTTATAAATTCAAGCTGTGTAAATTTCTTTGTAAATTAAATAAAAAATTTCATTGTGTTTTTTTCTATCAATTAAAGTTTTATTAACTTCTAATAAGTTAATATTATTTTGTAAAAATTGCATTTTTTTGTAGTTTTTATTAGTATTTTCAATTAAATTATAATTACTCAACATTCAGTAAAACATATTGATATATATATTATTAATATAAAGGATATATTTTTTTTTATAAAATTCTCTTTGTATTTTTATTAAATAATCATTAGTATTTTTTAAAATAATGGAAATAGTTTCTAATTCTTTTTTTAATTCTAAAATGGAATTTTGAGAATATTTACCTAAAATATAAATTTTTTCAATTTTTTTCATTGATGTTTTGAAATAAATATTTAATTTATAAAAATTTTCTTCTTCTAATAAATTTTTAAATGATAAAAATTTTTCATGACTTTTATTAACTATTTTTAAAATATTTGTATATTTAGTTATTAAATCATTTATTTTAAAATTTCAATATTTGTTATTTTGAAATATAAAAATTAAATTAAAAATATAACCTAATTTTTTTATAATGATATTTAAAGGTTCTAATATTCAATTACTATTTTTAATCATTAAATATTCGTTATTTAATAATTCGATTTCTTCAATATTTAAATTGCTATCTTTGATTAATAAAGGTAAAAATTTTTTTATTGATATTTCAATTTTTACTAAATTATTTATTTTATTAGCAAATAGAATAATTCTTTTTTTATTTTCTTCAATGCTATTTGCTACATTGGTTATTTTATTTGTTTGTTTTTGCTCTTCAATAGTTTTTGTTAATTCATAAAGATTATTAAGTTTTTCTTTGACAAATGAATAACTTATATTTAATATATTTTTATTAATTTCTAAATATTTGTTTATGTAATTAAGTATTTCAAAAGATTCATTAGAACCTGTTTCAATTAAATTTCAAGAATCATTGATTATTTTTGTTAAGGATTTATATTCTTCTACAAAATTATCGATTTTAGTTTTAAAAATAAAAAGAGTACGTTGATTATTTTGAATTTCAAAAATGTTTATAAATGATATTTTTTTTTGGTTAATTTCTTTTAAATTCTCGAATTCTTCTAAATAATTAATTAATGTTTTATATAAATTTTTTATTTTTTTATGTTTTTCCAAATATCTTGTTTGAGATTTAGAAATGGAATTAAAACGTCTTAGTGTGCTTAAAATATCATTTTCTATATTTTTTAAAGTGTTTTCTAAATAGGTTAATATTTTATTATTTTTTTCATTTTTATATTTTTGAAAAATTAAAAACGATAAATAAATAAATAATAATAATAAAATTAATAAAAATATGCTTCCCAAACTATAAATAAGATAGTATTTCATAGAATAATTATAATAATTTTATTAATCTTTTATTTATTAAAATAATTCCTTTTAAAATAAAAACTTTAATCTTTGTAACTAAAAAATATAAAAATAAAATCCCTGCTGGAATTTTATTTTTTTTCTTTATGATTAGTTTGTTTTCTACATGTAGAACAAAATTTAGAAATTTCTATTTTTTCTGGATTATTCTTTTTATTTTTTTTGCTAATGTAATTTTCATTCTTACATTCAGTACATGCTAATGTAAAACCTTCTCTTGGCATATTAATATCTCCTTTATTTTTATTTGTTATTATGGTTAAAGTCAATAATAAAAAATTATAACAAATATATTATTTTGAACTAGTTAACTTATTATGTATTTTTCTTAAATTATTTATTGCTTTATGCACACTATCATATGCTGCAGTTCTAGTAGTTGCTGTAATATTTGCTATTTCCATATAAGACAAATTTTCTAAAAAATATAACATAAAAGTTTGTTTTTGTGTCTGAGTTAAAAAATGATTATATTTTTCAAAAAGTAAAATTAATTCTTCTCTTTGATCAATATCACTTAATTTATTATTCATAATTATCAATTAATTCTTTTGTAATAGAATAAATAAATTTATCTAAATCAAATTCTTCTAAATCATCTAAACTTTCACCCAAACCAATATATTTTACATTTAAATTAAATTCATCTTTAATTGATAAAACAATTCCTCCCTTACTAGTACCATCCATTTTTGTTAAAATTATTCCTGTTAATTTAGCTATATCATTAAAATGTTTAGCTTGACTAATACCATTTTGACCAGTTGTAGCATCTAAAACTAATAAGCATTCATGAGGAGCTTGAGATTCAAATTTATTAATAATTTGATAAATTTTTTCTAATTCTTTCATTAAATTAATTTTATTTTGTAATCTTCCGGCTGTATCTATTAATAATAAATCATATTTTTCATTTTTGGCTTTTTCTAATGCTTGATAAACTACTGAAGCGGGATCTGCATTTTCTTTTATAGGTTTAACAATATCAGCTCCTACTCGATTTGCTCAAATTTCTAATTGACTCACAGCACCTGCTCTAAAAGTATCGGCTGCTGCTATAAGAACTTTTTTATTATTTTTAATATATTTGTAAGCCATTTTAGCAATAGAAGTAGTTTTTCCTGAACCATTAACACCTATAAAAACGAAAATATTCAAACGATCATCTTTGTAATTTAAACTTGTATCTACAACGGTTTTATTTGTATATATAACAAACATTTGATCAGCTATTAATTCTCCAATAATTTTTGGATCAGTTAAATTTCTATTTTGCACTTCTTTTTTTATATGAGCAATAATAGCATAAGTTAGTGAAAAATTAATATCGCTCATAATTAAAATTTCTTCTAATTCATCAAAATATTCATGATTTATTTGTTTATATTTGTTTTGTAAATTTAGTAATTTTTGGCCTAGTGAATTAGATTTATTTAATGCTATTTGATATTTTTCTAATCTTTTACTTTCTTCTAGTTCTTTTTCTTGTTTTTTATTTAATTCTTGTTCTTTAAGTTTTATATTTTTTGTATCTTTTTTAAAAATTTTTTCCTTTAAAAAATTAAAAAAACCCATTTTTACCTCTTAATATAATTATTATCATATGAATAATTAATTATAAATAATTATATTTAATAATTTATTTAAAGAAAAAAAGTCTTATATATTATAATGTACTTGATTATTACATATAGAGTTGTGGAGCTTAGTTAGCTATGAAACATGCCAACCTGCATTTGTAAGGTGGACAACAAGGGGAAAATCCTAACATGTAAAACTAACTTGCCTCCTATATAAAGGAGTTTTATGAATGAAAAAATTTTATTCACTAGCGAATCAGTAGGAATGGGGCATCCTGATAAACTATGTGATCAAATTTCAGATATTTATCTTGATGCATATTTAAGCGTTGATCCAAATGCGCATGTTGCAATTGAAACTTTGGCTAGCGCTAATTTATTTGTCACTACAGGAGAAATTAAAGTTAATTTTGCTAATAAAAAAATTGAACAGCAAGTAAATAATTCGATTAAATTAAAAATTGAACATTTAATGTATTATTTAGGCTTATACGAATGATTTAAAAAAGTTACTTATCAAGTTAATATTATAAAACAAAGCAGTGACATAAATCAAGGTGTTGAATTAAAAAATGGAATAATTGGTGCGGGCGATCAAGGAATAATGTTTGGTTATGCTACAAACGAAACAGAAGAATTTATGCCTTTAAGCATAATATTAGCTCATAATTTATTAAAAACTATAGAAAAAGAAAGAGCAGAGCAAAATAATTTATCTGCTATTTCTAAATGGGCTAAAAGTGACATGAAAAGTCAAGTTACAATTGATTATTCAAATAATATTCCTACAGTTGACACAATTCTCTTATCAATTCAACACGATGAAAATTTCAATGAATTAGAATTTAAAAATTATTTAATAGAAAATATAATTAAAAAAGTACTTGCTAAATATAAATTATCTATGCCAGATAAAATTTTAATTAATCCAACTGGTAAATTTGTTATTGGTGGTCCAGAAGGCGACACAGGATTAACCGGCAGAAAAATAATAGTAGATACATACGGCGGTGTAGCACGTCATGGTGGCGGAGCTTTTAGTGGTAAAGATGCCACCAAAGTTGATCGTTCTGCAGCATATGTTGCTAGATGAATAGCTAAAAATCTTGTCGCTGCCAATATATTACCTAAGGTAGAAATACAAATTTCTTATGCTATTGGAAAGCCTGAACCAACTTCAATTTTTGTGGAAACTTTTAATTATAAAGATAAAAACTACACTAATAAAATACAAAAATGTATTAGAGAATTATTTGATTTAACTCCTGCAGGTATTATAAAATCATTAAATTTAAATAAACCAATTTTTTCTCAAACTGCCGTATTTGGGCATTTTGGCAGAAATGATGATACTTTACCATGAGAAAAACTAAATATGATTGAAAAAATTAAAAATTTTTTTGAAAAAAATAATTAACTACTAATAAATTTTTATTTAAAAGTAAAATAACAAAAAAGATTTAAAAATAACAAATAATTAAAACAAAAAAAGTAAAATTATTAATATTAAACTAATACAACAATGAAATGGAAACATTAAATTATTAAAATTATAAAAAGGAGAATTAATATGGATGTAATTAATGTAAACACGTTTAAACCAGGAATAACTTTTGAAGATAATAATGAAATTTTTGTTGTTCTAGATGCACAACATTCAAAACAAGGAAGAGGCCAAGCTAATGTTAAAGCTAAGGTAAAAAATTTAAGAACAGGTAGCATCACAATTAAATCATATACAGGTGGAGACAAAGTAAACAAGGCTCATATAGATAAAAGACCAATGAATTACTTATATTCTGATGGTGAAAATATAATTTTAATGGATAATGAAACGTACGAACAAATAGAAATACCATTAAAAAATGTAGAATGAGAAATGAATTTTCTAAAGGAAGGATCAATAGTTAAAATTAGAAAATATAATGAAGAAGTTCTTGATATTGAACTTGATTCTAATGTTACTTTACAAGTTATTGAAGCTCCTGATGCAGTTAAGGGCAACACAACAACCAATCCTCAGAAAAAAGTTAAGGTTGAAACAGATTATGAATTAGAAACTCCAATGTTTATTAAAGATAATGATTATATTGTCATTTCAACAGAAACAGGTAAATATGTTGGCAAGGGAAATAAATAAATGAATTACGTTACTGTTAACTATTCCATTAATCAATCATATTCAATAGGCGAAAAAACTTTTATTGAAATTGTAAATAAAAGTATTGAAAATATTAATTACATTAAATTAATTTCCGAACCTAGAATTATATTTAATAAAAATAAAGACAATGTCGGCTTTGTTATTGATATAAAAACAAAAAAAGGTAAAAATATAAATGATATTATCAATTCTTTCATTGAAGAATTAGAAAAGAAAATAATTTCACTTTTAGGTATCAAACCAGAAAGTATTAAAATCTGCTTTCTTGGAAATTATTAATTTATTACATAACTACTAAATAATATTAATAGTAGTTTATTATGGGGGTTTAGTATAATGGCATTACTGCGGTCTCCAAAACCGTTTATAAGGGTTCGAATCCTTTAACCCCTGCCATATCTTAAATATTTTATGTTTATAAAAACCTGATTTATTCAGGTTTTTATAAACATAAAATTGAACTAATTTTATATTTAAAAAAACTTTAAATTTATATATTCAATATTTAAAGCTCTTATTTTATTTTTAATATATTTTAATATAATAATTATGTTTTTTATTTAATATACACAAAGGGGCAAAATGAAATTAATTAAAGTTGAAGCTCATGGTTTTAAATCATTTGCAGACCCAATATCATTAAAATTTAATGGTGGAGTGGCTGGTATTATTGGCCCTAATGGTTCTGGTAAATCAAATATTAATGATGCAATAAAATGAGTTTTAGGTGAAAGAAGCGCTAAAGAACTTAGAGGAGATAACATGGAAGATGTTATTTTTGCCGGTTCTAAAACTGCTAAAGCAATGGATAAAGCTGAAGTTACTTTAACTTTTGATAATAGTGAAGGTTTAAGTAGTTTACCACATAAAATTATTACTATCAGTAGAGTATTGGAAAGAGGTAATGGTAATAATATTTATTATCTTAATGGAGAAATATGTCGTCAAAGAGATATTAAAGACATAGCTATGGAAACTGGTATTGGTAAATCTTCTTTAGCAATTATTTCTCAAGGAACAGTGAGCGACATAGCAGAAGCTTCTCCTGAAGAAAGAAAAGCTATTTTTGAAGAAGCCGCAGGAGTATCTAAATATAAATTTAGAAAAAAAGAAGCTTTAAGTAAATTGGAAAAAACACAAATAGGATTAGATCAAATTGCTTTATTAATAAACGAAATCGAAAAAAAGCTTATTCCTTTAAGAAAACAAGCAGAAAAGGCTAAGATTTTTATAGAAAAAAAAGAAGCTTTAAAAAAAGTTGAAGTTGGTTTATTAGTAGAAAATATTTCTAATTTTGGTCAATTATATGAACAATTAAATGATGAATTAGAAGGTGTTTTAGAAACTAAAAATGATTTTGAAAACAGAATTGAAAAATTAACTATTAAAATAAATCAAAATCAAACGATTAAAATTGATGAAGAAACAGAATTGAAAAAACTTTCGAATGAATTGAATGAAGTTAATGTTAGATATAATCAAATAAAAATCATTCTTGCTAAACAAGAAGAAGCTCATAAATTAATTGCTAATGGTCAAACTAGGGCTAATACTGATGAACAAATAGCATCATATCGCGCCTTAATTGAAAGTCACGGCAATAGATTAAAATCTATTGAAAGAGATATTGCTACTATAGAAGAAAAATTAAATTCTAATGATAAAACTATTGAAGCTTTTTATCTAGATATTAATTCTGTGAACATTGATATTACTAAAAAAAGTAATCAATTAACTAAAGTAGAAACACTTTTAGAAAGTTTAAAAAAACAAAAAGAAAATTACAGCTTGTTTTCTAAAGGAACTAAAGTAATTTTGGAAAATAAATCCTTTTTTGGTAAAGCATTAAAAGGTACTGTTTCAGAATTAATTAAAGTTGATTTAGAATATGTTCATGCAATAAATGCCATTTTAGGTAATGCTATACAAAATATTGTTGTTGATAAATCAGAAACTGCTGTAAAAGCTGTAAATTTTTTAAAAGATAACAATGGTGGAAGAGCAACTTTTATACCTTTAACTTCAATTCAACCTAAATATGTAAGAGACGATTTAGTTTTAGTTATTCAAGGTCAAAGTGGTTATATAGGTATAGCAAAAGATTTAGTAACCGTTGACCCACAATACGATATTTTAAACAAATTTTTATTAGGTAATGTAATTGTAACTAGTGATATTGAAACTGCTAATTCAATATCTAAAATACTCGAACATCGTTATATGGTAGTTACATTGGATGGTGATATTATAAGAGCTGGCGGTGTAATTACTGGTGGAATGCAACAAAATAATGAAACAATGTTAGGTATAGATAAAAAAATTGAACAATTAGAATTAGCATTACCTGCATTAAAAGCTGAAATGCACTCTTTAGAAACAAAACTAAGTGAAATTAGTAATAAAAGACATTCTGCTTTAGAATTATCTTCACAATTTAAACAACAATTACATAGTTTAAAAGTTAAAAAAGTAACTGAACAAAGTTTATTTGATGAATTTAACTTAAAATATAAAAATTTAACAAATAAAACAATTGCTTTTGAAAATATTGAATTATCAGCTAGAAGTCAAGAAGCTGATTTAGAGATTTTAGAAAGTCAAATTTTATCCTTGACTGCACAATTTAAAGTAAAATCGGAAACTGTTGATAGATTGTCAAGCGAAATAAAACATTTTACAAATAATAAAGATGATTTACAAGCCAGCTTGAATAAATTGAATAATTCTTTTGCTGATAAAATGACACAAAAGGAACGTTCTAAATTTATTTTAGAACAATCTAGAGATCGCTTAGCTTCAGAATATAAAATGACTTTCGAAAATGCTCAAAATCAGTATTCGCTTGAAATAAATAGAGAAGAAGCAGAAGAATTTGTAAAGAATTTAAGAGAAGAAATTGATAAATTGGGTTCTATCAATTTAGATGCTCTAGAAGAATTAGTTCAAGAAGAAGAAAGATACAATCAATTTAGCGAAAATCAAAAAGAATTAAACACTGCTAAAGAATCTCTTGAAATTGCAATAGCAGAAATGGATAAAATTATTGTTTCTAGATTAAATAATATTATAAATGATGTTAATGAAGAATTTAATAATGTTTTCAATACGATGTTTGGTGGAGGAGCTGCAAGATTATTTTTCAATGATCCTAAAAATATTTTGGATTCAGGCGTTGATATAGAAGCTCAACCACCAGGAAAAAATATTAAAAACTTAAAATTATTTTCTGGTGGAGAAAAATCATTGATTGCTATTTCCTTATTATTTGCAATTCTAAAGGCTAGACCATTACCATTATGTATATTAGATGAAGTTGAAGCTGCTCTTGATGAAGCAAATGTAGTTAGATACGCAGAATACTTACAAAAATTAAAAGAAAAAACTCAATTTCTTGTTATTACTCATAGACACGGAACTATGAGTAGAGTTGATGCGTTATTTGCTGCAACAATGCAAAATAGAGGAGTTACTACATTTTTTAGTATAGCAATTGATGAGGCTAAAAAATTAGTAGCTGATGAAAAGAAAGATGAAAGTGAGTTGGAAAAAGGAAAATATTCTTTATCTCAACAATCATAAGATAATAATAAAAAGACACAATTGTGTCTTTTTATTATTCAACAAAACTAGTTTTAAAATTTCCTATTACGCTGTGTACGGGTTTAATTTTAATTCAAACCGAATTGTCAATTCTTTTTAAATCTCTTACTATACTTTTAGTTTCTAATAATAAAACTGTTGTTTCAATTTTATAAATTTCTTTTCCTGTATAACCACTTGTAACTTTACTTATACTATAAGCGTGTCAATAGTCAATACCTATAAAATAAGCAATAACTTTAGAAGGATCAGAACAAGAAATTTCTATACTCATTTTTTTATATTTAGGATATAAAATTCCAACAATTCCATTAGCAATAAAAATATAAAATATTGTTGAAACTTCTCTCATTCCTATTCATGCTCTTTGAGTAGTTAACATTTGATATGATACTGTTCCATTTGCATCATATATCATTTGTACACCTGGTTTATGTGGATTTATAATGCTGAAAATTACTAAGAAAATTAATGAACTAGTAAAAGAAACTATCATTAAAATACTTGAAACACTCTTTTTCTTTTTAGTGGTAAAATAATAGGCAATAAAATCTGAGCCTCCTGTTGATCCCCCATTTTTTCAAGCAGTAGCTATTGCTATTCCTAAAAGAGCAGAACCAATAATACCATTTATAAAAATTGGTCAAGTATTAGGATTTTCTAATTCCATGCCGTTTACTACTATTGTTTCAGTTCATCCGGGAGCAACATTAAATAGATTAACT
The DNA here is from genome assembly GCF_034863305.1 of Mycoplasma sp. 744. Lineage (NCBI taxonomy): Bacteria > Bacillati > Mycoplasmatota > Mollicutes > Mycoplasmatales > Mycoplasmataceae > Mycoplasma > Mycoplasma sp. 744. Next base: position 15,442 of record NZ_JAYFFF010000005.1, on the reverse strand, counting down.
ATAAATTTATTAACTACTTCAATTGTAAGAATTGAATTACTTACAACTTGAAAAATCATAAAACACAAAGAAAGCAGTAAAAAACTTTTTTTGATTTTTAAGTTAATTTTAAAATATGGAAAAATCTTCGTTTTTTTAAATTCTAGTCCAACTATTATAAACAAAGGTATATTAACAATAATATAAATTAAAGCAAAAAGTTTGTCTATGTCTTTTCAATGATTTTTAACAAGAAAAACAATCAATGTTGGTATTCCAGTAAAACCGCTAGGAATGGTATGCGCTTTTGATAAAAAAGTAATGACACCAAAGTTAAACAATAAAGCAGCTAAAAAAATAAAAAATATTCGCCTTATATAAAGTTTAATATTTTGTTTTCTTACCTCTTTATTTTTGCTATTTAATTTTTTGTAATTGTATTGTGCCATTTCAGTCATATTTATATCAATGTCACAAATTCTATAAGTATTTCATTTATGTTCGTTTTGAACAGCATTATCAATAATATTATTCTTGTTTTTCTTGTTAAAAACATTTTTCATAATTAGTAATTTTATTATAAAAATGAATTTTAATAAAAAAATATCTCAATATTATTTTTAATATTAATTTAATATTAAGAATAATAATAAATATCTGCTAAAGCAGTTATTAAATTAGCTCCAGATTTAATTAAAAAAGTATTCCCATCATTCACATTTTCCCCAGGAAAGCAATAGACTTCTTTGCCAATATTTGCAAAACATAATGCTAGATTAATAATTCCTGAATTATTTTTAGCACTAAAAGAAATTAAATAATCTGCTAATAAAGCTATTAATACATTTCTTTCTTTAAAACGAATTAATTTAGGATTAGTTCCTGGAGGATACATACTTATAATCAATTCATTATCATTTAAAATTAAATCACTATCATAATCAATTCCAGAAGCAAGCGGAAAAATGACATTACCTTTTTGTTTACGTCATTCTTGAATTATAAAAGTATCCAAATTTTTAAAATTGGTAGTAATCAAAGTATGTTTATTAACAATTTTTTTAATATTTCTATTTATATTTAATTTACAATTATTACTATCAATATCAGCTGTAAGGCATATTTTTTTAGAATTTAAAAGTTCTAAATTACCACGATAAAATAATACATAAGGTGAGTGTTTAATAGATTTTAATTCTTGCGGATAATTTTCATCAAAAACAGTAATATAATTTATGTTTTTATTTTCTAATTCTAATAGAATTTCACTTAATTTATTTTGATCAATTGATTCTTTATTTATCAAAGCATTATAAATATCTTTTATATTGCCTTTATACTTATATGTTAAATATAAAATAATTTCTTTCATATTTAAACATTTAAGTTTTAAATTTAATCAATCAAAAAATAAACAAAAAATAAAAAAAGAGCCCACTGCTCTTTTAATTTTTTCTTTCATTATATACTGAAGCGTATGTACGATTTCTGCGTTTTTCAAATTTAACATATCCATTGATTAATGAATATAATGTATCATCTTTACCAATACCTACATTTGTACCAGGAAAAATTTTTGTTCCTCTTTGACGAAAAATTATTGATCCTGCTGTACAGTATTGACCATCGCCTAATTTAATACCTAATCTTTGGCCGCGACTATCACGACCATTTCTTGTTGAACCACCGGCTTTCGTGTGTGCCATATTTTAATTATCCTTTAATTTCAGTAATTTCTAAACGAGTATAAGGTTGACGATGACCTAATTTTCTTTTATGTGTAGATTTAGGATTATGACGGTAAACAATTATTTTTTTTGCTTTTCCTTGTTTTTTGATGATACCCTTAACAAACGCATTAGCAACATAAGGTTGTCCAATTTTTTCGTTAATTAACAAAACTTTATCAAAAGTAACAACGTCTCCTTCATTGCCTTCTATTTTTTCAACAAAGATAGTTTGACCTTCATTTTTGATTAAGATTTGTTTGCCTCCAGTTTCGATTATAGCTGACATATTAGCTTAACCCTCCTGATTGATTTCTCATCCTTGAGGTGATATTATTTAAAATGATTAATATACTTGAACCTCTTTAGAATGGTTACAGAAGTAACAAATACATTATAATAAAAACATTAAATATTATTAATAATATATTTATTTTTTCGATTCAATCAATTCACTTCCTGTTGCTATTATTTTAGTAATTTCTCCTAAATTGGGAGGCAAAATAATTTTAGTTGCATTACCATTTGCTAAAGTTGAAAGTTGTTCTATTGATTTTAATTGCAATATTGCTGGATTAATTTCAACACTATTTAATAATTCCAATGCTTGTTTTTGTCCTTGAGCAAAAAGTATTTCTTTTTCTTTTTGAGCTTGAGCAAGTAGAATTTGATTTTCTTTTTCACCTTGAGCTTCTAAAATCATTTTTTCTTTTATAGCTTCAGCTTTAAGTATTTCACTATGTTTAAGACCTTCTGCTTCCAAGATAGCAGCTCTTTTTTCTCTTTCAGCGCGCATTTGACGAATCATTGCTTCTTGAACTTCTGTTGGTGGTTTAATATTTTGTATTTCAACTCTTTTAACATGAATTCCTCATGCATCACTTTCTTTCTCTAAAATACTTGTTAATTTACCGTTTACAGTTTCTCTTGAAGTTAATGATTCATCCAATTCTAATTCACCAATTAAATTTCTTAAAGTTGTAGCTGTTAAATTTTCAATAGCTAAAATCGGTTTTTCCGCACCATAAGCAAATAATTTAGCATCCATAATTTTAAGAAAAACAACTGTGTCAATTAACATAGTTACATTATCTTTAGTTATTACCAATTGTGCTGGAAAATCAAATACTTTTTCTTTAAAATTTTCTTTTAAAACTACTTTTTCAATAAATGGTCATTTGAAATGAATACCATTTTTAAGAGTTCTATTATATTTTCCTAATCTTTCTATAACTAAAAAGTTTGTTTCTCTTACAATTACTATTGATAAAGCTAAAAATGTTATTAATAATAATAAAATTAAAATGGGTATTAAAATAGCTGCAATATTCATTTTATCTCCTTTTTATTTTAAATAAATTATATTATATTGAATAAATTAAAATTTATTTTTTAAAAATTAATATATAATTTTAAAGCATATTATTCACTGACAGCAGAAATTCATAGTTATTTAAAATAAAATTTCTCCTGATTTGATAGTAAGATAGCTGCGATTCTGAAATCATTAAAATTTTATTAACTAATTAGAGAATTTCCTCTTTGCATATTATGCAGAAAGAGAGTAAAATGAGTAGATATACTGGACCTGTTTTTAAAAAATCGCGTCGTTATGGATTTTCTATTTTGGAAACTGGCAAAGAATTTTCAAAAGGAAGAAAAAGAAATTATGCACCAGGCCAACATGGTAATAAACGTGTAAAATTGTCTGATTATGGTCTTCACTTATACGAAAAACAAAAAGTTAAATTTCTTTATGGAATAAGTGAAAAACAAATGCAAAAATATTACAAAAATGCCATAAAAATTAAAGGTGTTGCTGGAACTAATTTATTACAATTACTTGAAAGTCGTTTAGATAATTTAGTTTATCGTGCTGGTTTTGCTTCAACTAGAAGACAAGCAAGACAATTAGTTAATCATGGTCATTTTGAAGTAGACGGACATAAAGCTAATATTCCTTCAATGAAAATTAATTTAAATAGTGTGATTACTTTAAAAGAAAAATCACATAAAAATGCTGAAATTCAAAAAGCATTAGAAACTAGAGTTGCATCTCAATGATTAACAGTAAATAAAGATAAATTCACCATTAAATATGATAGAATGCCTGAAAGAAATGAACTTCACACAGAAATTAAAGAAAATTACATTATCGAATTCTATTCAAAATAGTTTTTAATTAATTAAAGGAAAAAATGAAAAAAGATATTCATCCAACTTATTTTAATGTAGAAGTTTCATGTCAAACATGTGGAAAAAATTTTTCTTTCAAATCAACAAAAAAACAATTTAATGTTGATGTTTGTTCAGGTTGCCACGTTGTTTACACTGGTGATAGAACTAAAACTAAAGCTACTGGAATGATTGATAAATTTAATCAAAGATTTGCAAAAAGCCAACAAAAACAACAAAACAAAAAATAAATAAAAAGATCTAATAAGATCTTTTTATTTAGCACTTATATCTTTTTAATTGCTAAAATTAAGTATAATTTAGATTATGTCAAGAAAAAAAGATGATTCAGAAAAAGATTTACTTTTAAAATATGCAATAGAAAGTTACATTGAAACAGGCGAAGCAATTTCATCAAAATTATTAGTAGAAAAATATAAATTAACTATGTCTAGCGCTAAAGTTCGTTATATTTTAAATGAATTAGAACAAAATCAAATGTTAATTAAAAAACATAAATCTAGCGGAAGAATTCCTTCAAATCAAGCTTATTCGTATTATATTAATAATTTAAGTGTTAATAATCAAACAGTGCTTAAAAATAAAATGAAAGATTTATTTGCTAATAGATGAAATAATATTGATAACACACTTGATGAAAGTTCTAATTTTATAAATGAAATTATAGATTTCGCACTTGTAACTTCACAAACTAATGAAACTGATTTACTTAAATCAATTTCATTAGTCCCATTAAGTGAAATTGATGCTACTATTATTCTTGTCGATTCTAATGGAAAAGTATATTCAAAAATATTACATTTAATTAATAAAAATGTAAAAATGAATGATATAAGAATTGCAGTTCGTATTTTTAAAGAACGATTAATTGATACTAGAATAGTAGATTTAAAAACTTCTGTCTGAAATTTAAGAGATATTTTTTCACAATCAATTAAAAATTATGAAGAAGTATTACAAAATTTTGTTGAAAATATATTTAATTTTGAAATAGAACAAAAAAATTATGTATACGGAAAAAATAAATTAATTTTATCAGAAGACATTAATAGAACTAATCTAGTTAAAATATTAGATATTATGGAAAAAAAATCAATATGGCAAACAATTGAAGCTGAAAATAAAGATAATGATGATTCAAATATTAAAATTTTAATTGATAATAATAATACAGCCATTATTAGTAAAAAATTACCATACAATTCTAAAATTAAAGAAATTTCTGCAGTCGGAACTAAAAGAATGAATTATCAAAAAGCTTTAGTTGCTTTACAAGCTTTAGAGGAATTAATTGAGGAGAGAACTAAATAAAATATGACAAGTAATTTTTGAAAAATAGAAGAAAAAGATTGAATTAAATTTAATTTAAATGTGTTTGATAAAAATAATAATTTAATAGATGAATTAATTCAAAAAGATCAAGATATTATTTTAGATCAAAAAAATTCACTACATCAATTGTTATTAAATCATCAGATTTTAAATAAAGAAATAATAATTGATAATGTAAAAAATGAAACACAAGAATTAAAATATGTTTTTGAAATAATTGATTTTAAAAAAGCCAATGATCTAAATTGCGAAATTGAAAATAAAAATTTAAAACAAAATTTAGAAATAAAAAATAAAAATGTTGAGGACTTATTACAAAAAGTTAAACATCTAGAATATCAATTAAAACTTGCTATTGAAGATGTTAAAAAAGCTAAAGAATCTAGAATAATTGAACGCTTTACTATGCCAGAGGAAGAAATAAAAAATATAAAACAATATGCTTTACAACAATTTTTAGAAGAATTTTTAGATCCTTACCTTACTTTGAAAATAGCTATTGAATCAGCATTAAATAATAATGATTTGAGTGTTCAAAATTATGCAAAAGGTTTTACAATGGTTGTTAACCTTATTGATGAAGTGTTAAAAAATAAAGGTCTTTCTATCATTCAACCTTTAATAAATAGTGAATATGACCCTGAAACATCAAAAATAATAGAACAAATTGTAGATAATTCATTGCAAAATAATACTGTTATTAAAATCAAACAAAATGGTTACAAATTATTTGATAGAGTTATAAAACCAGCCTTAGTTATAACTTCTAAAAAAATAATTCATAAAAATAAACAAAATAATAAAAAAAGACAAAAAAATTTATAATTTGTCTTTTTTTATTATTCTTCATATATTTATGACAATTCTTTTTATAAGGAGGCAAATGGACAAATTAAAATTTAAAAAATTAAATAAAGATGAAGAAATAAATATAAACGGTGGATCAATAATAGCAACTGCAACTGCATTAGCACCTATTATTTTTAACGGTATAAATACTATAGCCAGTGTTATTAAAATGTTTTCTTCATCCACGGGAGAATATAAAACTAAAGATAATTCATTTAAATGAGATAATAAAGCAAACAAAACTGAAGTCAAAACTTTGTATTACTATTATTAATTTATTATTTTTTTTATTATTTTTTTATATTTTAAATAATTTAATTTTCAATTAAAAATTTGATATTTTTTTTCTTTACACAAATTAAATTTAATATTAATTTTATTAGTTATATAATCGTAAAATAATAATATATTATCATTTTCATTAGTTTGAATATTGGCTAAATAAAATTTATAATTTTCTAATTTATTTATTAATATATAAGATTTAAAATCAATGGATTTTTTATAATTTTCTAATTTATTTATTAATTTTGATTTAAAAATATTTATATCTATATTTTTTAAATTTATTTTTTTAACAATTGTTTTATAAATTCCATATAAATTTATAACTTGTTTATACTTAAAAAGTAATAAATTATTTCTATTTTTATAAATATTTAACATTCATATTAAACATAAATAAAAATAAAAAATATTATCATATTTTACTGTTGCTGGAAAAGAGTTAACTTTCTTATTATCATAACTAAATAATAAGTTAGAAAAATTAATATTTGAATGTTTATCATAATAATAATTAACATGATAATGATTTAATAATTTAATAATTCTCATATCTGCATCATTAGAAATACAAACAGAATAATTATTTAAATTAAATTTATTTCTTTTTAATTCTTCTAATAAAAAATTTAAATATAAAAGTATTATTGTATTTTTATCTAATTTTAAAAATTTTTTATTTGTTCTAATAGATAAAGATAAATTTAAATTTTTTTCAAATATAAAAATAGCATCATTTACAAAATGTCTATTATGAATAAAAGAATTAATTTTAGCATTATAGTTATTAGTTAAGTTATTAATAATTTCTTTATATTTAGAATTTTTAACAATTAATTTAATTTCTGCTTTATATCTTTCTTTTAAATTTTTAAAATTATTATTTATTATTTCTGATGAAAGAAAATCATTCACTATTGTTTGAAAATCTAGATTAATAATATTAGAAGGCAAATTATTATTAAAATTATTATTAATTTTCGTATCACTAATTAAATCATTATATATATTTTCTAATTTAAAATTAGATTGACAATCAAATTCCACTATTAACAACGAATTATCAGAATCATAATAAATATGTATTAAATTGTTATATTTATTTTTTTCTTTGGTGAAATAAATTAATTCATTAGCTATTAAAAAAACATTTTTTAATTGATATATTTGAAAATATTTTGACAAAAAAATTACAAAATTGTTTACATAATTTTGTATATTTTTTTTATTAAATAAATTTATACTAATCATTATTTCTTTATTATCATGAAAATAATTAATTAACAATTTACTTAATTTGTCTAATGTATTAAACAATGAATATTCATCTAAACTATTAATTAAAAAAGAATTATTAACATATCTAATGTTTATTTTTTTCTTAATATTGATCATTTTTAATTACTTCAACGGCTTGAATAATTTCTTGATTTTTAAGATTAATTAATTTAACACCTTTAGCTGATCTTCCTGAAATATTTATAGAATCAATATTCATTCTTATGGTTAATCCTCTATTAGTGATTATTAATAATTCGTCACTTATATTGACAAATCTAGCAAAAACAATATTTCCCGCTAATTCTGAATTAATACCTTTTACACCTTTACCGCCACGTTTAATTAATCTAAATTCTTCTTTTTTTGTTAATTTACCAAAACCTTTAGAACCAATTGTTAGAATATAATCTCCTTCATCAGAGGTAGATGATGATACAACAAATTGATTATCAGATAAAGAAATTCCTTTTACACCAATTGAATTTCTACTTACAGGTCTAAAATCTTTTGATTCAAAATTTATTATTTTATCTTCATTGTTAGCTAATAATATTTGAGATGAATTATTTAATATTATTGCTCTTATTAATTCGTCTTTTTCATTTAATTTAAATGCCAATTTACCAGTTTGTTTTATTTTTTGATATTCACTTAAATAAGTTTTTTTAATTATTCCCTTTTTAGTAGTAGTAAATAAAAATTGTTTATTCTGATAATTATTAACTGGTAATATAGAAATAATTCTTTCATCATTTTTAACATCTAGAGACGTTATTAAATTAACAAAAGGTATTCCTTTAGATTGCTTACTTAATTCAGGAATTTGATGTGCTCTAATTCTATAAACTTTAGCAAAATTTGAAAATAATAAAAGATCGGTGTGTGTTGATGTAGTAATAATTGTAGATATATCATCGTCCTCATATGTCTTCATAGTATTTTGACCTATTCCACCACGTTTTTGATTTCTATATTCTTCTAAATCAATTCTTTTCACATAACCTTTTGTAGAAGATGTAATTACAATATCTTTTTTAGGAATTAAATCTTCATCTGTTATATTTGAAAGCGAAAATAAATCAATTTTAGTTCTACGTTTGTCACTGTATTTATTTTTTATTTCTTCTAATTCGTTTATTATTAAATTAATAAGAGCATCATGATTATTAAGAATAAATTCTATTTGATTAATTTCTTTATTTAATTCATTCATTTCATCATTCATATTTTCAATTGCCAAATTAGTTAAACGACCTAAACGCATATCGACAATAGCTTTAGTTTGTTTTTCAGATAAATTAAATCTAGTTGTTAATTTTAATTGTGCTTCTTGATCATTTTTAGATGATTTTATTATTTTAATAACTTCGTCAATGTTTTCTACTGCTATTTTAAGTCCTTCTAAAATATGTAATTTATCTTTTGCCTTATTAAGATCAAAAGATAATCTTCTAGTAATAACTTCCTCTTGATGATTTAAATATATTTCTAAAACATTTTTTAAATTTAATAATTTAGGAACTCCTTTAACTAAAGCTACAATATTAGCATTGTAATTTACTTGCAAATTAGTTTGTTTATATAATCTATTAAGAATTATATGAGGATTAAAATTTCTTTTAACATCAATAACTATTCTTATTCCTTCTCTGGATGATTCGTCTCTTAAATCAGAAATGCCTTCAATTGTTTTAGTTTTTACTAACTCAGCTATTTTTTCAATTATTAAAGTTTTTTTAATTTCATAAGGTATTTCTGTAACAATTATTTTACTTTTGCCATTTTGATATTCTTCTATTTTTGCAGTTGATCTTATTGGAATAGATCCTCTTCCTGTCGCATATACATTTTTAATACCTGCGTTACCTAAAATAGTAGCACCAGTTGGAAAATCTGGACCAGGTAAAAATGACATTAATTCATCGACAGTAATATCTTTATTTTTTGCTAAAGCTATTACAGCATCGATTGTTTCTCCTAAATTGTGAGGAGGAATAGATGTTGCCATCCCAACTGCTATTCCAGAACTACCTGAAACTAAAAGATTAGGAAATCTTGCCGGTAAAACACTTGGTTCTAATTCAGAAGCATCATAATTATCAACAAAATCAACTGTATTCTTTTTAATACCATCTAACATTTCATAAGCTAATTTAGACATTCTTGCTTCAGTGTAACGCATCGCTGCGGCTTCATCTCCATCAATTGAACCAAAATTACCATGACCATCAACTAGTGGATATCTCATAGAAAAATCTTGTGCCATTCTAACCATAGCATCATAAACTGAAGAATCGCCATGTGGATGATATTTACCTAAAACATCACCTACAATTCTTGCACTTTTTCTATGGGGAGAATTATGATATATTCCTAATTCATTCATGTCAAATAAAATTCTTCTATGAACTGGTTTTAATCCATCTCTTGCATCTGGTAAGGCTCTTGAAACAATAACGCTCATAGCATATTCTAAAAATGAATTTTTCATTTCCTTATGAACATATATTGGATTAATTCCATCGATTGGTTCTGTAATTATTTGAGATTCTACTTTATATTCTTCTTTATTTTGAGGAATATCTTCTTCCTCTTCTTCAATATTATTTTCTTTTTCTTCTTGTTTGAAAGCTACAAACAATTCATCATCAATTAAAATATCTTCTTCAAAATTTTTCTTTTCTAATTCTTTTTCTTTGTTGTCATCAAAAGGATAAAAAAACATATATACCTCATTTAAAAAATTTAATAAAATTTTACCATATTTTTAATCTTAAATATATACTTATATTAATATAAATATTAATATAAGGAATTATATGAAAAAAGTTAGAACACGTTACGCACCTAGTCCAACTGGATATTTACATATTGGCGGAGCAAGAACTGCTTTATTTTGTTATTTATTTGCCAAACATTTCGAAGGTGACTTTATTTTTCGCTTGGAAGATACTGATATAAAAAGAAATGTTGAAAAAGGTGAAGAAAGTCAACTGAAAAATTTAGAATGATTAGGTATTATACCTGATGAAAGTCCCTTTAATCCTAATCCAAAATACGGTAAATACAGACAAAGTGAGAAAATAAAAAGATATCAAGAAATTGCACAATATCTATTAGATAAAGGTTATGCATATAAAGCATATGATACCACTGAAGAATTAGAAAAACAAAAACTGGAATCTCAAGCAAAAGGTATAACTTCATTCAAATATGATAAAAATTGATTAAAAATATCTGAAACTGAAAAAATGAATAGAGATAAAAAGGGAGAATATTCTATAAGATTTTCAATGCCTAAAAATAAGGAATATCAATGAAATGATTTAGTAAGAGGATTAATTAAGTTTGAAAGTGCGAGTATTGGTGACTGAGTTATATTAAAAAGTGATAAGTATCCTACTTATAATTTTGCTGTTGTTATTGATGATTTCGATATGCAAATCACTCATATATTAAGAGGAGAAGAACATATAACTAACACACCTAAACAATTAGCTATTTATGATGCCTTAAATTGAACACCGCCAATTTTTGGTCATTTAACTGTTATTACTAATATGGAAGGCAAAAAATTATCTAAAAGAGATTTAACTTTAAAACAATTTATTGAAGATTATAAAAATGAAGGTTATATACCTGAAGCTATATTTAATTTTTTAACTTTACTTGGATGAACAGATATACAATCTAGAGAAATTATGTCTCATCAAGAAATAATTAAAGCATTCGACCCAAACAGACTAAGTAAAAGTCCATCTAAATTTGATATAAAAAAAATGCAATGATTTAGCAAACAATATTTAAAAAATATGTCAAATAGTAAATTATTAGAAATAATAAATCTTGAAGAAAATAATTGAAACAAATTGTTTCTTAATACTTATAAAGAAAGTGTCTATAATATTGAACAATTAAAAAAATGTTTAGAACAATACCAAAAACCATTAAAAGAATTTAATTTTAAATTTTCTCAAGAAGAATTAAATATTATAACTTTATTTAAAACAAAATTATATAATAGTGAATTTACAATCGAAAATCTAAACAATATAATAAATCAAATTTCTTTTGAAACTAATAAAAAAGGTAAGGCATTATTTTTACCTATAAGATTAGCAACAACATACACTGAGCATGGCCCAGAATTAGCAAAAGCTATTTATTTATTCGGTGAAAATTTAATTAAAGAAAGGTTAAATAAATGAAAATAAATTTTTCTTCTATAACTGATCATTCTAATGAAACAACAAAATTAGAACCTATAAAAATTAATTTTGATGTTGAAGCAGAATATAATGTAAGTATAGAAAATAATGAAACAAATTATATTTATTCTTTTATTGAACCACAAAATCAAATAAAAAGTTATATAAAAATAAATAAAAATAAAATAAATATTATAACTGGTGATTATACTTTAATAATCGTTCTTAATGAAGAATATATTAATAAAATAAATATAAATAATACATATTTTCCTTTAATTAGTTATGGTACAGAAATTATAATTTCAGAAAATTTGAAAACTTTTAGTTATAAATTGTATAACTCAACAGATGTACTAATCGGAACTTTTAAAATAACAATTGAAAATAAATAAAAAGTAGAAATTATATTCTACTTTTTATTTATTTTCAATTGTTTGTTGTTTTCTTAAAGCTCTAGCTTGTTCTAATTTTAATTTGTGTTTTCTTTTTAATGCTCTTTCTTTATTTTTTCTTCTTGTTATTTTTCTCATATTTTCCTTTTTTTAATTTCAATAGAATTAATTATATCATTTTATATAATTAAAAATTTAATAAATTTTCGTATTTGTGTATCAAAAAGGCAAATCAAAAAATTGTAAATTATATTTAGATAATTGTGTAATTATAATAAAACTTATTAACAGTATTATAAAAATAAAAATTAAATAATCTTTTCAATTTCATACAAGTTTACGATATCTTGTACGTTTAGAATATGGATCATAACCTCTTGTTTCCATTGCATTTGATAAATCTTCCGCCTTTGCGAATGAAGTTACAAATAAAGGAATAATTAATGTAGTAAGAGATTTTGCTTTTTCAAAAAATTTTCCATTTTTTAAATCAATACCTCTACTTGCTTGTGCTTTAGATATTCTTTGTGCTTCTTCAAGTAATGTGGGTATAAATCTTAAAGATATTGATATTATTGTGGCTATTATATGTGTAGGAACAAAAAATAATTTAAAAGGCAATAATAAATCTTCTATTGCTTTAGTTAATAAAACAGGTTTAGTGGTCATAACCAAAATAGTTGTTGTTAAAATCATTATATAGATTCTTAATATTAAAGCAATAGTTCTTGAAACTTGCGGCCAAGTTAAACCATATTCAGCGTTTGTGCTTTTATAAAGCCTTAATCAAATAAATCCAGGATTTTCTACATAAATATTATCAAGAGTTAATGTTGAAGAATCCCCAATTATAGTAGTAGTTTGAATTTTCATTGTGTAAATATTAACAAAATAAAGTATTAAACCAACAACTAAGGGCATTTTCATTAATCTAAAAATACCTATAATGCTTTTTGTGGAAATAATATAAGCTAAAACTATAGGTAATAAAATAATTAATAAACTAATTAAATAATCAGTAAAAAAAACAGTTATTATTAACATTAAGTTAATTATAAGTTTAAGTCTTGAATCTAATTTGTGAATAAAACTGTTTACTGCTAAATATCTGCCTATTGTAAAATTACCCATTTTTGTTCCTTTTTAAAATTTTATTTAAATAGGTAGCTAATTCTTCTATTGATTTAATTTTGGGAATAGAAATTCCTTTTGCTTCTAATTTATTTGTAAAATCCAAAATTTTAGGTGGTTCTAAATCATTTTCGTATAAAAATTTTGTATCTTTAAGAACTGAATATGTTTCACCATCTTTAATAATTTTACCATTTTTAAAAATTATAGTTCTTTGTGTTTCTTCTAATATATTATCTAGATCATGCGTAACAATTATTATAGTTTTGCCTAATTGATGTAATTTTTTAAATATGCTTAAAATTTCTTTTACACCAACAGGATCTAATCCTGCTGTTGGTTCATCAGCAACTAAAATATCTGGTTCCATTGCTAAAATACCAGCTAAAGCAACTCTTCTTTTTTGACCTCCTGATAAATCAAAAGGAGATTTTTTTAAATATGTATCATCTAAACCAACTAAATTTAAATATTTTTTTGCTCTTAATTTAGCTTCTTCTTTCGATACACCAAAAGATCTAGGGCCAAACATTATATCTTTTTCAATAGTTTCTTCAAATAATTGATATTCCGCAAATTGAAATATAACTCCAATTCGTTGTCTAATATCTTTTGCTTTTGGAAATTTTTTTCTTCAATTATTTTTTAAAATAGTTAAATCATTAAATTTTTCATTTATTTTAATTTTTTTAATTTTAATTTGACCTTTTTTATTTTTAAATTGATGATCAACTTTAACAATTCTAGAATTTAAATAATTTCATTCTATACTACCATTAGTAGGTATTAATAAACCATTTAAATGTTCAACAAAAGTTGTTTTACCTGATCCAGTTTGACCAATAATGCCTATATATTCACCTTGATTAATATCAAGCGATATATTATTTATTGCCTTAAAAGCTATTGGTGTTTTGGCTAGAAAAATATGTTCTAAATTTCTGATTTTAATTTGCATATTTGTTCAATTAGTTCCTCTTCGTTATATGTAGCTTTAATATTATGTATTTTTTGACTAAGCTTATAAATAAATGGTGAATCAATTTTTGCAATATTGATAATTTTTTTATTATTCAAAATATCTTTAGGACTCCCAGAGGCAATAACTTGTCCTTTTGCAAAAACTATACATTTATCAGCTAATATTGCTTCATCCATATCATGAGTTATAGAAATTAAAGTTTTATCTCGTTTATGTTGAATTTCACGAATAATATTAAGAACTTTTCTCTTACCTTTTGGATCAAGCATAGAAGTTACTTCATCAAAAATAATTATTTCAGGATCTAAAGCTAAAACGGATGCTATAGCCACTCTTTGTTTTTGACCGCCAGATAAAAATTGTGGTTCTCTACTTAAATAATTTTTCATTTCAACTCTATCGGCTAAGTATTCAATTATTGGTTTCATATCTTTTGGATCAATTTGTGCATTTTCCAATCCAAAAGCAATATCATCTTCAACTGTAGCACCAATAAATTGATTATCTGGATTTTGAAATATTATACCAATTTTTTTTCTAATTTTTTTTATTGTACTCGCATTAATAACTATATTATCAATTTCTATACTACCAGATTGAGGTTTATATAAAGCAACTAATAATTTACTAAAAGTACTTTTACCAGATCCGTTATGTCCTAATATTGCTACATATTCGCCTTTTTTAATTTCAAGATTTAATCCATTTAAAGCATTTATATTTGCTTCCGAATATTTAAAAACTAAATCAGTTATTTTTATCATAAAAATTATTATAAAACATAAATAACATATTTATAAAATTTAAAATTAAATAATTTTAATTAATATTAATAAATAAACTAATTATGAGAAAAAAGACGGAAAAAAATAATTCTTAAGTTTTTATAATTAAAACAAATAAATGGAGTTAAAATGAATTATTGAATAATTACAAAAACAAAAGAAAATATTAAATTACATTTGTCATTATTGAAAAAAAGAATAAAAAAATACTCTCTTATTTAGAAGAGAGTATTTTTTTATTCTTTGAAAACTGAATAGTGTTTTTTAAAAGATTTAATAAAATGTCACATAC
>NZ_JAYFFF010000004.1:0-53734 GCF_034863305.1 Mycoplasma sp. 744 | reverse complement strand
CACCACGATTAAATTTTATTTTCTTTATATAAAATGAAAGCATGTTAAAAAGCCGTTTCAATGTTCCGGCTTTTTACTATTTCTTTACTCTTTTGTTGTTGCACTGCACATTGCAATCGAGCAAAAATAGCAAAATTTGCTATTTTTTTTGTTAATCTAAATTTTTAGTTAATAAATTTATTTGTTTAGCTATTTTTAAAAGATTTTCAAATGGTATTAAAAGAGCATTTGTAAAAATATCTTTTTCATTTTTATTGTTAAAAATTTCAATTGGATTTTCATTTAAAATAATTTCTAATTGTTTAATAAATTCAGATAATTTAAATTCTTGTTGATTTTTAATATTTTTAATAATTATTGAATTATTTTTAGAATTTAAATTTTTGAAATTATTTACAAAATTATTAATTTTCATAATTTGGTTATTATTATCAGTTTGAATAATATCATTCTCATAGTAAAAAAATGTCATACTATTTCATTCATTTCATAAATTTATAATAGCGTGTAAATGTCCAAAAGTATTATCACTATTAGGCAAAAATCCTAATTTACTATAATCAATATTTTTCAATTGTTTATTAAAAATTTTATTTTCTAATTCTAATTCTAAATTTAAAATAAAACTATTAATATGATCTTTAAAAATTAATCGCTCTTCAATTTTGTTTTTTGTTTTATTAAAAAGTGGTCAGTCATTATTATCATCATTTAAAAATAAATTTAAGAATTTGCTAACTTGTCAATTGTTAAAACCTTTAGCTGCGTCTTCGATGATACTATACATTTCTTTGTTTATTTTTTCAAAACGATCCACATATGCTAAAAAATTAGACTGAAAATCATTTTCATTTAGACTTAAATCTTCTATTATTGTATGCATTGTTTCTTTAAGAGAAATTCATTTTTGATTTTCATAATATCCTATATCTTTTGATTGATTGTCTTGTTTTAAAATATTTGATATTTCAATATTATCAATTAAATTTTTAACTAAAAAACTACTGATGTTTTTACTATTTTTTCTTCTGGTTTCAAAAAAAGTCAAAGCATGATTTTTATTAATATTATTTAAATTAAAAAAATCTTTTATTTCTTGATAATTATTTCTATATTGCATAACTAATTGATGCATTTCTTGACTATATTGTGCTTCTAAAACTTGATTAGTATCATAAAAACTACTTTGACATTTAGCTGCTATTAAAGTAGAAAATATTAATGTGCTACTTACTAAAAATTTCATTAATTTTCTTTTTTTCATTAATTTTTTTTAGTCTTTCTTCTTGTATTCTTATAATTGTTTTTAAATCTTTAATTTCTTTTAATTTTAATTTTCTATAATAACCTTCAGGTATTTTTTCAGTTGTTAAATTAGCATATTGAATTCTCTTTAAATTTATAACTTTTTTATTAAATACTTTAAATAATTCTTTTATATGATGATAAGAACCAACGTGTAATTCTACAGTGTAAGATTTATCAGCTACTTGGTCAACAATTTGTTTTGAAATTTTTCCATTAACTAAAACTTCTTTGTTAATTAGTTTAAACTCCTTTAATGTTAATGGTTCATTTATTCTAGCACGATAAATACGTTTAATTTCATATTTAGGATGACTTAGTTTATTTACCATTTCTAAATCATTTGTTAATAATAACACACCTGTTGTATCATAATCTAATCTGCCAACTGGAACAATTCTATAAGATGTATCAATTAAATCTATGACCGTTTTTCTTTTGAAGGGATCTTTAGTGGTGGTGATTGTTTTTTTAGGTTTGTTTAACAAAAAGTAAACAAAGTTATTTTGATTATTTAAATTAATTATTTGATTATTTATTGTAATTTGATCATTTACAGAAACTAATTGTCCAATTTGAGCTAAAGATCCATTAACTTTTATTTTTTTAGCTAGAATTAATTCTTCTGCTTTTCTACGGGAACAAAAACCACTCTGCGCTATTAATTTTTGTATTCTTATTAAATTGTTATTATTCATTTTTTAACATCCATTTTTGATAAATATTTTCAGCTTCTGATGATAGTTTAATGCCTTTTTTGATATTAAATTCATAATTTAATTTGACAATTTTAGCAAAAGCCAAATCAAAATTTTCTAGTGCTAATTTTCTTAATTTTTGTACTCCTTCAAAAGCTCTGCCATCACAAATTTTATCTGCAACAAAAATTATTTTGTCTAATAATGTTAATTCTAAATCTAAAGTGGTGTGAATTTTTATTGCTCTAATTAAATCCTGATTATTATTTTTATAAATTTTTTCTACTCATAAAGCACCACATATTTGATGTAAAACATGAGCAGGATAGTTATTTTGATTATAGTTTTTAGTATATTTTTTGATTAATTGATATGAATATTCCTGATTAAATCTTTTAGCAATATCATGAAACAGTCCAGCATGATAAGCAACTTTAGCATCATATTTTAAAACTTTTGCTAATTTAACAGCAAATTCTGCAGCAGCTACACAATGTTTTGCTCTTTTAGGATCTTTTTTAAGTATCATATGAACTAATTCAAAAGCATATAAATAATTTTTACCAATGTATTCGTTAACTTTTTTTGGAGTTTGCTCTAAAGCACCATTTCTAATAGCTGTTGAAGACTCAAAAAATAAGGGATTATTTAAAACTTTTATACTATATTTTTTTATATTTTCTTTGGCTATTTTTTTAGTTCTTTTAAAAACTACAAGTTGAACACTTGATGCTATTTCCTCAATAAATTCTCATTTATGTAATTTGCCTAACAAATCGCTACCCATTATAAAAAATAATTCTTCATTAGGATATTTCTTTTTAAAATATCTAATGGTTTCAAAAGTATAACTAATACCACCTCTTTTAGTTTCAAAATCTGAAAAAGTCATTTTTTCTTTATTTTCAATCGCTAGTTTAACCATATTTATTCTATCTACTGCAGAAACGTTTTTTTGTTTTTTCTTGAAAGGATTAGTTGCGGTTGGAATAAATATCAATTTATCTAAATTCAATTCTTTAATAGCAAATTCTGCTATTTTTATATGTCCAGAATGTATTGGGTTAAATGATCCACCAAATAATGCTATTTTCATTTTTTATCCTTATATATTGTATTTTCATAACTATTTTCACTAAAAAATCTAGTTTGTTTTTTTAATAATTTAGAATTAGTTTCTAATTTTGAAGCTAAATAAGTTACTGAACTATTTGTTTTTTTATTAATTAATTGAACTATATTTTTTATTTTTTTAGTTTTTTGATTATTTATTTTTGTATTGTTATAATTGGTATTATTTTCTTTACCAAATAAAGGAATAGGAATGGACACCAAATCAATATCTTTTACATTTAAAATTTTAACTCCTATACCTTTTAGTTTTTGATTTTGATACATTTGTTCAAATAATATCGAAACATATTTAAAAATATAATTAAATTCATTTGAATATGTTGTTAATTTATATTGTTTACCTTTTCATTTTTTGTCCATATAACGAAAATTAATATAAATCGTATCACTAACTAAATCGTTTTTTTGTGCCTTCAAACATATCTTATTTGTCATTTCTTTTAAAATATTAATTAAATCATTTTTATCATAATCATAATGATCAAATGTTAAATCCACTCCTACACTTTTAGGATGATTATTATTAGTATTAATTACATCATCAGCTGTACCATTAGCTTGATCAATTAAAATTTTTGTTTTTGATTTTAAAATAGAATATAACAAAGGATTATAAGGATTTTGTATAGCAAGATCTTTTATTGTTCATATATTTAATTGATTTAATTTAGGTAATAATGCCTTGCCTATACCAAAATATTCTTTTAAATCTAAATTTCACAATTGTTCTTTAAAATTTAAAACATTGATTTCTTTTATGCCAAAGGGTTTTGCTAAAGTAGTAGCCATTTTAGCAAAAAATTTATTATAGGATATGCCAATTGAAATAGGAATTTTAAAAAATTTCATTATATTATTTTGTATTTCTTTTGCCATTTGAAATGCTGATTTATTCTTTAAATTATTAGTTATATCTATTCAACATTCATCAATTGAATAAATTTCAATTTTTTTTGAATATTTAATGGCTAAATATTCAAAAATATTATTAGATATTTCTAAATAAAGATTAAAATCTGGTTGAATAAAAATAGTTTTTGGTTCTTTATTAATTACTAAATTAACTGGATCTCCTGCTTTAATTCCTAATTTTTTTAATTCATAACTTATTGAAGTTACTATTGATTTATATGTTTTCTTTCCTATTGCAACAGGTTTATTATTTAAAAAGGGATTTTTAGATCTATGAGCGCTTACAAAATATGAATCAAAATCTATATGAAAAATTATTTTATTCATTTTTATTATTTAATTCATTTTTTAATAAACGTTGCAACATTAAACAACAATGTGTTCGATTAAAATGTGTTTTGACATTTTCGAAAATCATCAACTCTTTTAATTCTTCTTTCTCGGTTTCGCTAAGTAATTCATCTCCTAAAATTAATTTTTCGAATAAATTTAATATATAATGAATTTCATTTAAATTTTTATTAATAATTTGTTTTATTAAAATATCGCTTGAAGCTATAAAAAAGGCACAACCGTTTCCATCAAATCAAATATCGGTTAAAGTATTATTACAAATTTGAAATTCTATTTTTAAATAGTCGCTACAAGATTCGCCAAATTTTTCTATTAATAAATCATTTTTAATATTTTTTTTAAAAATAGGATATCTGTAATGTTGCATTATGATATCTCTTTTTTGATTTTGATTATAAAACAAGAAAATCACCCCCGTTTTTTAAAGCTTGTAGTATTTTTTTACAATCATTATAATTATTATAAACTCCTAAAGATATTCTCACAAAGGAGTTTTCTTTTTTAATATTTTTTAAATACTGTGCGCAAAAAATCCCAGATCTAACATAAATATTTTGTGTAGCTAAATAATGCGCTACGTCTTGTGCAGAAATATTTTTAATATTAAAAATAATAATATGACTTTCAATAGGTGTATAAATTTCTAAATTGTTTATTTCTAATAATTGCTTGTATAAATATTTAGTTAACTTAGTTAATTTAATTTTAGTATTTTCATAATTTATATATTTTTTAAAAAAATCTAATGCAGCATCAAACATGTAAATAGCTGCTAAATTAGGTGTGCCAGGTTCAAAAGCAGTTTCACCATTTTTAATGGTTAATTCACAATTATCAATTCTATCTATTGTTCCTCCGCCCACAAAAACAGGATCAATTAATTTTTGAACTTTATCATTGATTGCTAAAATTCCTAAACCTGTAGGTCCATAAAATTTATTTGTACTAAAAACTACAATATCACTATTTTTCATATCTACTTTTTCACTTACAATAGCTTGAGCTGCATCATTAACTATGATTGAATTATACAATTGTGCCTTTTCTTTAATTTTTTTCATATTTATTGGATGATAAAATGAATTTGAAACTTGACTTATTGCAACAATAACTGTATTTTCATTAATATCTTCAAGTATATTTTCACTAAATTTGATAATAGCACCTTTGTCTTTAGCAATTTTAATTCAAGGAGCAATATTAGATGAATGATTATAAGCAGATATTAAAATTTCCTGATTATTTTGTATTTTATCTTTTAACATTAAGGCAATTTTATTTAATGAGTCTGTTGCTCCAGAAGTAAAAATAATATAATCATTTTTATTGGCATTAATTAATTCTTTAACTTTTTCTTTTACCTCTTTAATAATTAAATTATTTTTAATTCCTATTGAACTATCGCTGGTTCTTGTACTTACTGCATATTCAAGATAAAAAGATTTTTCTTTATTTATTGCTTGTATTGGTTTTTGACAAAGAGCACTATTATCTAAAAAAGTTATTTTTTTAAGCAAAGGAAAATATTTACGTATGTTTTTCATATTAAAAATTTTATTACTTTTAATTAAAAATAATCATGTTTAACCTTTAAAAATCAATACTATGAGATTTTAATTATATTTATATTGCTTTTTTTATTTTGTTATATAATAAAAACGTTATTTTAATGTCAAAAATAAGTCTTTAAAGATACATATAAAATAAAAACTAACTATTAGGAGGAAAATCGTGAGACAAACTACAATTGTAAACCGTGAAAAGGCTAACAAAAAATGATTCGTTGTAGATGCAGAAGGACAAGTTTTAGGTCGTTTAGCCGCATTTGTAGCTTCAGTTTTAAGAGGCAAAACTAAACCTACTTTTACACCAAATGCTGATATGGGTGATTACGTAATTATTATCAATGCTGAAAAAATATTATTAACAGCTAATAAAGAAGAAGATAAAATTTACTATCATCATTCAGGTTATCCTGGTGGTTTAAAATCAATTAATGCTGCTAAATTAAGAGTAAAAAAACCTACAGCACTTGTTGAAAAAGCTATTTCAGGAATGATTCCTCATACAAAATTAGGAAATAAACAACGTAAAAATCTTTTTGTTTATGCAGGACCAGAACACAAACATCAAGCACAACAACCAGAAAGTTTAGAGGTAAGATAGAATGGCAAAAATAATAGAATATCGTGGACTAGGTCGTCGTAAATCTTCTACAGCTCGTGTGACTTTAAAAACCGGAACTGGGAAATTTGTTATTAATAATCGAGAAGCAAAAGATTATTTAACTTCTGATTTATACATTCAAGATGCAGAACAACCATTAGTATTAACAAATACAAAAGGAACTTTTGACATTTTTGTTAATGTACGTGGTGGTGGATTAAGCGGACAAGCTGGAGCTATTCGTCTTGGTATAGCTCGTGCGTTATTATTAGCTAGTGATTCATATCGTGAAAAACTTAAACCAGAAGGTATGTTGACTAGAGATGCACGTGTTAAAGAACGTAAAAAACCTGGTCTTAATGCAGCCCGTCGTGCTCGTCAATTCTCTAAACGTTAGTTTTTATTTATTTTTTTACTTAAACTATGAATTTTTGGTAAAATTCATAGTGTAATGCGAGCGTAGCTCAGCTGGTTAGAGCACACGACTGATAATCGTGAGGTCGATGGTTCAAGTCCATTCGTTCGCACCATATCGTTTTAAATGACAAAATCATCCTAAAAAGGATGATTTTTATTACACTTAAATTTATAAAATGCTTTTTAATATATATAATTTATACGTTAAAGGAGTTATATATGAAAAATCAACAAAATTTAGATTGAGAATATCAAACAATTTTAAATAATCTATTAAATATTTCAAATAAGGATACTTCATTATTTGTAAAAGTAGATAATGATAAATTATTTGATCTTTATTCTACTTTTAATTTAGATGTTATTAGAGAAATTACATATCAAAATAATTTTTCAATTAGAATAAGAGCTGAATATTTAAACGAAATAATTCAAAAACTCAATAATATTTATTTACCACTAGAATTAATTGAGTATTTAAAAAAAATAAATTATATTAATCTTGCAAAAAAAGAAAAATTTATTTATCAAGATTTTGAAAAAGAAAAAAAACAAATTATAAGTGAATACAATGCAAAATTACAACAATTTAATTCCATATTCAAAAAATATTATCAAGAGATTTTATCCATTTATGAACAAACTAGTTCATGGTCTTTATATGTTGGTTGTGTTTTTGTAAAAGTTCACTTAAAAGAAAAAAATAAAAAAATATACGCTCCTTTATTTTTAAAACCAGTTGATTTAGATTTTAATAATGGAATAATTAAATTAATTTCTAACGGTGATTTAAAATTAAATGAAAAACTTTTATTTGTTTTAAATAATGAAGGTTTTGATTTACATATAGATGAAGAATTAAATGATGATCAACAAAACATATTTCAATTAATAAAACTTTTAAAACAAAAATGAGAAAATAGTTTTTATAATTTTGATATTAAATTAGAAAATCCAATTAAAAATTTTGAAGAAGAAGAAATTCAAAATCAAGAGTTAGAATTTCATGATGGAATGGTGTTAGGAATTTTTCAACCTTCTGGTGGATATTTAAGAAATAGAATGTTAGAAATAATTAAAAATAAAGAACTTGAAAACATTCTTGTTGCTGAATTTGATAAAAATATTTACAAAAAAAATATTCAAGAAGTAATAAGTAATCCTAAAACAAGATTATTAAAAATTTCACCAACTAATTATTCACAAGATAAAGCAATTATAAGTGCGCTCAAACAAAATACTATTATTTGAGGGCCACCGGGAACAGGTAAAAGTCAAACAATAGTTAATATTCTTGTTAATATATTGTTTTACAATAAAACCGCTTTAGTATCAAGTGAAAAAAAGGCTGCTTTAGAAGTAATCAAAGAACGTTTAGGAATATTAAAACAATATGCTTTAGTTCTTAGTAATCCAGTAGGAAGTAATAGCAAAAGTAAGTTTTATCATCCTTTAAAAATTTACATAGGTTATTTGGAAAATTTTGAAAAAAATAATACTTTATCTAAACCTAAAATAAATATTGTCGATGAAAGCGAAATTAATTTTGTTGAAAATTTAAAAAAATGAAAATCGAAAATTAAATTTGATAAATATTTAGAGTTTATTGGTAAAACAAAAACTATTTTAGATCTTTTAACAGAAGAACAATTTAAAATTTTAATTAAATTAGATTCAGAATTACTTTATACAGTTAATTTAAAATATAAAACTTCTAAAAAATATTTAAAAGAATTATTAAAATTAAATAAACTAAAATTTAAATTTTTTAATAAAAAATACAAATTTTTAAAAAATAATTCAACTGAATTATTCGATAAATTTAATAACTTTAACATTAATTTTAATGAATTAAAAAGCATAGTTAATACTTTTGATTTTGATGATTGAAATATCATCAAATCTATTTATAGTGCGCTACCAAATAATAATTCTCAAAAAACAGTTAATATTGATTGAATAAATCAAACAGTTGCTGAGCGTATAATAGAAAAAATTAATAAAATAGATAAAAATCGTTTAAATAATTTTAGCGCCATTGTAAAAAATGCTAAAATGAAACCTCATAAATTTATTAAAGAGTATTCGGATATAATTAAAATTTTCTTTCCAATTATTATTGCAACACCAGAAATGGATCTTTCTATATGAAAAAAAGAAGAATTTGATTATGCTATTATTGATGAAGCAAGTCAAATGTTTAATGAAAAAGGTTTACCCTTGTTATATTTGGCAAAAAATAAAATTTTAGCAGGCGATAATCAACAAATGAAACCATCAAATTGATTTAATACTCGTTTTGTAGAAGAAGATTCAGTATATGCTGGGATTGATTCAATTTTAGATCATGCAGAAAAATTTGGTATTCATAGTATTTTATTGGATAAAAATTATCGTTCTAATTTTGCTTCTTTAATGACTTTTAGTTCCAAACATTTTTATGATGAAAATTTAGATGTTATCGATTTATATAACAATAATTTTTCTAAAGAAATTAATTGCGCTATTGAAACAATAAATGTTGAAGGAATTTGAGAAAATAATACTAATAATTTAGAAATTGATATTGCAATTAAAACACTGGAAAATAATATAGATAGTTATGAAAAAATAATTCTTTTATCTTTTAACAAATCTCAAAGAGATAAGTTAGAAAATATAATTATTAATTCAAATGAAAAATTAAGAAAAAAAATTGAAAGTAACAATCTTTTAATAAGAAATATTGAAAATATTCAAGGCGATGAAGCTGATTTAGTAATCGCTTCTGTAGCGTATGATAAAAATGCAACTATACATTCTACATATGTCGGTAGAATAGGTGGTAAAAATGCTTTAAATGTTGCTATTACAAGAGCTAAAGAAAAAATGATTGTTATTAAATCAATTTATGCTTCAGATATAATTATTAATTCTTGGGATAATGAAGATCTTTTAATTTTTAAAAAATGATTAGAATTTTTAGATTTATCTGAAGAAGAAAAGAAAGAGTATATTAATCCAAAGAATCAAAATAATAATTTTTCAATGTCTCAATTACAAAACAAAATTTATGAAGAATTAGAAAAATATTTAAATAATTCAAGTATTTTAGAATTAACCAATAATGAAAATATTGGTACTATTACTATTGATATTGCTTTAAAAGTAAATAATAAAATTCATACATGCTTTATAATTGATAATTTTGAATACGATACTTTAGAAGATTATTTAAAATTTAATGACAAAATTAAATTTATTAGAAATAAAAAATATCCAGTTTTTGTTATTAACGCAATTATCTGAGAGGAAATAAAATTTGATATTTTTGATTATTTAGCAAAATTAATTGAAGAATTAACTACTGATTCAAATATTGAAAAGAGTTTATTGATAAAAACAAATTATGAAATTAATGATTATGAACAATTATTGGTTGATGATTATAGCACTAATGTAAGTGAAATTAAAATTCTTAACAAAAAAACTAATTCATTAGCAATTACTAATAATAATGAGTTTGATAATGAATAAAATTTATTATTTAAAAACAGATTTAAAAATCTGTTTTTTTTATTTTAAAAAAATTAAAAGATTTTTTAATTTATTTTCTATAATTTTGCTATGAAAATAGCAAATTATTGGAAACAAGATAAATACAGATCTAAACAGATCTTATTAATTTTTAATGAAGATAATAATCCTTCATTACCATTTTATGTTATTGAATATTCACAAAATCTTTATGATTGCGCGTCCGCTTTAATTTAATTATGCTATTTTCGTTTAATTAAATTAAAGGAGTTCAATGAAAAAAAATAATATACAACACATTATTGAACTTAAAGAAGTAGTCAAAGAATTTGATGGTAAATTAGTTTTAGATAATGTGGATTTAAAAATAAATAAAGGAGAATTTGTAACTCTTTTAGGCCCATCAGGATCTGGCAAAACAACTATTTTACGTTTAATAGCCGGTTTTGAATGAGCAACTAGAGGAGAAATAAAATTTAATGGATTAGATATTAAAGATTTACCGGCTCATTCAAGAGATTTATCAACCATTTTTCAAGATTACGCTCTATTTCCTCATTTAAATGTAGAAGGTAATATTAGATACGGATTAGTTTTAAAAAGAAAGCCTAAAGAACATGTTAATCCTAAATATAAACAATTATTAGAACAAAAAATTAAACAATGAGAACAAAAAGCTAAAATGAAGATGGCACAATTAGATAAAATTCAAGAAGAATATGAATCTGAAATGTCTAAATTTAAACCTACAAGTAGACAATATAAGAAAAGACAATCATGATTAGATGATTCTGATTTTAAATATTCATATTGAGAATATTATGTAACTGAACAAACAGAAAAATTTGAAAAAAAATATTTAACAAGAAAATTAAATAAACTTGAAATTCAACAAGAAGTTGATCAAATAGTTAAATTAGTAGGTTTAGAAGGAAACGAAAAGAAAAAAATAAATGAATTATCTGGGGGAATGAGA
This sequence comes from Mycoplasma sp. 744, assembly GCF_034863305.1. Classification (NCBI taxonomy): domain Bacteria; kingdom Bacillati; phylum Mycoplasmatota; class Mollicutes; order Mycoplasmatales; family Mycoplasmataceae; genus Mycoplasma; species Mycoplasma sp. 744. The sequence continues at coordinate 42,256 of NZ_JAYFFF010000004.1, read as the reverse complement.
CAAAGAGTTGCTTTAGCTCGATCACTTGTAATTGAACCAGAAATTTTATTATTAGATGAACCTCTAAGTGCTTTAGATGCTAAAATAAGACAAAGAATGCAAATTTTATTAAGAAACATCCAAAAAAAATTAGGTTTAACTTTTATCTTTGTTACACACGATCAACATGAAGCTCTAGAATTATCTGATAGAGTAGCAATTGTAAGAGATGGTAAAATTGAACAATATGATACTCCTAAAGTAATTTACGATTATCCAGTAAATAAATGAGTAGCTAATTTTATTGGTGAATCAAATATTTATAATGGTATTTTTGGTGAAAATGCAACAGTTACTATTTGAGGTAATAAACAATTTAGAACTATTCATGATGAAAATGAGTTTGAAATAGGTCAAGAAGTAGATGTTTTAATTAGACCAGAAGACGTAGATATATTAAATACTGATAGAGAGCAAGGACAAAAATTACTTGGTAAAATTTTAAATTTAACTTACAGAGGTAGTTATTACTATTTAACAGTTGAATTAGACAATAAGCAAATTATTCATGTAGAAACAGCAAAAAAATTTAATATTGGTGAAAAAGTATTTATAAGTTGAACAATTGATACAATTCATTTAATGAAAAAAGATAGCAAGTGAGATTATTCAGCAGATGTGAACAAAAATAGTTAATAAATTGTCTTTAAATAAAAGATTAACTTTAACCATTCCTTTTGTTTTAATTGCTTTATTGTTTATTATTTTACCTGTATTAATGATTATTATTAATGCATTAACACCAAGAGAAAATTTTGATTCTTTTTCTTTAATAAAAGAAGCTAATACATGAAGACAAATATGAAGAAGTTTGAAAATAGGAGTAATTAGCTCACTTTTATGTTTAATAATTGGTTTTCCTTATGCTTATTTTATAGCATCGAGCAAAAATAAATATTTAGCTATATACGCAATGAGTTTAATTATTAGTCCTATGGTGATCTTTACTATTGCTAAAATTTACTCTATTAGAGGTTTCTTTTTATCAATTTTTGAAGAAGAAACTTTAAATGCCGAATGATTTATGGTTTTGGCTTTAACTTATTTAAATTTACCCTTAATGATCATGCCACTTTATTCTGTGTTTAAAGATATGCCCAAAAATATAATTGAAGCAAGCGAAGATTTAGGTTATTCTAAATTTAAAACTCTTTTTAAAGTTGTTGTTCCTTATGGACTTAAGGCAATAATAAGTGGATTAGGATTAATTTTTCTATCTTCTGCTACTAATTTTGTCATTAGTGATAAATTGCTTCCAAATAAAAATCAATTACCATTAATTGGTTCAATAATTAATGATTATACTAATCCTTCTAATGAATTTGCCCTAGCTACTGGGACAACAATTGTTTTAGTAGTTTCAGCAATTTTTATTGGTTTATATGCTTTATTACAACTAACACCTAAATTAATTAGCAAAATATCAAAGAAAGGATGAGTATATGAATAAATTTTTAGTTTTTTTAAAACATTCATATATTTATTTAATATTAACTTTAACATACATACCATTGATTTTTGCTGTTATTTTTAGTTTTAATGCACCTAGCTCTAAGGGTTATTTAAGTTTTAGTTGAAATAGATTCACAACTCAAGCATGAAGAGATTTTTGATTAAGCGGAAGAGATTTAGCTTTAGTTAATTCAATTATCATCGCTTTAATTACTGCTTTTTTAGTTGTAAGTATTTCTTTAGTTACTTCTTTTGCATTATGAAAACAAAAAAACAAAAAAATCTCTTCTGCTATTAATTCTGTTAATAATATTCCTTTAATTAATCCAGATAATATTACTGCTATAGGACTTGTACTAGTTTTTTCAATGTTATTTGGTTCATTAGCAAATACAAGCGAGGGAATTATTAGAGGGATAACAGGTCATACTATTATGGCTTTACCATACGGTATAACGCTTATGTTACCTAGAAGTGAAAAATTCAATAAATCCTTATTTGAAGCTAGTCAAGATTTAGGTTTTTCTCCCTTAAGATCTTGATTTAAAACCTATTTTGTATATATGTTACCAACGATTATTTTTGTTGCTGTTGTTGCTGCGGTTCTTTCTTTTGATGATTTTATTATTTTAAGAACTTTAACAAATACTTCAACTTTGGGTACAAAATTATATGAAAGTGATTTTCAAGCTTGAGGTTTAGTAATTGGTGCTGCATTAATGTTAATTACTCTTTTTATAAATATTGTTTGAATATTTATAAAAAGTAGACAATTAAATACTAAAAAATCACAAAAACTTTTGTTTCTTTTTAAAAAAAATAAAAAATTTTTAGGAAAGGAGCAAAATGTTTAAAAAAATATTTTCAAAAAATTTTGCTTATTTTTTAGCTGCTATTGGAACAATAGGAACTTTATCTGGGGCTTTGGCATACAAATATTCTTCCTCTTTTAAACCTAGTTTTTACAACTATAAACAGTATATTTCTGATGAAAATAAAGAAATTATAGAACAAGAATTTGATTATAAAGAATTTGATACTCTTAATCAATTTACTAATGCTATTTTAACTAATAAAGCAGTGGCTGGTATAGGTTCTGATTCACAAGTAGTTAATTTAATTAAAAATAATAAATTACAAAAAATTGATTTTAAAAAAATTTTCCCTGAAATTTTTGAAAATCAATCTAATAAAGAATTAAAAGATATATTAAAAGAATTATATACTGATGTTGTTTGAGAACATTTAGTATCATATGATCAAGATCTTTTAACTGATATTAATGGTAATGAATTTGAAGATGGGCCAAGACATTTATGAGAATATTTTGTACCATATTTTGCTCAAGATATGGTAGTTGCTTATAACCCAACAAAATTATTTGCAAAATTAAATAAATTCGGTAATGATTATAATTATAAAGATTTTGATTTTAGAAAATATTATGAATTAGATCAAGAAATTCATAATAAATTAAATGAAGAAAGAAAAAATGATAATTCTTGGGAAAAAGGAAGTTACAGTCTTTATTCGATTTTGAAAGTTTTAAAAGAAATGGGTTTTAGCAAATTAGAAGCAACAGATTCAGTTAGAGATAATATGATTTATGGTTCAGCTTATCGTTTTGATAACAAAGAAAATAGATATGTTAATACTTTTGCTACTGGCAAAGGAGAAAATTTTGGCAAAATAGATCAAATTGAAACTTTTGTTGCAGAATTTAAACGTCATTTAGATTCTAATTCTATTAAAAATCAAAATTTATCTACTAAAGATCAATTTGTTAATAGTCTTGAAGATTTTGTACAATCACAAGTTAGGGGCCCAAAAAGTTATAAAGAATTAATAGATCAATTTGAAAATATTTTCAAAAATGCTCTTAATTATAGTTTAAACGATATTAATATTAACTTTATTGGTAACGGTTTAGAATTAGTTGATAAAATTATTGATCCAAATACAGACATTGAGGCCGGTATTATTTATAATGGAGATGCCTTTGATGCTTATTTGGCAAATGATAATAATGATGCTGTAAACGACGGTGTTATTAGATTTATTAGACCAAGAGATAATTTATTGCTTGTTGATGGTTTAATTATTGTAGCTAATACTGATGAACAAACAACAAATAAAATTTATGAATTAGCTAAAAACTCTATTTTTGAGGGTATAGCTGATAATAAATGAGATGAAACAGAAAATAAAATGGAATTAGGATCTTTAAATAATTTTGATTATATAGGATATACAGCAGCTTATAAAAAATTAGTTGATTATTTAAAAGAAAATTATTTCAATGATATTTTTGATGAAGAAAAACCAGAAGATAAATATAACATTTCTGATCTTGAAGAAAAACAATGAAAACAAATTGTCGATTACGAAAGAAACTATTTAAGCAGACTTTTTGATATTAATTCTCAATTTACTGTATTTAATCCAGGAACTAATGAATTAAAATTAGATAAATCTTATAATGTTATTCATCATGATATTAAACCAGTTTCACAAAAAACTTTAACTGAAATTGAAAGATATTGAAATTTAAAAATAAAAAAATAATTTAAAAATTTATTTATTAACTGATCTTCAACATTGCTATGAAATAGCATAAAAAAGATCAGTTTTTTATAATTATTAATCTAATCTTTAATTAAAATTTATCTTTTTAAAAAAATGTTAATAAAATCAATTCAAAATACTAAAAATCAAATTATTTTTAAATTAAAATTTGTTTATTTGTTAAAAAGTAATTAATTTATATAACATAAATTTTGAATCTATATATATTTTATTTTTACAATAGAAAAATATAAAATCCAAATAAAAATAATTAAGAAAATATAGTTTAAATTTAAATATTATTAATTTGTAAAAAATGATTCGATAATTTTTCAAGAATTAAAGAAATCAAAATTATAAAAATTTACTAGTTATTGCATTTAATTAAGCATTAAAGTAAAATATAGTAAATAAAAAGTCTGCTATAGCAGACAAACGCATTGATGGATAATCTCAATGTCGGCTCAAAATAATTATACACGAGAAGAGGTCCTAATGAAAACAATTCCCCAACTATATAATACTAGTGTTTATTCTTTCTTAGAATCTATAATTAAAATAGAAGATTTAGTAAAAAAGACAAAAGATGCTGGATTAAGTTCAGTAGTTTTAACAGATCATAACAATATGTTTGCTTTAGGACAATTTTTACAAGAATGTAAAAAAGTTAATATTAAACCTGTTTTAGGCGTTGATTTAGATGTTCAAAATTTACGTTTTATATTGCTTGCAAAAAATTATGCAGGATTTCAATTTATAAATGAATTGATTTTGAAAAAAAGTATGAAAGAAGTTATTAATTACGATGATTTAAATAATAACAATATTTTTATAATAGGTCATCCTGAAATTGATTATTCTTTATTCGAAGAACTAAAAATATCTAAAGAAAATAATTTTTATTTACCATTTAGAGAAGTGGCAGGAATAAGAAATATTAATAAATTTGTTTATTTAAAAACAAATAATGCTTTTAAAATAGAAGATAATGAAGCACTTGAATTACTTGAAAAATTATCAAAAAATAAAATAAAAAAGATAGAAAATAATTACTTTGAAAATTTGTCATTACCTGCTCAAATTATAAAAAATATTGAGTATATTTTAGATAATTGTAATGTTATTTTCCCAGAAAAAAAACTAAATTTAGCTAATTATGATAATCAAAATGATATTCAAGCCTTTGAAACATTTAAAAATTTATTAAAAAATGCAATTTTGCGAAAAAATCATGAATTAATTAAATATAAAAATTGGAATTTAAGATTAAAGTATGAAGTAGAAATTATCAAAAATGCTGGATTTATAAATTATTTTTTAATAATTCAAGATATTGTTAATTGAGCTAAAAAACAAAATATTTCAATTGGTCCAGGAAGAGGAAGTGCAGCTGGATCGCTTGTATCTTATTTATTAGGCATAACTAATATTAATCCTTTAGAATATGATTTATTGTTTGAAAGATTTTTAAATCCAGGCCGTTTGAGCTGACCTGATATAGATATTGATATTCAAGATGATCGCAGACATGAAGTTTTTAATTATATAAAAGAAAAATATGGTTTTGAAAAAGTTGCTTTAATATCTACTTTTCAAACTATAGGTGCTAAAATGGCTTTAAGAGATGTAGCAAGAATTATTGATAATCCACTTTCTATGGTCGAAATTAATAAAATTACTAAAACATTAGATGCTAATTTATCTTTACAAGAATCTTATGCAAATAATAGAAATTTCAGACTATTAATTGATAAATATCCAAAATTATTTGAATTAGCTTTAAAAATTGAAGGTTTACCACGACAATATAGTTTTCATCCAGCAGGAATAATAATTGCACAAAACAAAATTTCTAATTTTTGTCCTGTTTCATTAAATAATGATGATTCTTTTCAACAAGTTCAATTAACTATGAATCATATTGAAGATTTTGGATTATTAAAAATAGATTTGTTAGGTTTAAAAACACTAACTGAAATAGCTAATATAGAAAATTTTCTTCAACCTGATCAATATTATGAAAATTTATTAAAAAACAATGCCTCATTAATAAATGATAAATTAACTTTTGATATGTTAAATAGTGGTTTTACAAAAGGAATTTTTCAATTAGAATCTCCTGGTATGACTAATACTATTAATAGAGTGCACATTGATAAATTTAATGATTTATTTGATATTATTTCACTTTTTAGACCTGGCCCAGTTAAATATATTAATGAATATGCCTTATCTAAAAAAAATAAAAAAAATATGAAAAATATTCATCCTCTTTATGATGTTATAGTTGAACAAACGCATGGAGTAATAGTATATCAAGAACAAATTATGCAAATTGCTCAACAAATAGCTGATTTTACATTTATTGAAGCTGATTTTTTAAGAAAAGCAATTAGTAAAAAACATGAAGATGAAATTTTAATTTATAAAGAAAAATTTATAACTAATGCAATTAAAAAAGGTTTAAAAGTGAAACAGGCTAATGAAATTTATGAAAATATACAACGTTTTGGTCTATATGGGTTTAACAAAAGTCATGCTGTTAGTTATGCTTTTTTAACTATGAAAATGGCATATTATAAAGCTAGATATCCTTTATATTATTATGCTTCTTTAATAACTAATTCTCAAGGTTCGCAAGAACTTATAAGTAATTTCGCACAGGAAGCTAAAGAAATGGGTTTTACTATTTATTCGCCTGATATTAGATATTCCACAAATAAAAGTGAAATAATAAATAATATTTTATATTTACCACTAAATTTAATTAAAGGATTTGGTAATGAAAGTATAAATAAAATTCTTTCCGATTTAAATATCAATGGTCCTTTTAATAATAATATTTTAGAAATCTTATTAAGATTAAGATTTGCAGGAATTAAAGATGCTGCCTTGGATTTATTAATTAAAGCTAATGTTTTTAGATTTTTTGGTCCAACTAAATATATTGAACAAGCAGCTTTACAAATAAAAGATATTTATTTATTATTTTCTAAAAATGAAACTTTTAAACAAGTACAAGATAAACTAGAAAAAGCTGGTTATTTAAATTTAGATATGTTAGACAATGATTTTAAAAAATATGAAGATATTGATTATGAAACAAATAATGAAATCGCATTATTAGGACAATCTTACAACATATTTTTAACTTCAAAATATGAAAATACTTTTACCAATCGTTTGGTAACTTTAATACCTGGTTCAGAAGAAAGAACATATGTAGTTGAAGTGGTTAATATTAAATTATTTAGAACCAATAAATTTTTTACTTTAGAAGTAAGAGATAGTAGTAAATCTTTAACATTTGTTTTATCAGATATTTATTACAATCATTATAATAATCTAAAAAAAGGTGATGTTATTTTAATAAATGCTTATCATAAATTAAATAATAAAAATCCTCAGATTCTCAATTGAAGGAGCGTTTAGCTATGAAAAAATTTTTACTTGTTGATGGTAATTTATTATTATTTCAATCCTTTTATGCTTCATATAATCCTTATCAAAAAAATATGATTTCACCAGAAGGTATAACAACAAATGGAGTTCATGTATTTTTAATAACTTTATGTAAATTATTAAATTATCTTAAACCAGATTATCTTTTTATTGCTTTTGATGCTAACTCGAAAACTAAAAGACATCAAATTTATCAAAACTATAAATCAGGAAGAAATAAACCACCAGAAATTATTTTCGAACAATTTGATCTAATAAAAATCATTTTGAATAAATTAAATATAGAATGATTAGAAAAAAATGGGGAAGAAGCTGATGATTTAATTGCCACTTTAGTTAATAACAATAACTGTCAAAATTTTATATTTTCTAAAGATAAAGATTTATTGCAACTAGTTGATAATAATACATGCATTATTAAAACCAATAGAGAAAAAGATACTTTTGAACTAATTAATTTAGAAAATTTTAAAAGTATTTATAATATTAATCCTATTCAAATCCCAGATTTTAAAGGAATTGCTGGTGATAATTCTGATAATTTACCTGGAGTACAAGGCATAGGAGATAAAGGAGCGATTAAATTATTAAATGAATTTAATACTCTTGAAGATATTTATAATAATATAGAATTAGTTAAAGGCAAAACAAAAGAAAAATTATTATCTAATAAAAATAGTGCATTTTTATGCAAAACATTAGCAATTTTAAATAAAAATGTTGATATGGAATTAAATTTAGATAAATATTCTAATTTTTTAAAAAATAATATTGTGGAAGGATTAAATTTTTTATCACTTCATGGTTTAAATAAAGCTAAAGAATATATAAAAGGAATTATTGATTTTAAAAATGAAAATTAAATATTTTAATAATTTTAAAAAAATTGAAAATAATACAAATAAAATTTATAAAAAAAATATTAATTTTGCTGTTGAAAGTTTATTATTTATTTTATTTTTATTTTTCAGCGTATTAGCTATTTTAATACATTATAATAATGATTTTTTAAATCAAAACAATACTTTATTTTTACTTAAAAAAATTTATGTATTTAGCTTTGGTTTACTTTTCGGAGATACATTAATACCTTTTATTGTATTTATTTTAGGTTTATTTTTAATAAGATGAATAACATTTTTTTATAGAAAAAAATATATTCCATGATTTCAAAATCATTTAAGAGTAAATTATCTTATTTTAAGAAACCAAATTATTTTTATTTGAATTTCACTTATTTTATTATCATTAGTTTTTTATCATTTATATTTGGTTTTACAAAGAGTTGAGAATTTTTGATATTATAATGTAAATAATGTTAAATTAATATATACCAATGGATGATATAAAAATTTTATTGGTTCAATAGATGATTTACCAAATGTTAAAAATAATATTGGTTTTTTATTAGATAGTATTTTTAATTTACCTTATGTAATTTCTTTTTCGCCTTTTTTAACTATTTTAATTACTTTATTTTTTTCTATATATATAATTTTGAAATTTTTATATGTTAAACCTTTTTATTATTATAAGAAATTGTCATTAGCAAAACATTCATTGAATGAAATTAAAAAAGAATTAGAAAATAATTTATTATTTGAGTTTACAGATGATTGTTATAATTATTTTTTAAAAATTAATAAAGCTTGTGAAGAATATGATCTAAATAAAAAAAAATCTTTAAAAATAATAATTAAAAATATTAAAAAAAATGATAATTATTATTTTTTAACTCCAATAAAAATTAATGACTTTGATTATTTTGCAACAACAAAATATGAAAAAATAGATAAAAATAATTTAGAAATCTCTAATAGTAATAATACACTTATAAATAATGAAAATGAGAAAATAATAGATGATTATTATCCTTTAAATGAAATAGATCAATTTTTAGATACAGAATATATTGATATTAAAAATAATTTTAAAATAAAGGAAAATGAAGAAAATTCCATCGATATATCAAATAATATAATTGAAAAAACAACATTAGAACATGAAAACTATATAGATGATGATGAATTTAATGAAAATTTAAATATTTTATTTTAATTTAATTTACAAAAGGAGTGATTTCATGAAAAAAATTTCTTTTAATGAATTAAAAGAAATACTTGAAAGAAAAGACTATGCTAAAAAATTATTTTTTCTAGTATTTACTACTTCATGATGCAATGATTGTAAAATAATGAAACCTATTATTAAAGAATTGTATGAAGATTACAAAACTCGAGATGATGTAATATTTTTAGAAATAGACGCAGAAGAAGCAAATTTATATAAAAATGCGTCCTCTAATTGAGAAATTTTTAAAGTTCCTTCTTTTGTTTATTATAAAAATAACAAAATTTTAAAGATTTTATACGAATATTACCCTAAAAATATACTTTCTAAATATATTGAGGACTATACTGATTAATGTTTGATAAAAATAAATTAAATAATGTAAAAAATCTTCCCGGTGTTTATTTATGAAAAAATAAAAATGATGATGTCATCTATGTTGGTAAAGCAAAAAAATTGCAAAATCGGATGAAACAATATTTTGAAGGATCAATAAATTCATTTAAAACAAATAAAATGGTTAATGATATAAGTGATTATCAAATATTTATTGTCAGTAATGATAAAGAAGCTTTATTACTTGAAAGAAAATTAATAGAAAGATATAAACCAGAATACAACATTTTATTACAAGATGATAAATACTATCCATATATTGAAATATCTTATAAAAATACTGAAATAAAAATTTCAAGATTAAATAAACATAAAATTCAGAAAAAACCTAATTCATTATATTTGGGCCCTTTTCCTAACGGCTATGGTGCCAGCAAAATATTAAAATTAATTGAAAGAGAAGCATTTTATACTAATGGTTTAAAAATTGAAAATAATGATCCATTATTTTGAAAACAAAAATTTTTAAATTTAAAAAAAATTCTAAATTTCAGTAATGAAGATTATTTGAAAAAATTAAAACAGGAAATGCACTCAGCAGCTGAAAAATGAAATTTTGAAATTGCTAAAGATTTAAAAGAATCCATAGAATATTTAGAAAAATTAAAAGAAAAGCAAGTTATTGAATTAAAAAATCAAAAAGATTTAGATGTAATTTCTTATAAAGTTGTCGATGATCTAATTTTTTTAAATATTTTATTTTATAGACATGGTATATTAATGGATAGTGATAGAATTGTACTTAAAAGTAATTTAAATGTTAAATTTTTCTTTGAAGAATTTTTAGATCATTATTATTTTAATAAATTAGTTCCTGATTTAATTTTGGTAGATAAAGAATTACTAAATTTGGATTTAGATATTGATTTAAATATTTATAAATTAACAAGTGATAATACTAAAATTTATAAACAATTATTAAATTTAGCTTATTTAAATTTAAATGTATTTATTGAAAAAGAGCTTTTAAATTACAAATTTAAAATTAATAAAACTATAAATAATTTAAAATCCTTTAGTGAATTAATTGGCTTAGAAAATCTTAAAGATATTGTTTTATTTGATAATTCGAATTTAAATAATTCTAATCCAATAGGAGTGGCTATTGTTTATACAAATGGAGTAAAAAATAAAAGTGGGTATCGAAAATTTAATCACGGTTTAAATTTAACTAGAAAAGCAGATGTTGAATATATGGAATTAACTGCTGAAAAATATTTTAGTAATTTAGAAAAAAATATTTTTCCTTCGTTAATAATTGTTGATGGTGGAATGGCACAATTAAATTCAGTAAAAAAAATTATGAAAAAACATAATTTAAATTTAAAAATTATTGCTTTAGTAAAAGATGATAATCATAAAACCAAAGGATTAATAGATTTAAATGAAAATTTAATTTTAATAAATAGTATTGATAGTAATTTACGTAATTTTTTAAGTGAAATGCAATTAGAAGTTGATCGTTTTGCAAAAGAACATTTAAGAAATAGATTGAGAATAATCTCAACGCAAGGTAAATTACAAACAATAAAAGGATTAGGTCCAAAAATGGAAACAAATTTATTAAATTATTTTCATAATTATGCCAATATTTTCAATGCTCCATACGAAGAATTAATTAAAGTTGTGCCCAAAAATATTGCTAAAAAAATTTTTGATAAAGATTATCTCAATAATGAAAATTAACATCTTGTATTATAATAATATTAATAACTATGAAAAATGTTAATTTAAAAAGTAAAAGCAAAATTTATATTTGATTATTATCAATATTAATTATTAGTTTATCTATATTATTAATAATTTTTTATGCTCTTTATATATGAAATATCAATACAATTCAAGTAGAATGAATTAATTATATTTTCGTGGCTTTAATTTTATTATCCTTTTTTTCTTTGGGGTTGATAATAACTAAACAAATTTATGCATATAATCATTATAAAAATATTACAAGATTTTCTTTTGATCAATATTTAGATGAAGTCAATAGTTATAGTTTAGTTGGTTCAATAATTGTAGATATAAATAATAAAATATTATGAACTAGTAAATTTATAAATATTCGTTTTGGTGATAAATGAACTGGTAAAAGTGTTAATGATTTTTTTAATCATTTTAGAATTAAACATCAAAATGAAAAAACAATTGAATTTCGCCATGATAATAATTATTACCAAGTTAATTTTTGAAATTTATCTAATTCTTTTTTAATTAAAGATATAACAATGGAAAAAAATATAATGAAACTTTATGAAAATCGAAGTGTTGTTGTGGGAGAATTAGAAATTGATAATTATCAGTTATATCAATCCTTTTTTTCAGAAGAACAATTGTTTAATTTAAATAAAGAAGTAATTAATATTTTAGATATTTTATCCAGCAAATATAATCTTTTTTATAGACAATATAATACAAATGGCAAATTTTTAATAATTACTGATTTTGCTGCTTTAGAAAAAATGAAAAAAGAAAATTTTGAATTTTTTGATAGTTTACATAATTTTCATAATACCAATGAATCAGAAAAAAAATATATTTATTCTGTTTCAGCAGGTTTTGCTAGTGGAATTATTGATCTAGGTTTAAAAATGAATAAAGCTAAATCTGCTTTACTTTTAGCACAAAACAGAGGTGGAGATCAAATTTGTATTTTACATGATAATGAAAATGCTAACTATTTTGGTTCTGCTAAAGAAATTTTGCCTTCTTTTGATAGAATAAGAATAAAAAGTATTTTGGAAGTTTTGAAAAATAAATTATTATCTAAAAATATAGAAAATGTTATTATTTATGGTCATTCAAATGCTGATTTAGATGCAATAGGTTCAGCATTAGGAATTGCCACAATAGTTAAATATTATAATAAAAAAGTTTTTATTTGTACATCAACACAAGATTTTACTACTAGAAAAATAATGAATGAATATTTTGAAGATAATAATATATTTATAAAATCTAAACAAGCAGATAAATTGAGTAATGAAAAAACACTTGTTTTTTTTGTAGATAATGCGCATCCCTCTAGAACAGATAATCCTGAAGCTTTGAAAAAAATTGATAAAAATAATATTTTTATACTTGATCATCATAGATTAAATAATAATTTGGATTTCGTTCCCAAAACACAAAAAATAATTGATCCATCAGCCTCTTCTACTTCGGAAATAGTTACTGAGATTTTAATGTTACATAAAAATATTATTCCTATAAATTTTAAAATTGCTCAAATGTTACTTAATGGAATTTATTTAGATACCTTACAATTTCAAAAACATGTTACTTCTAAAACTTTTGAAGCTGCTTCTTGATTACAAGGTAAAGGAGCTAATGCAACTATTAGTAGCGAAGCTTTAAAAATGAATTATGAAACAAATCAAAAAGTTAAAGAATTGTTAGAAAATTTAAAAGAAATCAAACCAGGTTATTATCTATCATATAAAGATGTTTCTGTTTCAAATGATACTATTTCTATAGCAGCAGAAGAAATTTTACGTATTAGCAACAGAAAAGCTTCTTTTGTAATTGCTAGAAATGAAATCAATAATAAATTAAAATTAAGTGCTAGAGGAATCGATACTAACGTTCAAATAATTGCTGAAAAAGTTGGCGGGGGTGGACATTTTGGTGCAGCAGCAGCAGAAACATCAGAAGATATGGAAACTTTTATAGATAATATTATTCAAGCTATAATAAGTGCTAAATAAAGGAGAATATATGAAAGTAATTTTATTAAAAGATGTCAAAGAAGGCAAGGCTAATACAATAATTGAAGTTAGCAATGGTTATGCAACTAATTATTTAATAGCAAAAGGATTGGCATTACCATATAATGAATTTACTAAAAAACAATTAGATAAAAAATTAAATGATTTAATTGCTGAAAAAATGGAACAAAGAGCTGAAGCTTTAAAATTAAAAGAACTGTTAGAAAATGATCAATTAGAATACATTCTTGATGCAAAAATTGATAGCAGAGGCAATTTAAATGTTCATCATGCTATATCTACTAAAGAAATTTTTAAAGATTTGCAAAAAAAAGGTTATAAATTAAATAAATATGCAGTTCAAAAAGTTCACTTAGTTTCAAATGGATTGCATATAATTGAAATACATATATTTGAGGATATAAAAGCAAATTTAAAGGTTAATATTACTTTGAAACAATTAAATTAATATAGGTGTTATGAAAATTTTAAAAGAAGAAATAATAATAAAAGATATACTTTTAGAACAAAAAATATTATCTTTGTTAATACATAAATACGACTCACCTGGAGAATTAATTCCTTTTTTAGAACCAAATGATTTTTATGATGTTTCTAACAGGGAATTGTTCGTGGTAATGAGAACGCTTTATGAAGAAAGTAAAAGTATAAATGAAGATACAATAATCGAGAAAGCAAAAGAATTAGGATTAGATAGAAATGTAAATTTAATTTTTCTTAATAAAATTTTTAATACTATTGTTTTTTTTGTTAATTTAGAAATGCATAGAGAAAATCTAGTAGAAATATCAAAACAAAGAAAATTACAAATAGGGTTAAATCAGTTAAATAATCTTTTTGAATCAAAAGACAAAGCAGATTCTGAAACAATACTTAATCAAATGCAAGAAATTATTTATGAAGTTGGTTCACAAGTATCGAAAAATCTTTTTCTTTCAAGTAAAGAAGTAAGTGATAATTATTTTGAAAAATTAATTACTTTAAAAAATCGCAGAGAAAATGAAATAAATGGATTATCTACTGGTTTTGAATCTTTTGATGTTTTAAATCAAGGATTACAACCTACTGAATTAATGATTATAGCTGCAAGACCTGCTATGGGTAAAACAGCTTTTGCTTTAAATATAGCAATTAATGTAGCAAAATCATTTAATAAAAAAAATGTGGCTTTTTTTTCATTTGAAATGTCGCCTGAACAATTGATGTCTAGAGTTTACAGCATTTTGTCCAATGTAAGCACCAGCAAATTAAAAAATGCTAAAGATATTAGTGATTTAGAGTGAGTACAAATAGCAAATGTAAAAAGTAAACAAATTGACAAATTAAACTTATTTATAGATGATTCTGGATCATCAACCTTAAGAACTTTAGTATGAAAATGTCGTAGATGACATAAATTAAATAAATTAGATTTAATTGTTATAGATTATTTACAATTAATTTCTCTGGATAATACAAAAAAAAGTGATAATAGACAAAACGAAGTGGCTACTATTAGTAGAACTTTAAAATTATTAGCTAAAGAATTAAATATACCTATTATTGCTTTAAGTCAATTATCTAGAGAAGTTGAAAAAAGACAAGATAAACAACCTATGCTCGCAGATTTAAGAGAGAGTGGAGCAATAGAACAAGATGCGGATATTGTTGCTTTTTTATATAGAGAAAATTATTATAATAAGGCAACTGATTGATCTAATAAATTTTCCCCTACTAAATTAATTGTGGCAAAAAATAGAAGCGGACCATTAAAAGATATTGATTTAACTTTTGATATGCCAATAGGAAAATTCATCGATGAAAAAGATTTTTTAAATTCTGATACATCAAATAATAAATAATATTTATAATAATAAAATAAAAAGGAAAAATAATTCATGGACCTGAATAATATAACTACTAAATATTTAGAAATAACTACATCTAATAATCAAACTTTAACAAAACCTTTTAGCAATACTTTTTTAATAGTTACGATAATTTTATTAATTATTTTAATAATTGCAAGTAGTATGTTTAGTGCTGCTGAAACTGCATATACATCTTTAAATTTAGGTAAAGTTGAAACATTAATAAGTAATAAAAATAATTTTACAAATAAATTGATAAAAAAGCAATATTTAGCTTTTAATCAAGTTTTAGTAACAATATTGATTTGTAATAATATTGTTAATATAGCTTCTTCTGCTATTTTATCTTGAATTTTATCAATAACACTGGGCGGTACTAATTTAGAAAATTATATTGCTTTATTATCAACTGCTGTTATGACACCGATAATAGTTTTATTTGGCGAAATAATTCCTAAATTAATAGCAAAAAGCCATCCAATATATACTAGTAAAACATTATGTTATCCTTTATTGTTTTTCTATTATTTGTTTTGACCATTTACTTATCCAATCAGTAAAATAGGCAAAAAAATTTACATAACTAATACTGAAGAAGATTTAAAAAATATAATAGATGTGGCACAAAATGAGGGTGTTTTAGAAACTAATGAAAGTATTATGGCACAAAATGCATTAGATTTAGATAGTGTAAAAGTAAAAAAACATTTTGTAAAATTAAAAGATATAACATTTGTAGAAGTTGATAATAATATTTCTAGAGTTTTAGAAGTTTTTGCAGAAACTAATTATTCTCGTTTACCAGTAAAAAATAAAGAAAATGATTTTATAGGAATTATTTTATTAAAAGATATTTTTACACTTCAAAAAGGCAATATTAGTAAATATATCAAAACTGTACCTACTTTGAGTTCAAATATTTCTTTATCCAAAGCTTTAGAAATTTTAAGATCAAATAAAGTTCAAATGGGATTTGTTACAGAAAATAATTCATCTAAAGAAATAATTGGTTTAATAACTATAGAAGATATTTTAGAAGAAATAGTTGGTGAAATTTATGATGAATATGATGAAGAAGAATGAGAATATTTGGAAGAAATTAGTCTAGAATTATATAAAGCCAATAGTAAAATTAAGATTAAAACAATCGAAAAAGAAATCGAAGTAGATTTAGATTTATCTAAAGATGAAGAAAAATTAACATTAGCTAAATGATTAGAAAAACGTACTAATAAAAAAATAAGTAAATCGTTAAATTATTCAGTAAATGGAATTAATTTTTCAAAAGCTAAGAAAACTTCAAGTAAATCAGATGTTTGAACTATTGAAATTTCTTTAGGTAATAACGTAGATTTTAAAGAAGAAACCACACAATTTCTAATCGAAAATCAAATAAAATAAGGGTTATCCCTATTTTTTTATATCTTTTTAGTATAATAATATGACTAATATATATATATATATATATATCAAATTTAAATTATGGAGGTTATAAATGAAAAATAGAAACTTTAAAAAGTTAAATTTAATCACTTCTACCGTTATAGCAGCCGGATTATTATCTACTTTTTCTTTATCAACGCCAAAAAATTATACTAAAGCTAAAAATCAAAATTCTTTTGAAGGTCATAATCAAAATGCAACAGTAGATTTTTCTACATGAATGAAAAATGTGCCTGATGAAAGAAAAATAACTAATTTATCCATTCCTGGAACCCATGATTCAGCTATGTTTGATGGAACTGGTCCAGCGTGAGTTTTTGGACGTTTTTTAGCGCAAACGCAAGTAATGAATTTTGCCCAACAATTAAAAGCAGGAATTAGATTTTTTGATATACGTGTTAGATATCAAGATGGTAATTTTTGATTAACGCACGGTGCAGCTTTTGCTTCAACTGGTTTATTAGATTTTTTAAGAGAAGTTAAAAAATTTCTTCAAACAAACCCCTCAGAAACAGTTTTATTTAGAATTAAAGAAGAAAATGGCAGTGTTAGAAATGATAATGCTAATAGACAATGATCAGATAGATTATTAAATGCTTTGCGTAGTAGCGAATTTCGTGATTTATTTTTTAATTATGGTAATAAACCAAGTGCTTATGTTCCTACTTTAAAAGAACTAAGAGGGAAAGCATTAATGTTTAATCATTTTCATCATTTAATAACAACTACAAGAGAATTTGGTCCATTGTTTAATGACGGTTCTTTTGATAGAATGTTTCTAGTTCAAGATAGATATGAAAATGTTAATGAAAACAGTAAAACAGAAGCCTATATAACTTCACAAAATATTATTGCTAATAATAGCAAAACAAATTCAGGAGATTTTTTCTATATTAATTTTGTTAGTTGAGCAAATGGAAGTTCTCCTTGAAATAATGCTCGAAAAACAATGCCTAAAATTTATGATTTTTTAAAGAAAAATCAACAATTTAGAGTATTGGGAATTGTTCCAATGGATTTTCCTTCTTCTGCTATAATTGAAGAAATACTAAAAAGAAATTATTCATGATCTGAAGAAGAAATTAAACAAAATCACTACTCAAAATTATTAACTAATGTTTTTCAAACAACGCCAAGTGCTGGAGATAATTCTTTTAATATAACTTTATCAAGCAATAATAATGCAGTAGAAAATATTTATTTAGATATAAATGTTGAAAGAACAATTAATGGACAAAAATCAATTGTTTATAACGAACAAAAAAGAAAATTAACCTTAGAAGAATTAAAATCTCTTAAAATAATCTTAAATAAAAATAATTTTAAATTTAATTTAAATGATATTTTAACAGTTAAGTATAGACAAATTTTACCTGCTAATGATTATTATAATGAAGATGTTTTAAGTGAATATACTCGTAAGTCAACTGTGAGTGGAGAAAATGCTATTCTTAAATTAATTAGAGCATTAAAAACAAAATTAAATTTAGCTCCATCGATAAATAAAATTACTAGTTATAATTCAATTTTACAAACTAAAATTCAAGAAATGAATAATTTAATAGATCAAATAGATATTACTGTTGATAATCGAAACACCAGAAATAAAATAGCTAATTTATCTAGAAAAATAGATTTTTTAAATAATAATTTATTACCCGCATTAAATAATAGTAATAATATTGTTTCTCAATTAAAAAATCAAAAATTAAATCATTTAAATAGTAATAATTCTCAAATACGAGAAATTTTTGAACGAATTTTTAATCAAATTTTAAATTTAGGCATAGAAAATAATAAAACTATATTAAATAGTAATATTGAAACAGAATGAATTGATTCTCAAATTAATAAAATAGAAAATAATTTTCAAAAAATAAGCAACAAAATAGATCCTATTCTTGATACAATTAAAAAAATTGAAGTTTTATCAATACCATTTTTTGAACAAAATATTAGACCTAATCAAACACCAATTTATAATTCATATAAAATTTATATAACTAATGAAATAAATTCAATTAAAAATACACAAGTAGTTAATTTATTATCAAATTTGTCATTAGATAATATAAGTGAAGTTAATCAAAAGTTAGAAGAATTAACAAAAAACTTTAATTTAATTAATGAACGTTTAAGCAATGATAAAAATCTTTTAGACGAAATAAATAATTTTTTAACAATTATTAATACATTTATTAAACAAAGCAAAATAGAAAGTAATGTTATTTTCAATAATTCAAAAATTGCAATAAGTGAAAAATTGAAAACATTAACTATTTTTAATACTAATTTTGTCAATTCTCTTAATATTTTTACAAATGAATATTTGAAAACCACACAAGAAGAAATTTTAAAAAGCTTAAATCTAATTTTTACTGATTTAAAAAATGCAATTGGTTTTGACAATAAATTAAGAAATCAAATAGTACAACAAATTGATGCTTTAGGAAATATAACTATTCAAAATTATTTTTGAAAATTAAGTGATAGTCATTTTTTAAATAATTTTAACAATATAATAAAAATAATTAATAAAAAAGAACAAATAAATAATATTTTCTTATTGGATGATTTAATAGAAGAAACGTTAAATAAATTAAATAATAATAACTTTAATAATGAAGATGGCAACACAATTAATAATTTAATTTTAGAAATTAAAGAATTTCATAATACAGTTGGTTTGATAACAGATTATTATGCCATAACTTCATTTGTTACAAATGATTCATATAATCAAAAAGAAAAAGAATATTTACAAAATTTAACTAATTTAATTCAAAATAGTAAATTAAATAATGAACAAAATTTAAATAAAGAATTAATAAATAAAATAAATAAAAATATTGAAGAAATTTCACAAATTATTCTAAACAACCAAAATTTAATTCATCAAAATTATTTAAATTTTATTCAAACAGATATTAATACTTTAAAAGTAACATTAAATAATGATAATGAAACTACACTAAATGCTAAATTAAATAATCTCAGTGATTTAAATAAATATTTAAAAGATCAAAACAATATTAATAAATTAAAAAATCTAACTTCCAAATTTGAAAATTTAAATCAATTAATATTAAATAATAAATTAAATCAAAGTGATTATAGTTTATCAATTAATAATTTTTTAAGTTTACTTAATAAACACAAACCCTCTTTTGAAATTATTGAAGAAGTTTTACAACAATTGGAAAATAACATTAATCAAATAATAAGCAAAAGAAATTCTCTTAAAATTTTTATTGAAAATAATAAAATTCAATTATTTAATTTATTAAATGAAAATATTGAAAATTCTATTTATAAAGAAATTGAAAATTTAACAGAATTAAGTTCACAAATTCAATTGATTAATGATTATACAAGTGTAAATACTTTAGAACAAATTAGAGATAATTTAATATTAATTAATGATAAGATTGATTTATATAAACAAATTAATTCAATTATTAGCACTATTAATGAACAACATACTAATTTATTATCAATTAATGATGTTATAAATAGTAATAAACTTTTTGAAAATCTGAAAGAATCACATAAAAAATTAATAAATAATTATTCTGATCAAATTAAACAAATAAATTTAAATCAATTAATTAATTTTCAAAAACAACAACAAAATTTAATTAACAAATTCAATTTAATTAGAACTCAAAATAATAACAATGATTTTAAAGAAGTACAAATTACTTTTGTTTTAGCAAATTCAAATGATGAAATTATTCAAACTAATAATTTAATTATTTTAAAAAATGGTCAAAATATTAATTTAACTACTTTATTTAATACTAATAACTATAGTTTAAATAGTTCTCAAGAAATTGAATTTATTAGTGAATCAAAAACTTTTAAATTAACACCAAAATATAAATTAGTTACTGTTAATTTTGTCAATGAAAATAAAGAACTTATTTTAAGTAAAACACATAATATAAATTACAATGAGAATCAAATTAATATAAAAAATTTAATACCTGATAATTATTCTTTAAAAGATCAACAAACTACTTATACTTTAAACAATAATAATTCAATTGACATTGTAATTATTAAAAATCAAAAGCAAATTAATTTAAAATTTATTGATATTAATCATCCTGCAATCCCAATTCATAATCAAATAATCGAAATTAATCAAGATCAAAAAATTGTTGATTTAACACCATATTTGCCATCTAATTATTTATTTGCTCCTAATCAGCCCAATATTGTAAGCGTTGAAAATTTAATAGATGTTTTATTAGTACCACAACAAGCACAATATATTATTACTTTTATTAATTCAGAAAATAGTCAAGAAATTAATCGCATCAGTTTAAATGTTAGTGCTGATGGACAAACTTTTGATGTTAGTCAATTTATAGACAAAAAAAATTATCAATTAGCTACAAATCAAGAAGAAAATGTTTTAATAAATGGGAATTTAATTGTTTATTTAATTCCATTATTTAAGGAAGTTAAAATTAGTTTTGTTGATAATTTTACAAATGATTTAATTAATGAACAAATATTAAATATTAATCGTAATGGGCAAAAAATTAATTTGCTTAATCTTTTTGATAATCAAAATTATCAATTAGCACAAACTGATCAAAATGAAATAAACATTGATAATAACGTGACAATTAAATTAATCCCTTTGTTTAAAATTGTGACATTAAATTTAATATCACAAAACACAGTTGATACTTTAAAAATTAGAATTAGTTCTAATTTAAAAGAATTAATGATATCTGATTATTTACCTAAATTTTATAAATTATCTAATTTAAAAGATAATCAACAAGTTATTCCAGAAAATAATTTAATTGATGTAAAAGTGACAAAAAATACTAAAGAAGTTAAATTAACTTTTAAAAATTTAGAAAATAATATTGTAGAAATTAAAAATATTGAAATTGATTATGATGCTAACCAGATTAATTTAAATGATTATTTACCAACTGATTTTGAGTTAATTAATAGTGAGAATAATATAGTTACTTTTACTAATGAAATTGAAATTTTAGTTAAAGATAAACAAAAAAGCGTTCAACTGTCTTTTGTTAATGAGTTTAATAAACAATTAATTAATATTGTTAATGTAAATATTAATACTCGAGGACAAATTATAAATTTAAATAATTATTTTGATACATTAATTTATAAATTGACAAATCAAGAAGATAATACTATCAATATAATTGAAGATAAAGTTATTTTATTGCAACCATTGAAAAAAGAAATTACCTTCAGATTTATAGATGAAAATACGTTTTCAACTATTGGCTTACCAGTTAATTTAAGTATTGCTTTTGAACAAAATGAAATTGATATTGCAAATTATTTACCTGAAAATTATTACATTGATAATTCAATAATTCTTCTTAATGATCAAATTCTTATTAATGTAGTTATAAAAAATAAACAGCAAAATGCAACTATTTATTTTGTAAATAATAATGGTAATATTATTTCAAGCGTTAATCAAACTTTTGATTTTAAAAATAAGGAAATTAATATTTTAGAATTATTACCACAAGGTTATATTTTAGTTAATGAAAATGATGCAAAAATAACATTAAATAATTCCGTTCGTATTAATGTAATTAAAAATAGTAAAACTATTGAATTAAAATTTATTGACCAAACAACTAATGAATTAATTAGTAATAGATTTATTGAAATTACTTTAAATGGACAAAATATTAATTTAAATGATTATTTTAAAAATGCAGATTATCAAATAATAACAGAACAATCTAATGAATATTTTGTAAATAATAATACAAATATTTTAGTAAAACAGAATCAACAAAGCATAACCTTAAATTTTGTTGATAATGAAAATCAGGTATTAATTAAAAGTTTAAAAATTAAAATATCAAAAGATGATAAAGAAATAGATTTAAATAATTATTTACCACAAGGTTATGAATTAATTGATACAAATAAAGTTAACGTTAAAAATAATCTTACAATTGCTTTAAAAGCTTTAACTAGAAAAATAAATTTACAATTTAAAATAAAAGAAACAAATCAAATTATTACTAATAAAATCATTACTATTAGTCAAAATGATCAAAGTATTAATTTATTAAGTTATATTCCTGATGATTATTTACTAGATTATAATAATAATCAAATTATTTTAGCAATTACTGATGAACAAAAAGAAGCTATTGTTTATATATTAAAATCAGCTAAATCTATTACTTTAACATTTAAAAATGCTAAAGATAATCAAACAATTAAACAAGAAAGAATTGATTTAGCTAATAATAACGGACAAATTATTGATTTAAGCTTATATTTTGATTATCAACTGTATACTCCTGAAAATAATAATTTATATATATTTGCTAACGAAGATAAAGAAATTAAATTAATGCAAAGAAGTAGATATATTACTATTAATTTTATTGATGAAAATAATTTGATAATTAAACAAAGTAAATTAAGAATCAATTTAGAAATTAATAATATAAATTTAATTTCTTATTTACCTGAAGGTTATCAAACAATAGATAATCAAAATTTAGTTAATATTACTGACAAAGAAATTATTGAAGTTAAAGTTCTTAAAGATCAAAAACCTATTCAAATTAATTTCCATGATGCTCAAGGCAATATTTTACAAACGACAAACAATGAAGTTAATCGTAATGATGTAAATATTGATTTAAGACCATTATTGAATGATAATTTAGAATTAGCCACTTATCAAAATCCAATAGTACTTATACAAGATACTATTAATGCTATGGCTAAATATAAAACCAATAATTATGTAGTAACTTTTGTTAATAAAGAAAATAATGAAATTATTTCTAAACGTACTTTGTCTTTAAAAATTAATGGTGAGTTAGTAAATCTGATGACACTTTTTGATCAAAATAATTTTAGATTAGTGGATACTGAAAATGAAGTTTTAATAGCTCAAGATTTAACAGTTAATTTAATGCCTAATTATAAAAATGTAAAAGTTAAATTTATTGATGCTCAAAGTTTAAATATTGTTCATGAAGAAATAATTAAAGTTAGTGCTTTCATTGACAATATTATTCCAAGCAATATTTTGCCAACTAATTATCAATTCAATAAAGATAATACTTATAATATAAATGAAAACAATGAATTAAATGTTTTGATTGATAAAAATAAAATTAACTTAACTATAAGTTTGGAAACATTAGATAAACAAATTATTAGACAATTTAATCATAGTATTAATTTTGATCAAAAAACAATTGATACTACTGCTTATATTCCTCATAATTATGAACTAGTTAATTCTGATGATCAAACAATGCTTGTTAATAGTAATAAAGTAATAATTAAAATTAAAGAAAAAACTAAAAAAATCAATATAGATTTTATTAATTATGAAACTAATTTATCAATAGGTAAAGCTAATTTAGAAATTAAAATTACAGGTGAGCAAATTAATTTAAATAATTATTTTGATAATCAAAATTATGAATTAATTGATAAAGATAATAATTCTTTATTTGTTACTAATGATTTAAAAATAAATGTAGTTTTAAAAGAAAAATTCGTTATTTTACAATATGTTGATTTTGTAAGTCAACAAGTTATAAATAATTATCCACTTGATAAAAATACAATTAATAATAATGAAATTAATCCAAGAATAGGATTGCCTAATAATTATGAACTTATAGATAATAATTTAATTTCATATAATAATGAAAGTTCTATTAAAATTTTAATTAAACAAACTAAACGTGAAATTACAATTGTTTTTGTTGATCAAGATAGTAAAAAAGAACTTATTCGTTTCAATAAAATTGTTGAATTATCGAATGATATTCTTGATCTAAGTAACAATTTACCTGAAAATTATGAATTTAAAACAACTTCTAAAATTGATTTAGATTCACAAATTAATCTTTATACAATAGAATTAATTGATAAAAATAAAATTAAAGAGGAAAAAGAAAATCAAAATATTGAACAACCAATTCAAAATGAAAATCAAAGAATAATAAATGTAATTTTCATTGATCAAAATAATAAAGAAATTAAACAAGAAGAATTAACACTTGATCAAAATCAGACAACAATTGATTTAACTTCTTTAATTCCTCAAGATTATCAATTGTTAGACGATCATATATTAACTTTAAATAGTAATGATACTTATAAAATTGTCATAAAAAATAATAAAGAAAAAGATTCAAACGCTCAAGAATTAGAATCAAACAAAAAGATAATTTTAGATTTTGTTCTATCTAACACACAACAAAAAATTAATAGCATTGAATTAAGTATTAATAAAAATGGTCAAGAAATTGACTTATCGTCATATTTTGATACTAAAAAATATATAACAAGCGATTCTAAGTTAAAAATATTTGTAAAAGAAAATCAAGTAATTTATTTACATAATATTTTTAAATTACGTGTGAGTTTTTATGATGAAAATATTTTAATTCAAAATGCTGAAATTAATATACCAACAAGAGCAAACAATGAACAATTAAAAAATGCTTTAGAAGAATATGTTAAAAATAATTTAAGAAATTATACATTTTCAAAAGATAATGAACTAAAAATGAACAAAACAAGCAATTCTTTAGAAGTAAAAATTACTAGAAATAATAACAATAATGATCAAGTTGTTATTCAAGAAAAATCAACAAATAAAACTGCAATTATTGTTGGCTCAATTCTTTCTATTTTAGCAGCTATAGCAGCGGGAATAGCAGGATTCTTTTATTACAAGAAAAAAAATAAAAAATAGTGCTTTTGCATTATTTTTTTATATAATTAAAAAGCTGATGGAACAGTACTCAAGTTGGCTGAAGAGGCGGTCCTGCTAAGACTGTAGGGGAGGCAACTCCCGCGGAGGTTCGAATCCTCTCTGTTCCGCCAGTTTTTTTTATACTTTTTTTCTTTATAAATAGTTTTTTTATTTTTATCTTTTATAATTTTAAAGAATTATAAAAAGGAGCAGAATGCAAAAAATAATTGATTATAAAAAAGGGTTAACAAATAAACAAGTAAAGGAATTACAAAATAAATTTGGTAAAAATACTTTATTAAAAAATAAAAAGGTCAATTGCTTTGTTGCTTATTTTAAACAATTTTTAGATCCGATGGTGATTTTATTATTAATAGCTGCATTGATTAGTTTAGCATTAGCTATTTATGGTCATTTATCTAATGTTAATCATGGAACAGAATTAATTGTATCATATGTAGAACCAGGAATAATTTTTCTTGTTGTTTGTTTAAATAGCATGTTGGGGGCCTATCAAGAAGTCAAGAGTGATCAAGCCGTTAGAGCATTAAGTAAATTGAACCAGGCTAATGCCACAGTTATTAGAGAAGGTAAAACTGTTATAGTGCCTGCAGAAGATTTAGTAGTTGGAGACTTAATTGTTTTAAATGCTGGAGATGTTATTAGTGCTGATGCAAGAATAATTGAAGCTTTTAATTTAAAAGTTATTGAATCTTCATTAACTGGTGAATCATTGCCAGTAGACAAATGAGCAGATTTTGAAAAAAGTAAATCTACAATTTTAGCTGAAAATAATCATTTAGTTTTTTCTAGCACTTATGTAGCAAATGGCAAAGCTATTGCAATAGTTGAAGCAATTGCTAAAGATACAGAAATAGGAAAAATAAATGATTTAATACAAACACAAGAAAAAGTTTTAAGCCCTTTACAAATTAAATTAAATAAATTAAGTAAAATTTTTGGCATTTCAGGTATTGTTTTACTTTTAGTAAGTTTTATTTTACAAGTTATTTTAATAGGGACTATAAAAAATCAAGCTTTTAGAGAATTAAAAACTTATACTGATTCTTTGGTAATAGGTATCAGTTTAGCGGTTGCAGCTATACCTGAGGGATTAATTACTTTTACTACTGTTTTATTAAGCATTGGTGTAGCACAAATGTCAAAACAAAAAGCTTTAGCTAAAAATCTTTTAGCAGTAGAAACTTTAGGCTCAGTTTCAATAATTTGTAGTGATAAAACCGGAACATTAACCGAAAATAAAATGACTTTAGTTGATGTTTTAATTAATAATAATAAAATGGAATTAGCTACTAAGGATGAACAAATTCTTTTAGCTAAATATTTAACTTTATGCAATGATGCTTCATTAGAATGAGAAGAAAAAAATAGTTCTTGAATTGAAACTGGCGATCCTACAGAAATTGCTTTACTTAAATTTGCCTATAATTTAAATATTAATAAAAAAAATTTAAAAAATGAATATCAAATTTTAGATTCTTTACCTTTTGATAGTGATAGAAAATTAATGTCTACTTTAGTTAAATATAAAAATAAAAATTATCTTATTACTAAAGGTGCTCCTGATATTTTATTTAATTTAATAAAGGAACAAAATATTGATAAATATATTGAGACTAACGAAAATTTTGCTCAAAAGGCTTATAGAGTTTTAGCTGTTGCAATTAAAGAAATAAATAAAGAAAAAATTAATTTTGCTGACGAAAAAGATTTAAAACTTTTTGCTCTAGTTGCATTAATTGATCCACCAAGAAATAATGTTAAAGAAACCATTGCTTTAGCCAAAAAGGCAGGAATTAAAACAGTGATGATTACCGGAGATCATTTAACTACAGCTAAAGCAATTGCTAAGGATTTAGGTATATATGATACTAATGATTTAGCTATTACTGGCGAAGAATTAGCTAAATGAGATGATGAAAAATTATTAGCAAAAGTTAAAGAAATTAGTGTTTATGCACGTGTTAATCCTAATGATAAATTAAGAATCGTACAAGCTTGACAAAAAAATAATCAAGTTGTAGCTATGACGGGTGATGGTGTTAATGATGCTCCTGCACTAAAAAGTAGTGATATAGGTTGTGCAATGGGTATAACTGGTACTGACGTTGCTAAACAAGCTGCTGATATTGTTTTAGTTGATGATAATTTTAATACTATTGTCAATTCAGTAAAAAATGGTCGTTTAATTTTCGATAAAATTAAAGTAGTAATAATGAATTTACTTATTTCTTCAGTAACTGAAGTATTAGTAATGTTAATTGGAATGATTGTATTTTATTTGTCCTTTAGAAATACTATTGGAACTCAAACAGAGTTTTTTATTTTTGGAGCCTCGCAACTTTTATGAATTAATTTATTAACTCATGGTTTTCCTGCTATTGCTTTAGGATTGGTCGATAGTGGTAAAAATGTGATGAATCGCAAACCTTATTCAAAAAAAGAAAACATTTTTGCAAGAGGAATGGGAACTAATTTAATTATTCAATCACTTATTTTATCTTTATTGACATTAATTTCTTATGCATTCGGAGCTTTAGTTGCAATAAAACAAAATTTAACAGGCGCCGAATTTTTACAAACTACATCTACTTGTGCGTTTATAACTCTTGGAGTCGCGGCTTCATTAAATAGTATTAATTTAATGTCTGATAAATCTATATTCAGAGCTTCTTTGAGAAAATATTGAATAGTGTGAATAGCTGCTTTATTTTCAGCAACTTGTACTATAATTGTTGTTATTATACCTGGTTTATCTGAAGTTTTTAGAATGGTTGATAATATTTGAAATAATCTTTTAATTTTATTTATAGGATTACCTTTAGCTTTTGGTTTGATAATTTATAATGAAATAGTAAAATTATTTAAAATAATCAATTCAAGAAAAAAAGACAAATAATAATATTTTTCGTTTGTCTTTTTTTCTTTTTTCAACTTTAAAAAAATTAAAAATAATAATGTAATAGTAAAAAATAAAAATAACAACTTTTTTAATATAATTAATAGTAATTTGTATTATGTATTATATTTATATATTATTAACAAAAATAAAATAAAATTGAGGTATAAACAATGAATTATGACGTTAAATTAATAGAAAAAAAATGACAAAATTTTTGACTAAAAAATAAATTGTTTGAACCTAAAAATGATTTTAATTTACCCAAAAAATATATTTTAAGTATGTTTCCGTATCCAAGTGGCAATATACATATGGGGCATGTAAGAAATTATGTTTTAGGCGATGTATTTGCTCGTTTTTATCGTAAAAATGGATTTAATGTTTTACATCCTTTTGGTTGAGATGCGTTTGGTTTACCAGCAGAAAATGCTGCAATAAAAAACAATATTCATCCTAAAGAATGAACATATCAAAACATAAATAAAATGAATGAGAGCATTAAAAAATTGGGTATTTCTTTTACTTGAAGTAGACAAATTATTACCGCTGATGAAGATTACACTAAATTTGATCAATTAATTTTTGTAAAAATGTGAGAAAAAGGATTAATTTATCGTAAAGAAACGTTTTTAAATTGATGTGAAAAAGATAAAACAGTACTTGCTAATGAACAAGTGGAAAATGGTAAATGTTGAAGATGTGATGAACCAGTTATTCAGAAATTAATGCCTCAATATTATGTAAAAATTACTAAATATGCAAAAGAATTACAAGATTCATTGTCAGAACTTAAAAATTATTGACCTGAAAAAGTTTTATTAATGCAAAAGAATTGAATTAATTATAACGAAGGTTATGAAACTAATTTTGTTGTTAATAATCATAATTTAAATGTTTTTTTTAATAATTATCAAGAATTAATTAATGCTGATTTTTTAGCTATATCGTCAAAAAATAAATTAATTAAAAAATTATTTGATGATAATGTATTAAATCAAGAAGATTTAGAAAAAATTAATGTTATAACAAATAATGCAAAGGCAAAAAAGTTTGATAAAAAATTATTATTTAAATTGCCTTGCTCAGCTAAATCTAAAAATTTTAGTTTACCAATATATATAACTGATTTTGCAAGCGCATTAACTGATGAAAATATATTAATTATTAATATTGATGAAAACAAAACATATAAAGAATTTGCTATTAAAAATAATATTAAAAAGAATAACACAAAAAACAAATTGTTTGATATAGATTATATAAAAAGCAATAAAGCAAATTTAAAAGATTGAGGTATTAGTAGACAAAGATATTGAGGTGCTCCTATACCAATTGTTCATTGTAAAGATTGTGGTATTGTACCTGAAAAAATTTCTAATTTACCTGTAAAATTACCAGAAAAAGTAAAATTTAATGGAGAAGGAAATCCTATTTTAACTAATTCTGATTGATTAAAAACATTTTGTCCTAAGTGTAATAAAATAGCACAAAGAGAAAGCGATACCTTCGATACTTTTTGACAATCAAGTTGATATTTTGCTAGATATACAACTGCGTTATCTAAAAGAAATAATGTTATTTTTGATGAAGAAGTTAATTATTGAAAAAATGTAGATCAGTACATAGGGGGTGTTGAACATGCTATTTTACATTTATTATATTCAAGATTTTTCACTAAGGTTTTAGCCGATTTAAAATTATTAAATTACAGAGAACCATTTAATAAATTACTTACGCAAGGGATGGTTTTAAAAGATGGTTTTAAAATGTCTAAATCAAAAGGCAATACAGTTAGTCCAGAAGAAATGATTAATAAATATAGCGCAGATGCAGTGCGTTTATTTATATTATTTGCCGCTCCTCCTGAAAAAGATCTTGAGTGATCTGATACTGGAATAGAAGGTTGTCAAAGATTTATTAACAGAATAATTCAAAAATCTTATGAAATACTAGATAATAAATTTGATTATAAAAATTATTTAGAAACATTTGATTTTAGCAAATTAAATTCTATTGAAAAAAAAGCTAGAAAAAAAATGTATGAATTAGTTGAAAAATTTAATAATATTTTTATCTCAAACAATAATTCATTTAATACTATTATTGCTTTATGTATGGAAATATTAAATGATTTTAATAATATAAATAACTTAGAATTAAATAATGAATTCTTTTATATAATATTAAACATTTTAGAACCTTTCATGCCTCATTTAGCGTGAGAACTTAGCGATAAATTTTTTGGTTTAAAAAATTTAAGTAAAATATCCTTAGATCCTAGAGCATTATTAAATGAAGAAATAATTTATCCAATTACTGTAAATGGAAAATTCAAAAATCAAATAATTGTTCCCGTTGAAAAAAATAATCAAGAATATGTTTTAACAGAAGCCAAAAAAATAATTAAATCTATTTTAGAAAATAAAAAAATAATAAAAGAAATTTTCATTATTAATAAAATAGTTAATTTTGTCATTAAATAATAAATTAAAAGGAAAGTGATATGGTAGATTTCGAAAATTTTCTTTATTTTGATCTAGAATCTAAGTGAAGTAATTCATGAGTTTTTTTAAATAATGATTATCGAAAAATAAAAGTACCATGATCTTCTGAGTGAGAATTTATTTTTTCTGAATATAATAATTTTAGAAGAAATAATAAAGACAAAAAATTAAAATTTATAGCTGTGTATTATAAAAAATCAGAAAACCCAGATATAGATAAAATAAACATTGATTATTCAAAATATTTAGTAGCTAGCCCGATTATAGCTGATAAAAATGATAAATTTTTTAATTTTGTTGTTAATAGAAATAGAAAAAGAAAAATTATTATTTTAAAAAAATTTTTTAGTAGAGGATCTTATTTATATTTAGATGATATAACAAAAAATAAAAACAACACTTTTAATATCACATTAAAATGTATTGGATATATTGATTTCATTCATCCTTATAATGAAGAAGATATTTATGATGAAAATGGCGATGATCCTGATAATAAAATTAATAAAATTGAAGATTATAACAGAATAATAGTTGAAAATGATATTAATGAGCAAAATAAAAAAGAAATTTTAATTGCTTTTTTAAATAGTTTTAAAAAATTTTATAATTATTTTTCAGTACTATTTGGCACTGAATTATATTTAAAATTAATTGATCATATTATTAAAAAAAATAAATATGGAATATCTTCAAAAAAATACATTAATATTTTAAGAACATATTATTCATTTTATTCATTTAAAAATTATGATATATCTATATCAATTAAAGATATGCTTAATTACAATGAAAAAACTGTAGATTTTATTATTAACACATGAGAAAACATTGATAAGTTTATTTATAGAATGATATCTTACTACGCTATATTTGCTTGCATATCTAATTATGAAAGATTAATAATGATTAATTGACCTATTATTGATCAATTGGAATTCTTAACATATCGTTTAAGAGATTTAGTGTCGATTTCTGTTAATGATAATATTTTAAATAGCAAAGAATTAAAAAAAATTTTTATAATTTATGATACATATGATTATCTAAATTTTAAAGAATTTGCACAAAAAGATGAAAGTTTAATTCCAGATAATTATTATGATATTCTTTTAAATCATGATGACACAAAAGAAGAAGTTAAAGAATTAAAAAATGAACAAGAAGCAAAAAAATTATATTTAGAAATGGTTAATTATTATTCACTGAATAAAGGAGCGATATTTATGAAAAAATTAGGTGATAAAGAAACAAAAGAAATAGAAGAACAAGAAAAACAACTATTGGATTTGCAAGTAGAATATGAAATAGCAGAAAAAATGAAAAATAATTTGGATAAACAACAAAAAGATTTTATTTTAAGAGAAAAATTAAAAGCTATAAAAGATACGATAAATGAAAACAATCCAAATTCTTTAGATAACAACGACGAATATTATAAAAATTTAAATAATCCTAAAGCTAAATATATATATCCAGAATCTGTAAAAAAATTAATCGAATATGAAACAGAAAAATTAAAACAAAGTATGCAAGGTACTCCTGATTCCAATATTATTCAATCATATATTTCTGTATTAAAATCCTTGCCATGAAGAAAAGTCGAAATAGAATCTTTAGATATAAATAAAGTTAAAAAAATACTAGAAAAAAATCATTATGGTTTAAAAGAAGTTAAACAAAGAATAATAGAATATTTGGCTTTAATAATTAATCACAAAAATAATAATTTGCAGGAAAATAATAGTAAATTAATTGACTTAGAACAAGAAACTCAAATAGATTTAAATCTATTTAAAGAAAATCAAAATAATAAAATACAAAAAGATTTTAACAACGTCCCTATTCTAACATTAGTAGGGCCTCCTGGTACTGGAAAAACTTCTTTAGCAAGAGCTATAGCAGAGGCGTTAAATAAAAGTTATATAAAAATTAGTTTAGGTGGAGTGAGAGACGAAAGCGAAATAAGAGGCCACAGAAGAACATATGTAGGTGCTATGCCGGGCAAAATTATAAAAGCCATTCAAAAAGCTGGAGTTTCTAATCCATTAATATTATTAGATGAAATTGACAAAATGTCATCTGATTATAAAGGCGATCCTACTTCTGCTATGTTAGAAGTTTTAGATCCTGAGCAAAATACTAAATTTCAAGATAATTATGTTGAACATGAATATGATTTATCTAAAGTTATGTTTATTGCTACAGCAAATTACTATGAAAATATTCCTGCTCCATTATTAGATAGAGTAGAAATTATAGAGTTGAGTAGTTATACCATTAGTGAAAAAATAAAAATAGTTAGAGAACATTTAATTGATATTGTTATTAAACAAGCAGGATTAAAACCAAATCAATTTCAAATAGATGATTTAACTATAGAGTATATAATTAAACATTACACTATGGAAGCAGGAGTTAGAGGTTTAAAAAGACAATTAGATAAAATCGCTAGAAAAATAGTAACAAAAGTAGTATCAGGTGAAAATATTGAAGATTTTATTGTGAATAAAAAACAAATAGAAGAATTTTTAGGAGTTCCTAAATTTACTGAACAAAATATAACTAATGAATCTGAAATAGGAGTTGTTAATGGATTGGCATATACCACATACGGCGGTTCTACTTTGCAAATAGAAGTAACTACTTTTGAAAGTGACAAAGGAGGTATTAGACTTACGGGATCGCTTAAAGATGTTATGAAAGAATCTGCAAATATAGCACTTACTTTTGTTAGATCTAATGCATCTAAATTTGGAATAAATAATTTTAATTTTGATAAAAATGAAATACACATTCATGTTCCTGAAGGTGCAGTTCCAAAAGATGGTCCAAGTGCTGGAGTTACTTTTACAACAGCTTTAATTTCTGCGTTAACCAATAAAAAAGTTTCTAAAAATATTGCCATGACAGGTGAAATTACTTTAAGAGGTAAAATTTTAGAAATAGGTGGTTTAAAAGAAAAATCATTTGCAGCTTTTACTAAAGGAATAAAAACAGTGTTTATACCTTACGGTAATAAAAAGAATATTATTGATATTCCAAAAGAAGTAGCTGAAAAAATTAAATTTATACCTGTTAAAACATATGATGAAATTTACGAAAGAATTTTTAAGTAGGCCTTAAAGGCTTATTTTATTTATGTTTTATTTATTATACAAAAAAGAAAATATAACTTCTTTTGCTGCGATAAAAGAATTTGCTAAACAAAATAATATAAAAAAAATAGGGCACAGCGGTACATTGGATCCATTTGCTAAAGGTTTATTGTTAGTTGCTACAGATGAAGATACAAAATTATTAGATTATTTAAAATCAAAAACAAAAATATATGCAGCAAAAATAAAATTTGGGACTCAAACAGATACTTATGATTTAACAGGAAAAATAATAAATACTTCTGATAAAACAATTTATCAAAATGATTTGCTTAATATAAAAGAGTGATTTTTAAAACAAAAAATACAAAAACCTCCGATTTATAGTGCTAAAAAAATTAATGGAAAAAAAGCTTATGAATATGCTAGAGAAAACAAAACAATTTCATTAAAAAATCAAAATATTGAAATTAAGGAGATAGAAATAATTAATTTCAATATTTTTGAACAAACCTTAACAATAAAAATAAAAGTATCTAACGGAACCTATATAAGATCTTTAGCTAATGATTTAGGACTTTATTTAAATACATATTCACATTTATTAGAATTAGAGAGAATCGAAATTTCTGGACTTAATATTTCATTACTAAAAAACAAACTTTTTGCTAAAATTAATGATAGTCTTAAATTTAATTTAGATTTTTTAGATTTATCAAATAATGAAATAAAAGAATTAAAAAAAGGTAAATCAATACATATAAAAAGAGTAAATAATAATTTATATTTATTGAGAGATAAATTAGATACTACAATAATTTTAGGAATTATACAAATAAATAATAATGAATGTAAAGTTGTAAAACTTTTTGGTAATAGATTGTTAAAGTATTAAATATAAAATTAAAAGAGAGGAAAAAATGAATTCTAATAAATTAAGAAATAATCTTAAAAATAGAATAAAAATGGCGGCTTTTGATGTTGATGGTACTATAATGCCGTTTGGAAATCCTGAATTTAGTCCGGGAATCAAAAGAATGTTTAAAGATTTAAAATCAAATAATATATATTCAATAATATCAACTGCAAGAGATTTTGTTACTATAGGTAATTTTTTAGAACAAATTCCAGAAGCCAATTATTTTATTGGTGCTAATGGAATGTTTATTTTCGATAATCAAAATAAAAAATATTTATATGAAAATTCTATAAAACTTTCTGATTTGATAATTTTTTATGAATCATTGTTTGGGAAAGAGATTCAATATGATGAAAACGGAAAAGTTAAAAAATTTAAAGATTTAGAAAGCCTTACTGTTCCTGATATGAAATATATATATCATTCTCCTCAGATAAATAAAAATACATGATTTTTGACTCCTCATCAAAATAAATTAAAACCAATTAATTTTGAGGAAATAGATAAAGAACATATTCATATCATAACATTAACCTCTTTTAATCAAGAAGCAACTGATCGTTTAGAATTGTATGTTTCTAAAATAATAAAAGATAATAATTTATCATTAGAAGTTACTTCTAAATGAAATAAAGGTATATTTGTTACGCCAAAAAATGTAACTAAATATCATGCGTTAGAAATTTTAGCTAATCATTTAAATTTAAGTGTTAGTGAGAATATGATAGCTTTTGGTGATAGTACAAACGATTATGAAATGTTAGAAAATGCTGCTTTTAGTGTTGGTTTAGGAAATCATGACCCAAACATTAAGATTATTACTGATTATCATGCTGATCTAGTTGAAAACGATGGCGCTTATAAAGCGTTAAAGGATTTAAATATTTTATAAATAAAAAATAAGATATTTTTTTATCTTATTTTTTATTTTTCAATGTTATTTTTATCAATATTCAAAATATTAATAAAATTTTCAAGAATGTTTAAAATTTCATTATAGTTTTGTGAATAAGCAGTTAGTAAGTTATTTAAATTTAAAATTTTTAGTTCTTTAATATTTTCTATTTTGGTAAAAAATAATTCAATATTATTTTGAAAATTATTAAAATCATTATCATTATCTATTTTATTTTGTTTTATATTGTTAATAATAATTTCTTTTTGATTTTCACTATTATTTAAATAGTTTTGTAATATTTTGACAAGCACAATAGTTAATTGTAACATGTTAGCATTAGCGTGTGAATGGTTGTGATTGATAATTTTAGAATAATCAAAATCTTCTATATTATTTTCTGAAATTGATATTAACATATTATCATTTATTAATGTTTCTTTTAAAAATTTTAAATCATTATTTAAAAATATTATTCAATTTTGCATTAGAGGCAAATCATTATTTAAAATTTTATTTTTATTCTTTAGTATTAAACTATAACTAAGATTAGAAGAATTTAAAAAAGAACTTATCTTATTACTATTATTAATTAATTGCGTTCTTAAGTCTTTAACAATTAAATCAATTGTTTCAATTAATTTTGATAAAGTTGAATTATTTTCTAAGAAAGTATTTTTTAAGTATTCGCTACTTTTACTATATGTTTGAATATATTTAACAAGGTTATTTAAATTAATATTTGAATTGTTACTATTAAAAACGTTTTTGCCATATATTTCTTCGGTTGTTATAAAATTTTTAAAAAAATCATTAATAATGAATTCTAATAATTGTTTTTCATTTGTTGATACTTTAGATTCATATAAATTAAAAGGATTCATATTACCAGAATTAAAAGTAAGATTATTTTTTATATATATTAATTTATATTCTAAAGAATTTGTTAAGTTCAACAAATTTTGATTTAGCAAACTTAATGTATTTTTTGATTCTTTATTTTCACATGAAATGATTGCAAGTGGTAATATTGTTATAACTGTAATACTAGGTAATATTTTTGCAAATAATTTTATTTTCATGTTTTAATTCTACCTGAAATTAATAATTTTTATTATTTTTATATTTTTTTGTAAAAAAATATATTTTTTACTTAGAAATGAAACTTTTTTTAACATAATAATTAAAAGAAAGGCAAAAATGGAGCAAAAAGATATAAAGGAAAAAATAAAAATATTGGTTAATAATATCAATCGCTGAAATCATGAATATTATGATTTAGACAATCCCACAGTGAGCGATTTAGAATATGATTTAGCTTTAAGAGAATTAGAAAAATTAGAACAATTTTATCCAAATTTAATTTTAGATGATTCACCAACTAAAAAAATTGGTTCAAAAGCAAATAATAAATTCAAAAAATTTAAACATAAAAAACCAATGTTATCTTTAAATAAAGCTTATAACTATGAAGAAATATCTAAATTTCTTGATAATATTTTAAAAATTGTACCAATAAACGATGTTACTTTATTTCTTGAACCTAAAATAGATGGTCTTTCAATTTCATTACATTATGATAAAGGACAATTGATAAGAGCTGTAACTAGAGGCGATGGAGTTGAAGGAGAAGAGGTAACTGAAAATGTTTTGGCTATAGATAATAAACTTAAATCAATAATGTTTTTTGATTATATTGAAATAAGAGGAGAAATTTTTCTTTCAAAAGAAAAATTCAAAGAATTAAATGAAATTTCACAACTCAATAATGAAAAAACATTTGCTAATCCTAGAAATGCTGCTTCAGGTACTTTAAGACAATTGGATTCTACTATAGTTAAAGAAAGAGGATTAAGTTTGTTTTTGTATGAAATAGTAGAACCAGAAAAATATGGTTTAAAAACACAACATGAAGTAATTAATTTTATAAAAAATATCTCTCTTCCTATAAATGATTATTTTAAAATAGTTGATATTGAAGATCTAGAAGAAGAAATTAATAATTTTTCTTTAGTAAAAAATAATTTGCCTTATGATTCCGATGGATTAGTTATTAAATTAAATAATTTAATATTTTGAGAAAAATTAGGCAAAACTTCAAAATTTCCTAAACATTCTATAGCTTTTAAATATGAAGTTGAACAGGCAAAAAGTAAAATTTTAGACATTAAAGCTACTGTTGGAAGAACAGGAAAAATAACTTATATTGCTTCTATAGAACCGGTTGAACTTAACCAAACTATTGTACAAAATGCAACATTACATAATTTTAATTTTATAAAAACTTTAAATATTGATATAGGCGATGAAGTAGCAATTATCAAAGCAGGAGAAATAATTCCTAAAATTATTGCCAATCAAACAGTTAAAAATACTTTAACATCTTATAAAAAAATTATTTATTGTCCTTCATGCAATGAAAAACTTATAGAATATGAAAATAATGTTGATCAATTTTGTCTTAATAAAAAATGCCCAGATATAATCATTAATACAATAATTCATTTTGCTTCAAGAAAATCTATGAATATAACTGGTTTAGGAGAAAATACTGTTAAAGATTTATATAAAGCAAATATTTTAAAATCAATAATTGATATTTTTAATTTAGAACAGCATAAAGAAAAAATAACATCTCTACCTAAATACGGTGAATTAAAAGTGAAGAATTTGCTTGAAAATATAGAAAAAATTAAAAATACTGAATTTGCCAAAGTTTTATTTGCTATAGGAATAAAACATGTAGGACAAAGAGCATCTCAAATTTTTGCGCACTATTATAAAAATTTTAGTGAATTAATTGATGATAAAGATTTACAAAAAATTAATAATTCTTTTAATATTGGTCCTAAAATTATTTTATCTGTTAAAAAATATTTAAGTGATACTGACAATATTGAATTGTTAAAACAATTAGATAAACAGTTAATATTTGTGAAAAAAAATGATGTTAATTTACAAAATACAAAATTAAATAATTTAACTTTTGTAGTAACTGGGAAATTAACTAATTCTAGAGATTATTATCAAGATTTAATAGAAAAAAACGGAGGAAAAGTATTATCTAATATAAGTAATAAAACAGATTATTTACTTGTAGGAGATAATGCTGGATCAAAATTAATTAAAGCTCAAAAACTAAATATTAAAACTATAAATGAAACTGATTTTTTAAATCTTTTAGAGGACTAAATAATGAAAAAAATGTTAATGTTGGCTAATTGAAAAAATAATTTAGACTATTTAGAAACTAAAAAATTTATTAAAGAGTTTAATAATTTAATTGAAACTAATTCTTACAAAAAATCTTATGAAAATATTTTTAAAGCTTATGAAATTATAATTGCTCCTTCATACATTGGTTTAGGAATTCTTTATGAGGAACAAAATAAATATTGGAAAATTGGTGCACAAAATTTATCACTTTATAAAAAAGGACCTTTTACTGGTGAAATAAGCGCAGAAATTTTAAATAAATTAAATGTTAAGTATGTAATTTTGGGCCATTCAGAGAGAAGAAGATTTAATTTTGAAAATAATTATGACATATATTTAAAAGCTAAATTGGCTTTAGAAAATAACATAACGCCAATTATTTGTGTTGGAGAAAATAGTATAGAATATCAAAAAGGTATAACTAAAGAAATAATAATAAAACAATTAGAAGAAACTATAAAAGATTTGGATAAAAGTCAAATAATAATTTCTTATGAACCTATTTGAGCAATTGGAAATATAGCAGCTGATGCACAAGTAGCTAATGATGTATGTAAATTTATAAAAAAATGATCAAAAAATCAAAGCAAAGTTTTATATGGTGGCAGTGTCAATAAAATTTCTATTGCTAAATTGGTTAATGCAGAACATATCGAAGGTTTTTTAATTGGTAATGCTAGTTTAGATCCACAAAGTTTTTTTGATTTAATAACTTATAAATTAAACAATTAAAATTAATTCTTCTAATTTTTTTAACAATAAATATAAAACTTTATAATATAAATTATAACTTTAAATTTAAGGAGTATTTTTATGAAAAAAACAATTAATGACTTAACTTTAAGCGGTAAAAAAGTCATAATGAGAGTAGATTTAAATGTTCCAATTAATAATGGAATTATAATGTCAAATAAGCGGATTGTTTCTTCATTACCTTCAATTAAAAAAATATTATCTGAAGATGCTAAATTAATTTTACTTTCTCATTTAGGTAGAATTAAAAGTGATAACGATTTAAAAACTAAATCTTTATTTCCAGTAGCTATTGAATTAGCAAGATTATTAAAGAAAAAAGTAGTTTTTGTTGAAGAAACTAAAGGCGCAAATTTAGAAAAAGCTATTAATGAATTAAAAAATGGTGAAATTCTTTTAGTGCAAAATACTCGTTATGAAGATTTAAATGATAAATCAGAAAGTAAAAACAACGAAGAATTAGCTAAATATTGAGCTAATTTAGGAGATTGTTTTGTAAATGATGCTTTTGGAACTGCACATAGAAAGCATGCTTCAAATTATGGAATTGCAAAATTTTCTAAAGAAACAGCTATTGGTTATTTAGTTGAAAACGAATTAAAAGCTTTAAGCAAATTAACTAATGATCCTGAAAAACCATATATGGCCATTGTGGGGGGGAGCAAAATTTCTGATAAAATCCCAGTTTTAAATTCTTTAATTGAAAAAGTAGATCGTTTATTCATTGTTGGAGGAATGGCTTATACTTTTGAAGTTGCAAAAGGCAGAACCATAGGAACATCATTATATGATGCTGATCATTTAGAATTTGCAAAAAATTTTTTAGCTAAACATGGTGAAGATAAAGTGTTTTTACCTATAGATTATGCTATTGTTGATAACTTTAGTGATGAAAAACCAACCATCTGTGAAGTTAATATTCCTGATGGAAAAATGTCCTTGGATATTGGACCAAAAACTGTGAAAAAATTTCAATCAGCAATGAAAAAAGCAAAAACAATTGTTTGAAATGGTCCTGCAGGAGTAATTGAATTTAATAATTTTCAAAATGGAACTATTGGATTGATGAATGGCATAGCGAATTTAAAAAATGCTTATAGTGTTATAGGTGGTGGCGATAGTGCTGCATTTGTTGAAAAACAAAATAAAGAACATTTATTTAGTCATGTTTCCACAGGTGGTGGTGCTACTTTAGAATTATTAAAAGGAGAAGTTCTTCCTGCGATTG
Organism: Mycoplasma sp. 744; assembly: GCF_034863305.1. Taxonomy (NCBI): domain Bacteria; kingdom Bacillati; phylum Mycoplasmatota; class Mollicutes; order Mycoplasmatales; family Mycoplasmataceae; genus Mycoplasma; species Mycoplasma sp. 744. The sequence goes on along the minus strand of NZ_JAYFFF010000004.1, from coordinate 957 downwards.
AAATAATTAATGAAAAATAGGTATTTAATAATACCTATGGTCCAATGCAATGTGCATTGCAACAGAAAAACACCGTTATCCAAATGTGACAACGGTGTTTTTTGTGATGTTTTTAAAACTATCCTATAAATTATTTTTTAAATTTTTTAAAGAATAAATTTCTTTTTGTGTTTGAAACTCTCGTCCTGTAAGGACGGTTATACAAACCAATATCAGCAATTTCACTTTTCCAAGGTTCTTTATAATAATTAAGATCGAAAAATAATTCATCAGATGAAGAATAATCAAACATTTGTCTTGGCATATTATTAATTTTTCTTTGAACATTCTGTATTTCTTGCTCTGTTACCTTGTTGAAATTTGTTTTTTTAGGAAAATATCTTCGTACAATTCCATTAAAGTTTTCAACTGTTCCTTTTTGGTATGATGCATAAGCATCTGCTTTATAAATTAATATTTTTAATCTAAAACCGATCATAAAAAAGCATTTAAATTCCAAGCCGTTATCAATTGTTATTGACTTAACGTTAAGACGTTTTTCTTTGATTAAATCGAACAATATTTGAGCCACAATTCAAGGGTTTTTGCTAGGCACTTTTCTTATCAAACCATATCTAGTTTTTCTTTCTACAAATGTCAATAAATGCTCACTGCCAGAGCCTTTCTTACCTACAATTAAATCAGCTTCTCAATGGCCAAATTTTGACCGATCATTAACATTTGTAGGTCTAAACACAATTGGGAGAACAAATCTAGCGCCCGCCAATCTTGACACAACCGTACCTGTTCTTTTACCTCCTTTTTTATATTGTTTGCGAAGTCTGTCTTTAAATGTTAGAGCTCATAAACCACTATTAATCCAATTAAAGAGCGTCCTAAGAGAAGGAACAGGAAACTTATTGTGACTTTCAACGATAATTCTTGTTGCTTCAACACCTAAAACAATAGGATCATATA
>NZ_JAYFFF010000003.1:0-62246 GCF_034863305.1 Mycoplasma sp. 744 | reverse complement strand
AAACTGAAAAATATATTTTTTTCAGTTTTTTTTGTATTACATAGATTAATAAATTGAACTAGTTAAAATAAAAATAATATAATTTCAATATAGTAAAAATTATAAAAGATTGATTTGTGAAAAATTCAAATTGGAGTGAATACTAATGAAATATTTAAATATATTTTTAAAATATTTTATTTCTTTTTTTGGAACTTTTACTTTTTTAAGTAATGCATGACTTAGTTTTGAACTAACTCAAGGATTAAACTATTATATTATTTATACACTGATAACATTGTTATTAATTCAAATAGTGAATTGATTCATTCCAATAAAATTAGAAAAAAAATATAAAACCTATAAACTAAAGAACGTTTCTCAAATAATAAATTCGTTGTTTTTTATTTTATTTTTGATTTTAATTTGTTTTGTTGCTTATTTTTACAGAACTATAGCAAATACAACTAATTATAAAATTTATTCGATGCATGAAGAAAAACCAATGACTTACGAAGAGTATTTTGATTTACATTTTTATAGAGATTTTAAGTATTTTATTTTTTATTTACCAATATATATATTTTTATATTTAATAAATGATTTTTCTTATTATTTTTTAATTGAAAACATTAAAAAGAAATTCAACAAATATAATTGTTTAAAATATCCTAATTAAATTAAACACAATAAATAAATTAATCAAGAAATTAAAAAATATTGATAATTTTAATGATAATTATGCCATACAAGAAAGTTTTGTAAATATGAAAAAATAATAAAAATTATATATACAATTTTAATGCTATCAACTTATTTAAATTTTTATTAAAACATATTGAATAATCTAATTATTTTAAATAGTCAAAAAATTACAATTTACAACCAGAGATAATTACAAATAATAATCTCTGATTTTTATATTCTTTAATTTATTAAATTCTTAAAAAGTTGATTTTTAAAGAATTTTTTATAAAAATTAGCGTTTTTTGTGACTTATATATATATATATATATATAATTTAAATATTAAGCATTTTAAATGCTTAAAAATATTTATTTGTTTTAATTTCAAAAATCAGAAAGAATAATTATGAAAAATCAAAATAAAAACAAAATTAAAAAAATTATTTTAGGCTCAGGAATTGTTTTAAGTTCATTAACTTTTATGCCTGTTTTAGCTGCTACTAGTGTTGTTCCTAAAGACGAATTTAAACGCAGAATTCAAACAGTTATTAATACAATCCAAAGACAACATTTTAATGTTATTACAAGAGATCAATTAATGCCAACATTAAACAGAATGATAATCGATAACGAAAATAATGATAACATTCAAAGTGATTTTGTTGAAAAATTAGAATATGCTTTAGAAATAGCCAAAAACATGACAATGATTGGTCAAGGTAGATATATAAATTTAGAAGGTCAAGAAGTAAGAGCTAACAATATTTCTGGTGGTGGATTAAATAATTACTACGATCCAGGTAATCAAAGAAGTTATGTAGCTTCACACATGGCTGATATTATTGTTAAAAGAGATTTTTTAAATTTAACTCTTGAGCAAATGAAAGAAAGAATTAAAAATGAACATTTAAGAGCTCAAACTATAGATATAATCAATACTAGATGACCTCTTAGACCTAACACTTGAGAAACTAAAGGATTTTTTCCTAATGACACTAGAGTTGGTTTACAAATGACTTTATCACAATTAATGACTCAAGTTATGAACCATAAAGCAAGCGATATTGCAGCTACAAGAGAAAAGTTTTTAAATATTCATAAATATTATGATGCTATGATTGCAATTAAAGATAATAAAGCTCTTAATGATCAAGCAAGAACTCAATGAGATAATTTAAATCCTAATAGTAAAACAACTTTAGCTTTTACAACTAGAAAAGAATGAATTTCTTTAGTGAGCTCATGAATGAAAAATTATGAGGCTAATAAAGAAAATTTTGAAGAAAAATTAAAAGAAGCAACAATTAAAGCTACTGCTATCAGTGATATAATTAATTTTGTTAATGGTACTATAGGTTTAAATGATGTAAATGCTAAAACAGATTTAATTAAAAAAATTAATGCTATTGATTATAGAAACAAAAATGGTTTAACTCAAGAAACAAAATACGAATTATTAAAAGCAATAATTGATCAAATTAAAGTTATTAGTAATAACAATTATTTAACACAACAAGACAAAGATGCTTTAATTAATAATTTAGCTACTGTATTTACTCCTAATATATATGATAATGATAACAGTGCTACTGAAGAAATGAAAAAGCAATTGGTTAATAACATTAAATTAAAAATTCAAGAAGTTGAACAAATTAACCAACATTTAACTCAAGTTTATCAAGAAATTCAAGCTCCAGGTACAATTAATCCTAATGGAGAAGAAACTTTAGATAATAACTTTTTAACTTTGGAAGAAATTAGAAATAATATTAATTTAGTTGATACTAAAGATATCAATAGTAATGATTATGTTAGCTACAGCAGTGATTATGTTAAAAGAAATCAAACTTTAATTAAAATTGGTAAATTAAATTTAGAAGCTAAACATAAACCAAAAGTATCACTTATAAATGATTTAAATGTAATTATTTTTGAAGATTCTCAAATGGATACTAAATTAGATAATGAATATAAAAGAGCTCAATTAATTAAATATATCGAAGAGCAAAATGCTAGAGAAACTTTTAAAGATAATTTAATAGAAAAAGCTATTGAATGACCACAAATAAATGAGGCTAATTCACAAAATGCTAATACTAATTTCGAAAATGAATTAAATCAAACCAAAGTAATGGTTGATCCTTATGTTAATGTTAATAATAGAAGTGAAATAACACAAAATAACATTGATATTATTTTGAATCGCTACGCACAAGAAATTAAAAATGCTTCTAATTATGATCAATTAGCTAATGTTAAAACTAAAATTGAAGAACGTATTACTTTATTAGATCAAGTAAAAAATTCAAATTTAAAAAAACAAGAAAAAGCTATTCTTTATAGTGCAATTGCTAATTTAGATACTGATTTAATTCAAACAACAAATGATAAATCACAAGCAGTTAAAAATTTAGAAATTATTATTGAACAATTAACTAATTTAAATAATGTTACTAATATAGAAAATATTAATGAAAATACTTTAAATACTTTCAGATTACAAATTGCTTCATGAGACTTAAAATTTACCCAAGAACAAATTAATTATGCAATTGAACATAATCTTAATAAAAATAATGCTAATAGTAAATTAAATTTGTTTCTTAATACAGCTACTAAAACTCCTCAATTAGTTGATAATATTAAAAATCAATATAATAATGATATTTTAAATACCAATTTTAACTATAGTCAAATTGCTGATACAGCAAGCGAGGCAAAAAGTAAAAGGATTAAAAATAAATTAGATTTAATTGATAAGATCAATGCAACTAATTTTGATGATGATGATAAGAATAAATTAATCGTTTATATAACTACATTTTTAATTGATAATGATACTGATTTAAATTTAACTAATAGCGATAGTAAAAATAGTCTTTTAAATTTAGTTTTAAATTATGCTAATGAATTAATTAATGATGATCAATTAAGCTTAGAACAAAAAAATAAATATTTAAAACAATTATTTACAAAAGATCCTGCCAAAATTACGGTTGAAAATTTTAAAAATAAAATTACATTAATAAAACAAATTCAACAAGATAGTTTAATTGGCTCAAATGATAAGAAATATTTTTATGATCTTTTGGATAATTTAAATCCTTCTGATGATGATTTTCAAAGTAATTATCAAAATTTAAATAATGATTATTTAACAATAGCTACGAAAAGAAATATTGTACAAGAAATTAATGCTAAATTAAATGAAATTATCGCCATTGTCAAAACTAATGATATAGAAGAAATTTTGCCTTTTATTAATAAAGAACAAACTCTTATAGAAAATTTTAAAAATGCTTGAAATTTAGCGCAAAGCAATAAAGATAATGATAATTTACGTTTAAATGCAATTGCTTTTTACACTGATATAAGAGATAATTTAAATGCTAGTTTTACAAACTTAGATTTTGATTTAGAATTAACGCAAAAACTAAAAAGATTACAAAATTTAACTCATATTTCAAATGAACAAAAACAGCAAATAAGAAATACATTATTACAAATTAGAGATAACACTAATGCTAAAAATTTATTAGATCAAATTATTATTTTAGAATCAGTTTTAAGTGAATTAAAAAATAAAACTTTAGAAGAAAATACAGTTAAAAATTCAGATAATTATAATCTTGAAACTATAGAAAAAAGAAATGATTATGATAATGCTTTAATAAAAGCAAAAGAGAAAATCGAAGAACTTGAAAATTTTGATTTTAATAATATAAATGTTAATAATGCTTTAATAAAAATCAATGAACTTTCCAACTTATATACTAATTTAGAAAATGCTCAAAACAATTTAGAAGGAAAAAAATCTCAATTAAAAAATAAAATCGATAAAGCTAAACATTTAGATAAAACACAAAAAGAAAATTTTAAAAAACAAATTGATTTACTAGATGAAAATAATTGAGATGATAATAGTGCAGAACAAATTATTAATCAAGCTTTTGCTCAAGCTAAAGAAAATGTTAATAATTTTATTGAGAAAATGAATAATTTAAACATACAAGAAAAACAATCATTTAAAAATAATGTTAATCTTGCTGATTTAGACGATAATTTAATTGATAAAAATATTGATTTAATTTATCAAGAAGCACAAAATTTACATCAATTAAGACAAGAGTTAATTGATCAATTAAATAAAACACAAAATCTTAATGATGCTCAAAAAACAGCTTTAAAAAATGAAATTGATAATGCTGATAATGATAGTAAAAATACTTTAAAAACATATATCGATAATTTAGAACAAGCAATGCTTGAATATAGAAATATTGAAAAAGTTGATAAAAATACAATTAATTATCAATTAGCAGATGAGAATTTAAAAGATCAATATAATCAATATGATCAATTAAGAGATCAAATTATTAATTCTGAAAGTAAACAAAATGCAACATTAGAAGAAATTAAAACTCAAATTAAAAACTTAAATGAAGCTATTAATAATTTAAATGGTCAAGCTAATTTACTTAAAAAACAAGAAGAAACAATTAATTTAATCAAGAATAATTTTATGCATTTAACTAATGCGCAATTAACAACTTTAGAAAACTTAATAAAACAAGCTAATAATTATCAAACAATAGATGATATTCAAAATAACGCTCAACAATTAAATAATCAAATGCAGATTTTAAAAGATTATATTAATAACGATAATAATTTAAAAGAAAGTCAAAAATATAATCAAGCTACACAAATATATAAAAATGAATATGATAAAACATTTAATGTAAGTAGAGAATTATTAAATGAATTAAATGATTTTAATAATTCTAATTTATTGAATTTTACAAATATTGAAATTCAAAATAATACTTTGCAAGATAAAATTGATAATTTAAATGGCGAAATAATAGCAAAAGCTAAAGAAAAAGCTATAAATAAAATTAATACATTCAAAGATTTAGATATTAAGCATAAAGAACAATTAATCGAATTAATTAAAACCAAAGATACTACAGAAAAAATAGAAAATTTAACCAATCAAGCTGAACAATTAAATACTTTAATAAATAATGCAAAAAATCATTTAAATCAAAAAGATAATATTAAAGTATCATCATTATATCTTGATGAAAATCAAGAAAATAAAACTAATTATGATCATGCTTTAAATGATTTAGAAACAAATATTAATAATTTATTACAAACAGAATTAACAGATGATAATTTAGATAATAATATTAATGAATTAATTGCAAAAACAACAAAAACAGAGCAAACATTAAATAATTTGGATGGTAAAAGAAAAAATCTTAAAGATAAAATTAACAAAATGATTCATCTTGTACAAGAAGAAAAAAATCAATTAAATGATGAAATCAATACTTTAGAAAAAGATTTAACAAACCATCAAATAAATCAATTGAAAACTAAGGCATTTAATGAAGCTAAAGCTAACGTAAAAACTAAAATTAATCAATTATTAGATTTAGCACAAGAAGAAAAAGATCAATTAAATGATGAAATTGACAAAGCTTTAATTGATGATAATGTTATTGATCAAAAACTTCAGGATATTTTAGATAAAGCCAATGAAGCAAATAAGAAAAAAACTAACTTAAAAGATTTCTTAGAAAATACACAATATCTTAACGATGCTCAAAAAACAACTTTAAGAAATGAAATTACTTTAGCTCACTCTAATCAAATAGATCAATTAAAAACTAAAATTCAAGCTTTAGATAATCTAATGAAAGAATATAAAGAAATTGAAGTTGTAGATAAAAATGATATTAAATATTCACAAGCTGATGAAAATCCACAAAAAACTTATGATAATGCTTTAGAAGAGCGTGAAAGTATCATTGATAAAACAAATGGCTTAAACTTAAATAAAGAGCAAATTGAAGCTAAAATCAATGATTTAAAACAAGCAGAAAATAATCTTAATGGTCAAGAAAAAGTTAAAAAATCTCGAGAAAATGCTATTAGTAGAATTAATAATGAATATAGTTCATTAACTGAGGCGCAAAAAGCTAAGGCTATTAAAAAAATTAATCAAACCAATAATCTTGAACAAGTTAATCAAGCTGATAATGAAAATAAAGTATTAAATGGTCAAATGCAAACTTTAAGAGATTATCTTGCTAACGAAAAGAATTTAAAAGCAGACAATAATTATCTTAATGCTTCGCCAGATAAAAAACAAGTTTATGACCAAGAAATTATCAAAACTCAAAATCTATTAAAACAATTAGAAGAAAATAATAATAACGATTTATTAAATGAAAATTTAGTAAATCAACAAAATCAAAATCTTCATAATGCTATTGATAATTTAAATGGTAATAATATTACTGAAGTTCGTAAGCAAGTAATTGATTATATTAATCAATTAAATAATCTTAATGATAAACAAAAAGAAAATTTAATTGCTCAAGTTAATAAAGAAGTTGAAAATGAGAAAATTTTAGCAATAAAAGATTTAGCAAATAATATTAATCAAACAATGCAAAATCTTAAAAATCAATTAGCTAAATATTACAACTTAGCTACTGATAAAAAATACTTAAATGCTACAAGTGAGAAAAAACTTACTTTTGAAGATATTAAAAATCAAGCAGCAAATCTTGTTGATAAAGTAAAAGGTGCTAATGTTATTGATCAAAAAACAATTGACCAATTAGCAAAAGATTTAGAAGCTAAATATAATGATTTAGATGGTGAACAATTACTTAAAAATAAACAAAATCAAGCTAAAGAAAACATTGATCAGCTTACTAATTTAAATAATGCTCAAAAAGAAGCTTTAAAAAATGAAATTGATAATGTTTTATTAATTGCTGATGTAGATGATATAGTTAATAAAACTTTAACTTTAGATAATTTAATGCAACAACTTGCTAATACGTTGCAAGATTTAGAAAATGAATTAAATCAAGAAAATAATGATTCTTATAAAGCAGCTAGTTCAAGAACTAAAAATAATTATGATAAATTAAAAAATCAAGCATTAAATTTATTAGAAACTAACTCAATGCAAAATCTCGATTCTCAAGCTGTTAATCAATTAGAAAAAGATTTAATTGAAGCCAAAGAAGCGCTTGATGGTGATTTAAATTATGAATTTAAAAAAGAAAAAATTAAACAAAGTATTCAAAATAATTCTCATTTAAGTCAAAAAGAAAAAGATAAATTAATTCAACAAGTTGATAACATTAAAGTACCAAGCGATGTAAATAATGCTAAACAAATCAAATGATTTAATGAGCAAGTTGATCATTTACTGGATAAAAAAGATTTAATTCAAGAAATTAACAATAAAACTAATTTAACCAACGAACAAAAAAATGATTTAATAGATGATTTATTAAATATAGCTGTTAATGATCAAGAAAATCAAGCTAATAATTTAAATAATTTCAAAGAAAGTAAAATTAATTTAACAACTAAAGAAAATCTTTATCAAAAAGTTAAAAATGAACAAATTTTAAATCAAGAAGATAAAAAAACGTTAAATAATCTAATTGATAATTTAGATCCTACAAGTAAAGATTTTGCTAATAAAGTTAATGAATTTAATAATAGATTTAACGAGCTAATTAATAAACAAAAAGATCAAAATGCTCAAAAAGAATTAAATGAATTTTTAAAACAAACTAAATATCTTAATAATGCACAAAAAGAAGCTTTAGAAAAAGAAATTGCAAATCTTAATTGACAAAATCAAAATCTTTTAAAAAATAAAATTATTTTATTAGATCAAGCAATGCAAACTTATAATAATATTCAAACAATTGATGCTAATAATATTAATTATTCACAAGCTGATTTAGATTTAAAACAAGCTTATGATAAAACTTTAAATGATAAAAAACAAACAATAGATAAAATAAAAGGAAATGTTTTAGATTTAAATCAAGTTAATCAAGCTATCAATGAGTTAAGAAATGCTATTAATAATTTAAACGGTTATACTAAAGTCAATAAACAAAAAGAATTGATAAAAAATAAAATTAACCAAGAATATCAAGCTTTAACTAATGCACAAAAAGATAAGGCACTTGAAGCTATAAATCAAACTAATGATTTAAAAATTTTAAATCAATTAAATGATAATTATCAAAATATTAACAATTTAATGCAAAATTTAAGAAATCAATTAAAAAATAATTCTTCAGTAATAATCAATAATAATTATTACGATGCAACAAAAGAAAATAGAAATAATTATGATCAAATTATTAATAAAAGTAAAAATCTGTTTGAGGACTTGCATAAAAATAACAATAACGATTTATTAAATGAAACACTTTTGAAAACTAATAATGAACAATTTTTAAATTCTTTAAATAATTTAAATGGTAGAAGTAATTTAATTTTAGCTAAAGAGCAAGCAAATATAAAAATTAATAATTTAAATCAATATTCACTAAAAGAAAAAGAAAAAATTAATAAACGCCTTGATAATGCTAAAAACATTTATGAAGTACAGAAAATATTAAATGAGTTAGAAAATAATCATAATTATTTTGATACAAATAATAAATATTTAAACTGATTAATTCTTATTCTACTATGAGTAAGCATTATTCTAACTGGAGGATTAAGTTATTTTGTTTGATTATTGGTAAAAAAATTCAATAAATAAAAATAAAAAAGAGTTATTTAAAATTAACTCTTTTTTATTAATTTTTTAATCAAAAATACATCCAATCCTAATGTTAAAACATAGGGATTATAATCAGGATATTCGCCAGATTCATTTAATGAATTTTGTCTATTTTTTGGTCATGAAAAATTAATTTTGCTAACAATTTGAGCACGTTAATATTCATTAGCTAATTTTTGTAAAAAATCATCTTTATTATCAACATTTAAAGTGACAATATAACTAGTTATTTTACCTTTTTGATTATTAACTCTATTATCATCAGCAGTACCGTTTATATAACCATTAACAATTCCATTATTAAAAGTTTTATATTTATTTTGGCCTATTAAATTAACAGTTTGAGCCATTAATTCATATAATTAAAGTTTTTGATTTACGTTTTTTACATATTTATTTTTTAATTCATTTATTTTTGAAATAATATTATTCAATCTAGAATAAGCTTGCTTATTTTTATAAGTAGTAAATTCTTTAATTTTATTTACTAAATTATCAATTTTAGTATTATTTTGATTATTACTTATACTTACTTCATCAGTAGATGAAATAGCAAAAGAAGTTGCAGCTATAATACTAGGTACAATTACTAAAAAATTTTTGATTTTTTCTTATTCATATTTTTAATATTTCTTTCATTTTACAAATTTTAAAATTAAATACGTTTAAATTATATTAAATCTATATATATATATATATATTAATGAGCAAAGTATTCATTTTAAATTAAAAAAGAATAAAAAAGAAAAAAGACTTTATTGTTTATCTTTTTTCCTATTTAACTTGTTTATATTTAAAAGTTAAAATTTGCTTACTTATAGTGTGTTTACTAATTGCTTGTATAAAATCTCCCACGTAAAAAGGTTCATTGAATGAATATTCTTTTTTATGATCATCTTTGTAATATTTTAAATCTTTTGCTTCAACATCTAAAGCATAAATATTAACTGTATAAATATGATCTTGATCTGGTGGATAACAACCAAAATATAATAAAGAATCATCAATATTTTTAGCCGTAAAAGCTTCTGGTAAAATGCCACCTAAATCGCTATTAATTTTATTGTTTTTTACTAAAGTTTGATTAACTGAAGAATTATGTCCTTGTCATAAAATATCATCACTATAAAAATAACTATTAGATTTTTTTCATTTACTATAGTCTAAGTATGATTGATTGGCTTGAATAAAATTATCTTTAATATTTAAAGCTACTCAGTGAATAAAAGGCATGCCAATAACTTTAGAAGCTGCAAAATCTTCAATTAAAATAGCATAAGATTTAGCATTATTTACTTTTGATCAAGTAAAATCAGGAGAGTAAGAAGCAAATAAGGTTTGATTAACATTATTTAATGCTCCGGCATGATCAGCTATATAACCATTTTCATTTATCATTGACGATTGCACAAAATTATTATTACCTAATTTTAACATTTTCTTCTCCTATTTATTTTTATATCAAAAATGATCTTCAATTTCATCAATAATATAATCATGCATTTGTTCATATAAATCACTCAAATGAAAACCATTTGTCAAATCTAAATGCTCTTTAGACAAAGCAACAATTTTAATTGTATACAAATGTGTATCGTCAGGAGGCATTGGCGGAAAATAATTACTTGCTTGTTTAAAAGTTTGCTTAAAAGCAGAAGGAATACATTCTATTAATACTCCTTGTTTATTTTCATTTAAACCTTCACATGTAGAATTAACACCTTGAACAATTGTAGTATCATTTAAATTTGCACCTTGAATTAAAAAATTATTTTTTATATTAGCTACAATTCAATGAATAAATGGTTGTCCTATTACTCTAGAAGCTTCATAATCTAATAAAATTAAAGCATAAGATTTAGCTAGAGGATTTTTTTCTCAAGATAAATCAAAATTTAGATAATGATTATTCTTTTTTTCTAAAGCAGAAGGTTTTAAATATATTTTATTATCAAATTCTTCAAAATATGAAGAATTAATTTTTCTTTGGTATTTTTTTATTTGCATACATAAACAATAACACAAAAATTAATAATAAAAAATCAAAAGTTTAAAACTTTTGATTTTCGTTTTTATTTATGAGCAATTTTCTTTCTTATAGCAGGGAAAATTAAGACAATACCTAATGTAAGAGCTACTAAAGTTGAAGCAACTATTAATTGAGTAATATTATTTGAGGCTTTGCCGCTTTCAATATCATCTCTTAATTGATTATTATTTTTAATTTGTTGTTCAATTTCTTCTAAAGTCTTATCTTTGGCTTGATCTAGAATATTTTGAGTTTTATCTTTATTATTTTGATATTCTTGATGAGTTTTATTATTAACTTTTTCTTTAGCTTCTTCATAAGCATTATTTAAATCAGTTAATGAATTTTGTAATTCTTTAATTTTCTCAATTTTAGCTTTAACAGTATCATAATTTTGTTGAGCTAAAATTTCTTCTATTAATTGCTCTTTAGTTTTTTCACTTAAAGCACTATTATTTTGAATATTTCTAATAGCATCAATTTGTTTATCAATTTCATTTAAAGCTTTATTTGATTGAACTATTTGATCAATTAATTTTTCCTTAGTTGAATTGTTAAGTTCACTATTTTCTTTAATTTCTTTAACTTTATCAAAACGTTGAGTTAAATCATTTAATTGCTCATCAAATGTTGCGTTATTAATATCTAAATCTTGAACTTTTGATTTTAAAGCTTCATTAGCTTTTTTGTCTGTTGTATCTTTAAGATCTAATGCTTCTTTTTTCTTTTTAATATTTTCTTTTAGTTTATTAAAGTTTGCATCATCTAATTTAACTTTAGAAACATTTGTTAATAATTTATCTTTTTGTTCATCTGTTAAATTATTATCCTGGTTAATTGCTTGACTTAATTCTTTAAGTTGTTCATAATTATTTAATAATTGATCGAAATTAGAACTATTTTTATCACTATTTATAAGTTTATCTTTAAGTATTTCTTTAGCTTTATCACTTAAATTATTGTTTTGATTTAATTCATTAATTTTATCAAGAGTTTCTTTAATATTACTAATTGTTTGATCAAAATTATCGTCATTTAATTTTAGATCAGTTATTTGTTTAATTAAATTATCTTTTTCTTCTTTAGTTAAATTATTGTTATTAACAATATCATTAATTAAAGTTAATTCTTTATCTACTTTAGATTTTAAATCATTGAAGTTTTTATCTTTTGGATCTAATTGATTAATAATGTCATCTAATTTATTTTTAAGAGCAGAATCTTCAAGTTTATTAACTGCATCATAAAGATCTTTTTTAGCATTAACATTTTTAATCGTATCAGCAAAATTATTTAAATTATTAGCATTATTATCTTTATCGTTGTTATTTAAATCAAGTAGATCTTTAATTAAATCTTCTTTTTGTTTTGCAGTTAATTCATTATTTTGATTCAAGTTTTCAATTAAATCTTTTTTGTCATTTAAATTATTAATAGTATTTTTAAATTCATCAATTTGTTCTTGATTATTTAAATCAGTAGGAATTGTAATTTTTTCTAATTCTTTTAATAATTCATTTTTGTGTGTTTGAGTTAAATTATTACTATTATTAATTTGATTTTCAGTTTTATCAAATTTATATTGATAATTTTGATCTCCATCTAATTGTTCTTTTGCATCAATAATATCTTTTTCTAATTTAGTAATATCTTCTAAATTAGTTGCCAAACCATTTGTTTTATCTAAAACTTTATCAATTTGATCTTTAATTTGATTATATTGATTTTTAGTTTTTTCGCTAGCTGCTTTATAAGAATCATTAGTTTCTTTAGCTAATTCTTTTTCAATAGCTTCTTTTGTATCAGCAAGTTTTTTCATTGCTTGATCTAAAGTGTTAGTTTCATTTGTAGTTTTATCTACATCAGCAATTAATAAAGCATTATCAATTTTTGTTTTTAAAGCTTCTTTTTGTGCATTATTTAAATTAGTTAATTGATTAATTATTTCTTTAGCTTGATCTTGTTTAACTTTTAAGTTTTCATTACCATCAAGTTTATCAGTTTTATCTTTTAAATCTTGATTTAATTTTTTAATAGCATCAATATCAATAATATTAGCTCCTTGAGTTTTATCTAATAAATTATTAGTTACATTATTAGTATCTTCAAAAGCTTGTTTTACCTCACTTGAAGCATTTAAATAATCTTTATTTTGATCTAAATTACCATTTTGATCAACTGTAGTTTTTAAATCATTCATTGCTTGATCAAGTTCTGAAGTTAAAGTTTTAATTTTTTCAACTTCAGACATATTAGAAGCATTATTAACTTGATTAATTAAATTTTCTTTTTGAGCATAATTAAGATTTTGTGCGTTTTTAATTGCTTCAATTGCTTCTTCTTTAGCTGCATTTAGATTATTTTGACCGTCTAAATTATTAATTGCGTTGTTAATTGCTTGATTTTGTTGATTAATTAAATCTTTATTTAATAAATCTGCATTGTTAGCTTGTTCTAATTGAGTTAATAATTCTTGAGCTCTAGTAATTTGTGCATCATAAGCAACTTTAGCATCATTATTAGCAGCACTATAATCATTTTGAGCTTTAAAAGTATCATTATTATTTAAGTAATTTTTAAGAGTGTTTGTTTCACCATTAATTACTTTATTTAAATTATCAGCATTGTTAATATTTTCTAAAGTATTAGCATTATTAATATTTTGAATTGCCTGTGCTTTTTGCGCGTCAGTTAAACTTGTATATTCATTTTGAATTCTATCTAATGCATTTTGTTTAGCAGCATTTACTCTTTCTTGACCGTTTAAAGCTTCAAGAGCTTCATTAAGAGCATTAATTTTATCTTTAACTTGTTGTAAATCTAAATTAGCACCGTTAGTTTTATCTACATCAAGAGTTTTTTGAGTTAATAAATTATCATAATGAGTTTTTGGATTTTCATCAGCTTGACTATATCTAATATCATTTTGATTTATCGCTTGAATATCTTTATATTCTTTCATTGCTTCATCTAATAGAGCAATTTTTTCTTTTAAAACTTGTGAATTTTCAGCAGTTGTTAAAGTAATTTCATTTCTTAAAGCAGCTTTTTGAGCTTCATTAAGATTTTGTGTGTTTTCTACTAATGTTTTTAAATCCACTTTAGCTACATTATCTGCTTTGGCTTGATTTAATAAATCATTTACTGCTTTATCTCAAGGATTTTCATTTAATTGAGCTGAATCTATTTGAGATTTATATTTGTCTTTTTCATCCTGCGATAAGTTAATTAATTGATCTATAGCAGCTTTAGTATTAGCTTTAGTTTCTTCAAGAACTTCATTTTTAAATTGATTTTCTTGTTCGCTTGAAAGATTTTTATCAAATTGATTAATTTTTTCTTTAAATGCTATTTTTTCTTCGGTAGTTAAATTGCTTAATTGATCAACAGCATCTAATAATAATTTTCTTGCTCCGTCTAAATTATTTTGAGCATTGTTTAATTGATTATTAGCATTAGTTAATTTTTGTTTTTCAGTAGTTAAATTAGTTAATACTGGAGTACTAAAAGTTAATGTTTCAAATTCTTTAATTAAATCTTTAGCATTAGTTAAACCATTATCATAATTATTTTTATTGGTTTGTGATTCACCAGAGTAAAGATTAGAAGCTTTGATAGTATCTTCTTGATTTACTTTAGTTTTTAAATCATTAATTAAATTGTTTATAGATTGTGCTTTAGTAACGATGTTATTTGCTTCTTCATCATTATTGCTATTTTCAATTGCCTCTTTGATTGCCTCTTTTTGTGTTTCGCTAAATTGATCTAATTGACTTATTGATTGATCATAAGCAGTTTTATTTTCTTCACCTTTCAAGTTATCAAAAGCATTAGTCAATTGAGTTAATAAATCATTAACAGCATCAAGATCAAAATCTTCACCTTCTTTAGCTAATAAAGCTTGTGCTGCAGTTAATTGAGTTAAATAAGTATTTTGTTGTTCTCTAGTAGCATATTTAAATTTATCTGCTTCTTTTTCTTGTTGTGAATCGAAAGTAGCATTTGGATCATTAGTTAAAACTTTTAATTCTTCAACAACTTTTTCTTTTAAAGCTTTCATAGCATTATCTAAATCTCTAATTTCTTTAGATAATGCGCTTAAATCTTTTTTATCAGTATTTTTAAGTCTAAATTCTAAAGTTGCTTTTTGATTGTCATTAAGATTTTGTTTATTTTTGATTTGAGTTAATACAGCTTCTTTAAGTCTTTCTTCAGCTTCAACATTAATGATAATTTCATTAATATTTTTATCAAGTTTAAAGTTATTTAAATCAGCTAAAGTTGCTTTTTCAATTTGATCTTTAAAGTTAGCTTTTTCATTTGGTGATAATAAAGTTTGTTGATCTACTTTATTTTTAGCGTTAGTTTTAGCTAATTCTAAAGCTTCATTTAATAATACTTGAATTTCTTCTTGAGTAGCATTATTATTTAGATTTTCTATTTTTGTATTTAAATTAGATTTATCATTTTCACTTAAATGATCAGCCTCTTTAATTAATTTTCTTAATTTTTCTCTTAAACCATCTAATTGAGCAGTAGCTAAATCAATTTTTGATTTTTCATTAGTGATTTCTTTATTTAATTCGCTTAAATCAACACTAGTTAAATCTTTGGTCTTAAATTCATTTAATTTATTTTCCGCAGAACTAAGAGCTTGATCAAACTTAGTATTATTTTCAGTTGTATCATTTTTATAAATGTCGGTTTCTTTTTGTTGTTTAGCTTTATTAATACTGTCATTTAAATTCTTAATGTTAGCATTTAAAGCTTTAACTTCATTTAAGTAATTATCTAAAGCATCTTTAGAAGTGATTTTTTCAATTTCTTTTGTAATTTGTTCGTTTTGTTCACTTGATAAATTATCTAGATTGTTTAATTCTTCTTTAGCTTGGTTTTGGTTATTTTTCCCATTAAGAGCATTATAAGTTTGCTCTAAAGTTTGTAATAATTGTTCAACTTGTTCTTTAGTATCATTATCACCAGTATTAATATTTAAGATAGCTTTAGTTTCATTGTAAGCATTATCAAATGCATTAACTTGATCTCTATCTGCTAAAGTATATTTTTTATTGCTAATAGCTTCAGTTGAATCAATTGTTGCATTATTATTAATTAAATCTTTTGCAATTTGATCAGCTTTATTTTTTAAGTTTTGCATAGCATTATCAAGTTCTTTTGCAGTTGTTTTAATAGTTTCTAAAGCACTATTATCTGATCTTAAAACCTGATTTTTTAAAGCTGATTTTTGATTATTGTTTAAATTGTTTAAATTATCAATAAATTTATTTGCTTCTTGTTTTGAACTATCAGCATTAGCAACACTATTTAAAACACTTTGAACATTACTATCAGGCGCACCATCACCGTTATGATATTCAGTTTGATCAATTTGTTCTTTAAATTCTTGCATTTGTTCAGGAGTTAAAGAAGTAATTTGATCAATATGTTTTTTAGCATTTTCTTTAGCTTTAACAAAAGTTTTATCTAAAATTACTTTAACTTTTTCTTCTGTAATAGGTTTTTCTAAATCATTCAATTTTTGAACAAATTGTTCTTTTTCATTAGTTTCTAAATTAATGAAATTATTAATTTGGTTGATAGCGTCATTTCTAATACCATCAAGATTGTCCATTTTTTCTTTAGTAGTTTGAGTTTTATTATTTAAATCATTAGTTCAATTATCTAATTGAGTTAATAATTGTTCATTGTTAGCATTTAAATTATTTTGTGCATTAGTTAATGAAGTTTCTAAGTCATTTAAAGCATTATTTAATTCATTTTGTCTATTAATTAAATCACTAGTATAAACTTTTTGATTCTTAATATTTGTTGCTGATTCTTTTTGAGTTTTTGCATTTGCAATAGCTTGATTTAATAATTTAGCTTTTTCTACAATTTTATTAGCTTTAGTTTGACTAGTTTCTTTAGCAACGGCATCTTTTAATGCTTTTCTTTGCTCTTGAGTTAAATTATTTAAAGTATCAATACTTTGATTTACTTCATTTTGTTTATTATTACCATCAAGTGCACCAAAACTAGATTTTAAATTCGTAGTTATTTGATTAATATGACTATCATTTGTTGAGCTTTGTGTGCTTAAAGTATTAATTGCATTTGTTAATTGAGTATCATAAGCTGATTTTTTAGTATCTTGAGCTAATGCATAATTAGGATTAGTTTTAGCACTTTGATCATTAACATTAGTTATTTGTTTTTGTGTTAAATTACTTAATTCTTTAAGAATTTCATCTTTTAATGCTTTCATAGCTTTTTCAAGATTTTCAGCTTTAGTTTTAATCTTAGTGCTTTCAGAAGTATTACTTGTTTTAATTTCTTCAATTAAAGCATTTTTTTGCATTTGAGTTAAATCGTTTAAGGCTTGAATAGCTGTTATGGCTTGTTTTTTAGTATTATCATTTCTTATTGCTGTACCTGCAGCATTTACAACAGCTTGATCTACTCTACGTTGATTAAAATCTAAAGTAGCGCTTTCCACTCTTTGTTTTAAAGCATCTTTTTCACTAGTTGATAAATATGTTGTAGCATCTATTGTGTCTTTAGCTTTAGTTTTTGATAATGTGAAAGCATTATTAATAATTTGATCATATTGATTTTTAGTTGCATTATTAGCTAATTGATTTACTTGAGATTTAAAGTTTTCTTTTTCTGAATTATTTAAATTAGAGAATTTATCAAGAGTTTCTAAAGCAACTCTTTTTAAACCAGCAAGAGTATCAATTTCACTGTTTGCATTATTTAAAGCAGTATCAATTGAATTATTATCATTATCAATAATAGTTTTTAAATTGCTATCATTATAAGTTTTTGCTTTAAGAGTTGTTAATAATTGTTTATTATTATCTAAAACATTTTTAAATGTTTGTTGTTTTTGTGCTGTTTCACTCTTGTAATTATCACTTTCTAATAAAGCATTCATTGTGTTATTTTGATCTTCTAAAGTTTTTATTTTATCATTTAATAATTTAGCAGAATCAACTATAGCTTGAGCTTGATTTTGATCATTAATATTTGCAATTTGTTGTTTAATATTATTTCTTTGTGATTCGCTTAAGTTAGTTAAATTATTAATTGCTTGATCAAATTTGCTATTATTAGCATCACCATTTAAATTATTAAAGGCTTGTTGTAAAGAAGTTAAAGCTGAAGTAACAGTATCATTATTAGCATTTTGATTATTAATAATATCTAAAGCAGCACGTAATTGCGAATCATAACTTGATTTTAAATTAGAGTCAGCTAAAGTATATTTATTAGCAGTTTTATTTTGATTAGAATTAATATCATTTAATGATGAATTTTCTGTTAATTTTTTTAATTCATTCAATAATTCATTTTTTAATGATTTCATTGAATTATTTAATTCGCTAGCAACGCTAATTACATTAGCTTCTAAATTATCTTTATCTAAAGTTTTAATTTTTTCTTTAAGATCATTTGTTTGAGCACTATTTAAATTAAGATAATTATTATTGAATGAATTGTAAATATTTTCTTTTTCTCTATTTAAAGTTGTTGCTTTACTATTAACTCTACCAATTTGAGCTATAGCTGATGTTCTTTCTCTTGATTCAACTTCTAAATTAATATCTTGAATTTCTTTAATTAAACTATTTTTTTCATTTTCACTTAAATAAGCTAAGTTTTTTATGATACCTTCATATCTTAATTTAAATCCATCTAATTGTGCGCTGGCATAATCAACAGAATTTTTATTAGCAACATTTGAAATTAAATTATCTAATAAATTATTGGTTAAACCATCATTTGAATTAGAATTTAATAAATCTTTAGCTTTATTAATAATATCATCATATACAGTTTTTTTGTTTTGACTTGAAGTATTATATTCAATTACTTTAGTATTATTAGTTGCGCTGTGAACTTTTGTTTTAAGAGTTGCCATTTTAGCATTAATAGATTTATAATTTTCTAATTCATTTTGAATATTATTTAAATTATTTGCACTATTAATTTTTGCATTAATATCATTTCTTTGTTTTGGATTTAAATTATTTAAAGTGAGTTGAACTTCTTTTAAATAATGTTGTTTTTGAGCTTCTAATAAAATTTGATTAATTTGATCATTTGTTCTTGCACTATTAACACGATTTGTAAATGTTTGTTTTTCAAAAGAACTTAAATTAGTTAAATCATTAATTTGATTATTAACATTATTTTGATATTGTTCAATATTTGTTAAATAACCACTTAAAACAATTGATCTTGTTTTAGAAACAATATTAGTAGCATTAGTTTTAGTTGAATTTAAAGTAAAATTAATTGTTAATTGACCAGTATCATCATTTGCATTTAAATTAATAGTATTTACTGCTGCATTATGAGAAGCAACTAGATTATTAATATTTTGTTTAATTTCTTCTTGTGTTTCACTTGAAGCTAAAGTATTTTTATTATTATTAATAGTTAATTGTACAGCATCAATTACTTCATTTAATCTTGTTTCTTCTGTTTTAAAATTAAACACCCTAAATTTATAAATTTGATTTCCTGTTGCTGTTTTTCTTAATTCATCAGCATCAACACGAATACTTATATTTGGAACAGTAGTAGAAGTAATTGTATAACTAACTGGTGCTCAACCATTTCTATAATCTTCATTTTGAATTGTAGCTTTTTCAATATTTTCTATTCTTACATTGTGAGCTGATAGTTCTTCTCTTCTGTCTAAATTATTAGAATCAGGATAATACATAAAAGTTACATCGGTAGGATTTGCTGAGTCTGGAGTAATATTACCTTGTAATCCATCTCTATAACCTACTCAAATTTTCTTAGCTAATTCCTCAATTCTTCTTCTTTCTGCTTCACTATTAGGAGCAAAACCAGTTATAGTATTTGAAGTAGCTTCAGTAGAATATACAAAATGTTCTAAAATACTTCCTGCTGTTCTTAATTGATATTTAATATTTATTGATCCATTATTATTTGCAGCAGCATTTGTTTTTTGAATTTCTTTGATTATAAATAAGAAATCCACAGCATTTGCATCGTTACCCACAACAATATGATATCCATCATCTTTTTTGGTGGCTGTTCTAATAGTTATACCATTATTATTAACATTAGCAACAGCTACACTATTTTTATTTTGATAATCAAATTTATCAACAAAAGTTTTTACAGTATCATTAGCTAATTTTGTAATTCTTTCGTAATTATAGAATTCTTTCATTAAATTATTAAATTCAGTAACAAATACAGTTCCATCAGTTAATGATTCAGATTTTGAAGCATCTAATCTATCGATTTTATTTCATAAAGCATTTAATTTATTTGAATAACTAGTTTTAATATTTGTATCATTAATATCTTTAGAATTATTTATATAGCTTTGAGCAACATCTATAACCATTTCTTTATAAAATGGTTTAAAAATTCTTGTGAATAAATAGGTATTTACTTTGGTTGTATTATCAGTTATATTATTATTATTATTATTATTATAGGTATAGTTATTATACTCTGTTTTAGTAGATACATTTGTACCATTAATATAAACACCATTTAAATAACCGATAGATCATTTGATTGGTAAATATACAGCAGATCCACTAATATATCTTTTTTTATCTTCTTCTGAAAGAATTTTAGAATCAATATTTTGTACTTCTTTAGCATTTGCTGCACCTTGACCTAAAATATTATTAGCAACAAAAACCATTAATTCAACTAATTCATTTAGATTTGTAATACTACGATTACTATTTATTCTTTGAGCATTAGAAAAATCAATATTTGGTAATGATCTTTCAAAATTATTTTTATCATAAATAACATTTCTATTAAGTTCGCTACCTGTAAATTGACCTTTAAGAGCCTTAATATAATCACTAATAACTTTTTCAAAAACATTAAAATCGTTGATTCTATTAGCAGTTAATCATAAATCATTTGATAAATCATTTGCACCAGTTATGTAAATACTATTTTTAATATTTCTATAGGTTGGTTCTAAATGATTAACAAAACTTTCATAATTTCTTGATTTTTCTTGAGCTTTAGTTTTAAAATTAGTTAAAATCGTTTGAGCTTCATTTAATTTATTACTAATTGTTGTAGTATTATCATTTCTTGTAATAAAAGGACGATAATTAGGATGACCAACTTTATTAACAAATTCATCAAGATAAGTTTTTAAAATTTGTTGAATTTGATTATTGTTATAAGAATTTTGTGCTTTATTATATATATTTAATTTAAATAATTCATTTAATAAATTAGCAATATTATTAGCTCCATCTAAACCAGCTCTTCTATTAGTTAAATTACTATACAATGTTTCTAATTGAGTTCTTTTAGCTGATAAAGTTGTGTGATTGGTAATATTATTAAGTATATTTGATTCTCTTCGAATTTTGATGGCATTTGTATTAATATTATTATTTAATGAACTTTGATTATATGCAAGAGCGTAATTATCTGTTAATAATTCAATAATATTATTTCTACTACTATTATTACTTGTAGAAAATAATAAATGGTGTTTTCATGTTATTCAAGGAAAACTACTATTAATGCTTTGATTGTTATTATTAGTTTCTAAAAATCTATATACGTTAGTATATGCTTGTTCTAATTTTTGTTGTTCTTGATTTAATAAATTAATTCTTCTTATATAGTCATTTAGACTTGCACCTTGTAAAGCCATAAAGGTATTTTGATCCATATCACTAGTCATGAATTCATTTAAAAATGTATCTTTTTGGCCTTTAGTTAATCATTCTTTTTTATCTAATTCTAATTTTATTTTGTAATAATCGGTATAATCTCATTCTAAATAAAGATTATTATGATTAGTATTGTTTATATTAGTAGTACCTTGCAAGGCTGTTTTTTTAATAATAAATTTTTTATCTGTATTAATATTACTTGGAATAGAAAATGTTAAATTATTAACATTGGTATCACCTGAAGCTGTTGTGATAATAGAAGCTTTAGTTTTATATTCACTATTAGTATTAGAAGTTCTGGCTCAAGTTTGATAACTAGAATTATTTTTTTGAATTTCAAATACTGTTTGATTAGTATTATTTTTAGCCACAATTTTTAAATTAGGTAATTTTTCATTTCTATTGGCACTTTTAATTGCATCGCTAAGTTTTTCTGTTATTACAAGATTTAAATTTTTACTTGCTTTTCTGTGAGAGTGAAAAATATTAGATGCAACTAATCATCTATTATCATTATCTTCTCCATTTTTATGTTGTAAAAATGCTCCACCTATAAATGATTGGCCAGCAGAAGAATAATCATTATTATTTGATTTTAAATTATCAAAGTTTTGTTTTACCTCAAAATCAACAACAACAAAATACATATTATCGTCATTAGCATTATTAAATTGATGTGAAACGTGAATATTAAAAGTTGCTACAGCCCCAATACTTGCTTTTATATCAGCATAAGCATCATTTTTAGAAGCAAACCCAGGAGTTTCTCTAGATCTAATATATCTTCCATTACTTTGTCCATAAAAAACACTTTTTGTATCTAAGTATTTATTTAAAACTCCTACTGGATCGCTAGCTTGACTGTCAAATCATTTTTTAGGTTTATAAGAATTGTGAATTAAAATATTTGCTACTCCAGCTTTATATAAATCAATTGAAGAAGAACTACCTTTAGCATTACTTTCTATATTATCAGAATACGCATTAATAATTTCTGCATTGTTAATAAAAATTCTCTCGTTATTTTTAGAACTATTAGCATGATAAAATAAATTATTTGCAGGATCGTTACCTCCTGGATTTGTTTTAGATTTAAATGTTCATCTAATACTATCTGCAACATTAAAAAATCTTGACTGACCTACTCCACCTTTAGGAATTTTTACTACATTTATATCAATAGGATTAGTAAATTGTAAATCTTTAGATAAAAACACAGCAGCTGCAGTATGTCAACCATTACCGTAAAATTGACCTCTATGTTTGCCGTCAAAATTAAATACAAATCTCATTTTTTGAGGTTGACCAGGATTTGTCGATAATCAAGTAGTACCATTGTTTAAATATAAAGGATTTTGTCATCCATTATTAGTTTCGAACGTTTTACGATTTCTTTCGGTAGTAAAGCTAGCTAGAGTTGGATCAACAAATCTAACTTTATCATAAACTGTTTTGTCAGTACTACTTACAGTATTATGAACATATCTAGTTTGAAATTCTTGTAATTCTTGTTCTGCTACATATTGTGTGGTTCAAAATTTATTATTAGCGTTATTTCCTAATTCTGGATCAGTAAATTTATCATCTGACATATAATAAATGCTTTCTTGCAAACCAAAAGCACTAGTTTCATTATCTAATTCATTTGTAAATGTTAATGATAATGGTAATAAAGCAGTAGAAGCTAATACTGCACTTGAAGCTATAGAAGCTAACTTAAGAAACTTATTTTTATTCATAAAACTCCTTTTATGTTTAAAAATTGTATTTTGTTAATAAAATTTTTAATAATTAATTTTAATTTTAAGTTAATGAAAATAAAAAATATAAAAATATATATTATAATAGCAAAATAATTTTTATTTTCAAATTTATTTAATTACTTAAATTATATATATATATATATATAATACAATAATAATTTATTTAAATGACTTTTTGTCAATATTATAAAATGTTTAAAAGTTTAATTTTTTATTTTAGTTCAATTTGCTTATTTTTCTTGATAATATATATAATTTATATTAATTAAATACATCAATTATTTTAAATCAAATTAAACGAACAACTAATACTTTAAATGCTTTGCAAAATACACAAAATAATTTAGACGCTAAAAGAAATGCTTTAAAAACAAAATTGATAAAACTTTAAATTTAATGATGATGAAAAATAAATTTTTAAAAATAAAATTACTTTATTAGATAGAGTAATGCAAAACTATAACGATATTTAAATAATTGATATTAATAATATTAATTATTTACAAGCAGATTTAGATTTTAAACAAGTTTAATATAAAACGTTAAATGATAAAAAATAAACAATAGATAAAATAAAAGGAAATAATTTAAATTTAAATTAATCAAGCAATTAATAATTTAAGAAATGCTATCAATAACTTAAATGACCATACAACAAAAGAATTGATAAAAAATAAAATTAATCAAGAATATCAAACTTTAACTAATAAACAAAATATAAAGTTGTTAAAAATATAAATCTTATTAAAAAAACTAATCAAAATATTTTAGATGCTATAACTAATTTAGATGGACAAGTTAATTTAGTTTTATTTAAAGAAGAAATAAATAAAAAAGTAAATGATTTAAAAAATTATTCTTTAGAAGAAAAAAATCAATTTAAGCAACAAATTCAAAATGACAAAGATATTAATCAAATTCAAAAGATTTTAAATCAATTATTAAATCATAAAAATGCTTTAAATAAAGAACGCAATAAATATATTGATTGATTGATCCTTATTCTTTTATGAACAAGTATCATTTTAACTTTTGGTTTAACTTATTTAGTTTGATATTTAACAATAAAAAATAAATAAAAAAATCGAAAACATTTAAAGTTTTCGATTTTGTTTTACTGGTTTAATTTATGTTCTTTAAACATTCATTTTGGTAAAGCAATTGAAGGATCATAAGTATTTAATTTAATTAAATTAGCTGCTAAAGAATTTTTATTTTTTAAAGTACTCAATTCTTCTATGCTATTGGCAAAACCAAAGAAATTAAATTCTTGTCATTCTTTTGTTTGATTATTGAATAATTTTGAATAATTAACAAATCCTACAGCTATATTATAAAATTCAGCTGAATTAAGATTTAAAATGTAATTATTTTTTTCATCAACTATACCCGTACCACTAGTGCCGCCTCTAAATAAAACTGGAGTATAAGCATAATAAGTACTATTACGACCAAAAATTTCTTTATTATCGCTAATAGTATTACGATTAACTATATAACCTGTTTGTAATAAACGTGGAAAACCAGTAGCAAAACGATTAGTAGAAATAATAGGTTTATTTATTCATCTAGTAGCATTATCTTCTTTGAAGTTTTTATTTACTTCTTGCATTATATTTAAAAAATAGAAAATATTATCTTTATTATTAGAAGCAAA
The DNA here is from genome assembly GCF_034863305.1 of Mycoplasma sp. 744. Lineage (NCBI taxonomy): Bacteria > Bacillati > Mycoplasmatota > Mollicutes > Mycoplasmatales > Mycoplasmataceae > Mycoplasma > Mycoplasma sp. 744. The sequence continues at coordinate 36,794 of NZ_JAYFFF010000003.1, read as the reverse complement.
ATTGAGATCTTTTAATTTTTTCATTTGCTCAAATTCACTCGCAGCGCTTAAACGACCAATACTTTTAGCTTTTTTAATAGCATCATTTAAATCAATAGTAAAAGCAGTTAAATCAACACCAAGAGTTTCTTTTAAAATTCCTTGATTATCATATTGTTTTACTCCTGTTCAAAATACTAATCCTTTGGCATTAGAAACAGAATTGAAAACATGAATACCACCTCCATAATCGCCCGATTTAATTTCTTTATAATTATTAGCTGTTGTAAATTTAAAATTTTCACTGTAACTAGCAACTGTAGGGTCTTCATTAGTATTATTATTGTGTGTAACGTGATTATTTGTTAAAAAGACAAAACGTGCATCATTAATATCATCACTTAATTTAGAAACTAAAAGCGCACTACCATTTCTAAAACCTATTGCTCTTTGATTATGTTTTTTAATGCGTTCATCATTATAAGATAAATGCATATAATCTAAAGCTAATTTGTATCCTTCATGTCATTTATAACTTAAAGTTTCATTTGGATTATATTTAAATAATTCACCATGATTATATGCTGGATTATATAAATAAAAAGGAGTGTTAGTAAGAGTTGTACTCATATTTTGATAATCAAAAAGATTACTTTGATATTGACTAAAAGTTTCATTTGCAATATCGCTTTGGTATTGTATGGTTATTGAAGCTCCTAAATTAGTGTTAAAATATACAGCCTGATTTTTATCAAATTTATTAGTTATTTTATTAGCTTCAAAAGCAAAAGTTCTTTGCGCAAAATTATCACCAACTATTTTATATTGTTTATTTTCATTGTTGATTAATCGATATTCAAAATGAATACCATCGTCTTTTAAAGTAAAAGTAATTTCAAATTCTGCTTGTTCATTATTAACTAAATCTGTTTTGTGAATTTGTTTAATAAAACCATTAGTTTGTAATTCATTTCAATCTAATTCCACATTTAATCCTTTAGCAAAAGATACAATTCTGGTTGTGCGATTATTATCTAAATAAAGTAAATTAGTATAAAAATGAAATAATAATTTGGCATTTTCAACTTTTTGATTAATTAATAAAGGTTCATAATAAATTTTTTTAAAAATTCAATTAACTTTTTCTTGATTATTATCAATTTCAAAAATTAAATCTTTGGTATTAGCATTGATCTTTCTTTGTCTTAAAATTTTGCCATTAGCTAAAAAGACCTTTTTCATATCTTCGCTAACATTTAATTTATCAAACATTAATTTAAAATTAGCATCATTATATTCTCAAGTGGAAAAATTTTTAAAACCATCAATTTCATATCAAGTTTCACCGATAATGTCGCTTGTTCTTAAAGCTTGATCAAAATTTTTATATTTTAAATTAAAAAACAAACGATATTGACGATTAATTAAAACAAATTGTACTTTATCAATTTGAACATTATCTCAATTATCAAAAGTAAAATTATGATAATCTTTACTTTTGATTTTAAATAAAGATTTATCCACTTTATTTTCTCTTACCATTCGTAAAAATTGTCCAAAAGTAATTTTAGCTACTTGTTCTTGATTAATTTCTAAATCATCTAAAGTTAAACTATTTAATAAAGCACTGGGATAAGCATCAAGTTGATAATCATTTTTTAAATTAACTAATTTAATTTTATTTTTAGTATGATATCTTACTTTAGGATCATCTTTTTTAATTAAACCAATTTTAAAACTCAAACTATCTTTTTCTGTGCTTTCTACATCATAATAATAAATAAAATAAGCCTTGGTTAATTCATCAACTTTAACATTATTTAAACTATCAGTATTATTGTAAATAGCTTCTTTATTAATTTTTTTACTATTGTCTTCAGTTAATACTAATAAATCATGTAATTGTTTAAAAGCTTGTTGTTGGATTATTAATTGTGCATCAACAGTTCTTCTTGTTCATTGTAAACTAGCATCTTTAGGGCTATAAATACCTTGGACAAAATTATAATTAAAATTACGGCTATTTAATTTATCTACCAAACCTTTTATATATGCATGCGGTTCAACATAATTACTATTTTCAAAATCACTATCATTAAATCAACGTTCTTTAGGTAAATGATATTCATAATCATAAGTTTTAAAAAACCTTAAGGTAAAATGTTTTTTAGTTTTTATATTTGTGTAAATATCATTTTTAAATAAGCCAATTTGAATAATCGCTGTACCATCATTTTCATTATATAAATTAGAATTATTATGCAATTTATCTGTATGTTGTGAATCTAATATTTTTAAACTATATTCTTTTGCTTTAGGTAATTGATATAAATTATTTAATTGATCATAAATATCTTTTGCATAATAATATTCATGACCTAATTTATCAGTTTTTAAATAACTATTAATTCAAATATTTGCATAATCATCATTCTTAATTCAACTTAACAATTGACTTAAAACCAAATTATCATTTTGAATGAAAATATCATTAATTGCAAGCGGATAAATTTTTTCTTGATTAGTTTTATTATTTTTTATATTAGCTAAAAAGAAAAAATTATTATTATCAAGTTTTTTAAAGATTAAATTATTATCGAAATTAATTAAATTTTCAAGCGTTCAATCTGTTGCAAAATTAAAAGTATTATGCAAAAGCTTTTTTCAAACCTTTTGATTAATATTATTGTTTTCTTGTAAATGTTCTCAAGTAAAATTAGCAAATTGTGAATCATTATTTTGCATTGTTTTAAAAGCGTTAATTAAATAGTTTTCTACTGTTGATTTATTTTGATTTAAAAGATAATTTTGAAAATCACTTTGATAATTATAAGTAAAATCATTCTCTTTTGCAAAATAAGTTCATAAAATATTGTTACTTGTTTCTAAAGTTAAATTTTCAATTTTTTTCAGCAAATGATTATTTTGATAAATATTAATATTAAAATATCATTTGACTTGCTCATTTTCTATTTTAGTTTTAACGTTATTTCAATCAATTTCAAAATCAAAAACATCATTAATTTTATTATTTTTCTTACTAAAAGCTTTTTTAACTATTTCAAGATTATTTGCTAAATTTTTACCATGTAAATAATTCAACATTGTCACATCAACATTATATAAATCATTAACATTATTTATTTGAATTTGATTTAAACGTTCATTTAAATCATTAGTAAAATCCAAAGTAAATTCTTTTTTTAAGCTAACATTATTTTTAGTAGCAACTAAATTTAACTTTAAAGTATTTAATTTATTAAGATCAATATCTAAATTAGCTATTTTTAAATCAATATCATTATCATTTTTTAAATTCAAATATAAAAAAGCATTATTTTCATTAATGGTTGTTGAATATAATTTTAAATTATAATTATCAATTAAAGTTTGATTTAACTTTAAATCATAATTAGCTAAGTAAGTAGTTAATTCATTGATTACTTGAGTTTTAATTTCATTGTGAAAATTACTAATTTGTCCAACTTTAATTTGGCTTTTAATAGCTTGATTGTAAAAATTATCAATTACTATTTCATAATTAAAACTAATAGTATCATTTTCTTTATCAATTTGTAAATTATGTAAATTTTGTATTTTAAAATTATCATTAATTTGATAAGTAATTTGTTCTAATTGAACATTTTCTACACTTGTATTATTTTTATTAGGATAATCAAAAGTAACACTTATTTGATTTAATTCTTCAATTTTGTTTTTAATTAATTGTTCTAAGGATAAACCTTTTTTAAAATTGTTTAAAATAAAAGTTTTTTCGTTACTTATTAAGTTACTAAATTCTTTTTTATTACTTTGCAATCTATATTTAATAATAATTTGACCTAATTCATTATTTTTAGTAATTATTTCTAAGTTTATTACTTTAGCACTTGTTAAATTGTTATAAATCAATTCTGAAACTTGAGTATCTAGAGCATAAACATTATTTTGATTATTATAATTAAAAACTAAATTAAGATTATTTAATCGTTCTTGTTCTTTTTGAATGGCTTGCTTATTTGATTGATCATTTGTAAGAAAATTATTTAAAATGAAAGTTGTTTCTTTAGAATTAATACTAAATAATGGATCTTGATATACAAGTTCATAAGTAATATTTAATTGACCCAAATTATCATCAAATGTCAATTTTTTTATTTGTGTTTTTATATTATCATCTTGATAATCCATTGTAAAAAACAAATCATTTTTGCTAATTTGTGAAGCTTTAGTATTAAGTAAATTTTTATTTGTAACAAAATATTTATTATTTTTTGAATCATCTATAAGTTGATTTAAAAATTGCTCTTTTCGATTTTTTAAATTTGTTAGTGAATTAAAGTTATTAAATGTTTTGGTTTTTAAATCAGAAAAAATTATTTGTTTTGGATCTAATTGAGATTTTAATTTATATGTAAGTGTTAATTCACCTGTTAAATCATTAAATGCTTTAATTTCTTCAATTATTAATTCTGCTGAATAATTATCTTGGTAATTACTTCAAAATAAATTATTTTTTTTAATTTGTGATGGTAATAATCGATCATTTTTTGAAGAAATTTGCACTAAATTGCTAAGATCATTTATTTGCTTTTCTAAATTACTTTTTGCTTTATTTTCATTTCAAAAATCTTTTATTTGAGCAATTTTTTTAGATGATATTATTTCTTGATTATTTAATCTTGTTTTTAAATAATATTCTATTGTAATTTGAGCTTCATTTTCATTTTTATTTATTATTTCTAAATTAGTAATTTGAATATTGTCTTCTATTAAATTATTAGTTATTTGATCTTTATTAATTTGATTTAATTTAACGTTATTTTTATTTGGATAATCAAATTCAATTACTAAATTATTTAAATAATTTTTTCTTTCACTAATCTGTTTGTCAAAATTATTTATTGTTAAAAAATCTTTAATAGTATAAGTTAAAATGTCACTTGTGTAAATAAGGTTATTTTCTTGATTATATATTTGAATTAAATATTCTATTTCTATAGCATTTTTAAAAGAATCTTTATTTTTGATTCTTAAATTATCAATTTTATAAAGATAATTATCTTTTTTTGCAATATTATAGATAATATTATCTATAGTGACATTTTCAATAAAAGTATTTTCTTTATTTGAATAATCAAATACAATTTCGGGTAATTCAATATTTAATTTATCATCATTATTAATTTTAAAACCTGTTAATGTATAAGTATATTCTTTACTATAAAGTTCTTTAGCATTGTCTTTTTTAATCAGCTGATAATTAAAAATTACTTTACCTAAAGTTGTGTCTAAACTAATAATTTTTAAATTAGTTAAAGAAATACTTTTATCTTTAGAATTTAATTTGATTTGATTCTTATCTAGATCTTTTAATTCAACATTTTCTTTATTCAAATAATCAAATTCTACTTCAAGATTATCAAAAATTGCTAAATCATCACTATTATTACTTGTATTTAAACAACTAGTAATAAAAGCAAGTCAAGATGAATTTATTAATATTGAAGCTAAGAATGTTTTTATCTTTTTTTTCATAATAACCTCACAAATTTAGTGTGTTTGTTTAATTATATTAAACAAATTAAAATTATTAAAGGATAATAAACATCTTATAATAAAAAAATCGCTTTTAACTTAATATTAAAAGTTCCAAGGTTAATAATTAAAAGAATATAATTATATATAATTATTAAAAACAAATACCGTTTATATAAACGATATTTGTTTTTTTAGTCTACTAAGTGAGAAACACAGAAGTGAAGAATCACGTTATAAAACGCTTGAAGTTGATTCACTCTTTAAAAAAGCTAGATTTAACGAGCACGCTAGAAAACAAGTTATCACTTATAGTGGCAAAAGAACCAAAAAAGATTTTGAGGATCGTAAAATTCTCATTGATAATTTCTATAAAAAAGGTTCAAATGGTGTAGTTAATTACACAGATTTAGCTGGTCAAAAAATGTAGATTTTATAAAGTAAGCAATAAAAATGGTTACTACTTATTAGACCATGAAAAAATCGAAAAAGATCAACAATTTGACGGTTATTACGTTTATGAAACTAATAGATTAGATTTAAGTGATAAAGATGTTATTAATCTTTATGCAAGACAATGACAAATATCAGAAAACTTCAGAACATTAAAAGTTATACTTGAATTAAGACTGATTTATTTACAAACTTGAAAACATATTGAAGGTTATATTTGTTTATGTTTTTTAGTTTTAGTACTTTTGAAATTTTAGTTTGCCAAATAAATTATTCAACAGGTTTAGAAGGTAAAAATAAATTTACAATAAATAAAATTGTTAAAATAGTTCAGAATGTTAAAGTTTTAGAACATTATTCAGAAGAAACTTTAGTTAAAAGTATTAAAATAAAAAAACGCAAGTATAGATGAACATTGATCTAATTATGAAATCATTAAAAAATGTTAAATATTTAAAAATTATAAAAGACAAATACCGTTTACATAAAATCATATTTTTTTTAGTTTACTAAGTGAAAAACGCAGGTGAGATAAAAGTTAAATCTGATATAACGGGACTTGTTCATGAAATATTAACTTTTAAAAATATCACGGCTATATGATTAAAAATCCAGGTAATAAGCTATTTAAAAATGAATATAAGTCTCAGTTTGAAGGTAACAAAAAGCTTTATCAAAACTACAGTAAAAATATAACTATAAATATCTCACAAAAAAGAAAAATTATGAAATACAACATGAAAAAAGATGTGGGGCGTTAACTCTTGCATCTCTTTTTTATTTATTATTTTTATTAAAGAAGTTAGACGAATCTTACTTATTGATAGTGAAATTATGACACATAACATTATATGAAACAATATATTTATTAATATCGTTTTAAAAAATGGCATAATATCTATTTTTCACCAATCATATCTAAATAATTTCATTGTCGGGGTTAATACCATTTCTAAAAACATGTGTATGCCTACAGATACTCCAAGTGCACGATAATATAATTTATTACTATAAATATTCTGGAAGTTTGTTTTTAATAGTATGATAACTAAGCAGAGATATATATCATACATACTATTATTGCTTATAGCACATTTACTATATACACCCATTTTTCTGTTATATATAGTTTTGATATTCATTCGTTTGTATAATAGCATGCATAGAAAAATATAATAAAAATATCTGGTAGAAAAGTTAAGATTGATAATGTATTTATTACTATTGTTTTATAGAATTTCTATGCTATTATTGCTAACTCAAGAAATAATAATATTACTATTGTCTTATACCCCTATTTTTTAGTTAATTAAAATATTACTTAATTACTTATTATTCTGGAATTCTAATTCAACCAATACTTATTAAAATGATCTATATCACCATTAACATTAAAGCATTTTCGAAGAAGATCAATGACATTTTCTTTAGTTATTCCAGTTGAACTAGCATAAATATCTTCAATATCATGAGAATTTACATCAAAAAGTTTTTTAGCGTCGGTTACATTTTTATAAAAATCACTTTTTGTAATACGATTAAATTTTATATATGTTTCAATTATTCTTCTGCAAATATTACACATAATCTCTGGATGAACTTGTTCTGTTTTATAAAGTAATATTAAGTCCATTCATAAGCCTTCATAAAGGGTACTAAAATCATTTTCTTTTTTTTCAATAATTTTTAATTTAGTATATTTGCCATCTGATATTAATCTAAAAAAATTGTATTTTTTATAAGATAATCCAGTAGTTAAGTTTAAATAGAATAGATGATTATGTGTTAAAATGATTAAATTAGACACACTATCATCCTTATTTATATTATCTATTAACCCCTTAAGTTGTTCAATTATTATATATTGCATTGTCATATCATTAGAATTCATAGGATCATCAAATATAACAATTTTACTAAAATTGTTATACTCAATATCTTTTAGTTTAAATAAAAAATATAAAAAACCAATTATGTTCTTTTCACCAGTGGATAATTTACTTACATTTCTAATTTCTCCAGTATATTTATCTTTAATATTATAATATCCTTTTTGATCTTCCTCTTTTACATGATTTAAAGAAAAATTAACATATACATCTAATATTTTATTAATTTCAAGGGCAAGTTTTTCCTCATTTTTAGATTCAGTTTTAAGCTTTGATATATCTTCGTCTATTTTTTTTATATTTTCTTTCAACTCATTTATTTCTTCATTTTTAGATTTGATTTCTTCTACTATTTTATCGTATTCATTAACTATCTTTTTTAAATCTTCCTGTTTTTGCTCCAGTTCAAAACTGTCTATCATTTTTTTAATTTATGATATCTTAACTTATTTTTTGTTTCTTCTTGTTTTTTTTCTATTTCTATCTTATTGTTATCTATAACAATATTGTTATAATTATTTATTAAATTACCTAACTTGTCATCTATTGTATAATCAATAATACAACGATCTCCAAAAATATTTTCGTTCCTTTCATTAAGTTTTTTGATCAACGATTCCAAAAAATTTATTTGATTTTCTTTAACTTTTTCAACTTCTTCTCTAAGAAATGTGATCTCGTTTAAATGAGAATCATAAAAATTATCTTTATTTATATTTATTGAATTTATTTTTTCTTTGTAACTTTTAAGAACTTCGACATGCTCTCTTATATCTTTTTGAAATTTTTCAACTTCATGTTCGATAAAAAATGAAGATAGTTTATCGTATTCTATATCAGATATAACATTTCCACAAAATAAACAAATATCACCCTTTTCATGCAATTTAATTCCTTTTTGTGCAAATTCTATTTTTTCTTTGTTATTAAATCTAGGATATTGATTGTTTATAAATTTCTTTCCCAATAATTCATTGGTTTTGTTTAATATTTGATTAAAATTAATATTTGTATAATTTATATTTTCGGCAGTTTTTTCCTTTTTTTGTAGAATTTCTTCTTTTTTTTGTTTAACTTCTTCTTCTGTTAGTATTGTCGCATATTTTATTTCATCCGAAAAGTTGCTTTTGTTATATGAAGGTATAGCTATTTGCGGGCTTGACATTTTCTTAATTGTAGATGCAGATGTTTGTTTAAAATTTTCAATTTCTTTTTCTTTAGTTTTTTTATTTCATTTGTATTTTTTTTCTTAGCTTCTAATGAATTTGGTGTATTTGCATTAAGTTGATCCTCTAGATCTTTAATTGATTTTTTTATTTCATTTTTTTTGTTTTCTAATATTAATACTTTATCATCAATTTCTTTGTTTTTTTCTCCTAAAACAACTGCATTTAACACATCATTTTGACCTACAATGTTTTCAAATCCATTATATATCATAACTTTATACTCAGTATTCTCTCTATAATTTTTAAAAATTTCTCTTGTTAATGAATTTTTTCCAGTGCCATTATTGCCGAATATAAAGCTGATCTTCTTATCAATATTCAAATTATCAAAAGAAAATATTGAATTATTTATATTTATTTTCATTTATTTTTTATTCTCCTTATATGTATCAAATTAACTCATTTTTTAATTTATATTTTTTAGATATTCTTTTCAATTTATTTTTAAATAATAGGTTAGTTGCAGTATTAGTACTAATATAAAATTAACATAAACTTAATTCATTATTAAATCACTTAGTTTTTTTAATCAATCTTACTTTATTCCTAACTTCAAAGTCTATAATATTTTTTAAATTTAAATAATGTTTAACAATTTTTTGCTCATCTAAATCCAATCTATCTATATGCAATTTTGTATATTTTAAACTTTCTTAAGTTATATCAAAGCATATATTAATACTATCTTTTAAAGCAACAAAAATTGAAACATTTTTTACCAAATTTACTTTCTTATTTATTCTTTAAATTAGTAATATTTTGTCAGAAATTATAAAATTTATTTTCTTGAAAGCATTTTTATAAAAATTTTTGAACATCTTAAACTAATAAACTATACGACATTATGAAAAATTTTAAGTAGATTTAGAAATAAAATCAAGTAGTGATCTCATATTTTTTATTCTCTACAATTATTACATCTAAACTGTATCATTTTTCTGTGCTTTATGAATATTAATTCTTTCACCATACTTAGATACATAATCCGAGTTTATTAATGCTTCTACTATGATTTTTTTATATTCATTATCTAACAAAGGACATTTATCATTCCAAACAGTTGATAAACTGAAAATTTCTGAAACCGAAGATATATATTCTTTTAAATCATTTGTATCAATATTATTACTTATCATTATTTTAATCAATAATACTTTCATATTAATTCCTATATTTGATGAATTTAATATATACTTCATAAAAAATTTACTAATATTTTTGTGTTCTAATTTTTTCAATATATCTTCTTTGTTATCTAATGCCTCTATAAACTCTTTTTTAGTTCAAAATTCTTGAAGTTTTTACATATATAGTTAGCAATTTTTTACAGATAAATATTTTTTTATAATAGCCTCTATAATAGATTTTTTAGTTGAGTTTATTCTTTCAATTAAAACTTTATCTTTTATTTTATCTATTAATTTTAAAGAGTTTTCAACTGAAATATTACTATTAACTAGAGAATATACCAATTCATCTGTAATTTCATGTTCCAATAAAGTATCAATAACGACAACTTCCGACTCTTGATTATCATTAGCTAATAGAGTTAATTCTTTATAATATGATTTATTTAATAAAACTTCTATATTATTTTTTGTAACTTCAATTAATTTACGTTTAATTAGAATATTGATTCTATTTCGTGGTAATTCGTTGTTAATAGTACTTATTCCTGTATCTGCATACTTTATTGAATATTCAAAAATTTTATCACTTGTTGATGAATCGTTTATCAGATCATTACAAAGAGATACATTATTTTTTAATATATCTTTCTCATTACTTTCATTTAAATTATTATCTAAATATTTATTAAAATCTTCACTATATTCTTTAACCATGTTCAAATATATAACTATATTATCTAAACAAAATTTAATTTTGTTTTTATTCAATAAACGACCTAGTATTTCTGTAGTTATAGAACCATTCTCTAATTCTGATAAATTTGAAATGACTATATCATTTTTATCTACATATTTCAATTTATCTGCATCAGAAATATTAGAACCAAGAATTTGAAATAGTATATTTTTATCATTATTATAGTTGATTTCATTCTTATTTTCATTTATATAATTTGATACAATATCTGAAAAATTTTCTTCTATATACTCTTTACTTGTCTTTAATTCTGAAGATTTATAAATTTCATTCAATAAACTTCCATAATTTATTGTTTTTTCTAACATTACTTCAGCTATAAAAATCAAATTTTTCACGTTTAATTCATATGCTTTAATTTTCTCTATATCTTTCAATCTTTTTTTATCGCAATTTGTTCTTGATAAATTTTTAAACTTGAAATTTGCAGACTGAATGTTGTCAATGAACACTTCAAATTTTTCATCTGGTATTAAATCTACTATATTCTCATTCTGTTCTATATATTCTTTAAATTTAACTAAGTTATCTAAAGTTACTGTTTTGTTTGTCAAAACTTTAATTAAAATATTATTAAATATTTCAACACTTCCGGTGTCGCAGTAGTTCAAAACACGAATAAGTTCGTCTGACTTATTTTCAAGTAACATATTTGAATAATTTCCTACTAACTTCAAATCAAATTCATTCAAAATTTTTATTAAATCTTCATATTTATCATTTGCACCAACCGAGTCTGCTATAGCTAATAAATTTTCAGTTAGATTTTGCTCTAAACAATACTTCAACACTTTTTTATTCAAAATGTTAGCACGGCTGAAATCAGATATTTTTAAACGTTTTATTATTTCTATAGGTGTTTCTACATCTAAAAAAATGTCAAGTTTTTTTCCTTCTTTTAAGCCCTTCATGTAGATTATGTCATTGCGCTTTAATGTATTTAATCTATCTACATTAAAATTACCTTTATAGTATCAGTAAGTTTCGTCCAATAATCCTTCCACAATCAAAAATCTAATTAATGAAAAATAGTGATTCTCTAAAATATCAAATCCAGATATAGAAAATAATTCATCTTTTTCCTTGATGGTCATATTAGATATAAGTTCTTTATAACTATACATATCAATATTTTTTATTTGTTTTTGTAAATCTTCTTTATCAGAATTAAGCTTACTCATTTCAAGAGAAAAATCTTTTGGAAATTTATCAACATACGCTCTCTTTTCATCGTTTGTTAAAACGTATTTTTCTATAAATTCCTCATAGTTATAATCATAATAATATCCATTTTTATCAAAAAATTTATAGCGATGTGTATTTGATTTACTTCACTCTTTTAGAAATTTTGACATAGTTATTTCATCTATATTCCATACTGGTCTTACACTAAGAGGAATAATTAATGCCATTACATCGAACTTATCATTTTCAATTCTGATATTTATGAATTCAATCTTCTCATTAATTTTTTTTATTTTTTCTTTTAGATTCTTTGTTATATCTTGCCTATTAGAATCTAATTTATCAAATAGAGTTCTTACAAATCCTTTATCTTCTTGTAAAAGATCGAATTCATTTGGAAATATATTCTTTAGTGTTAATAAGGCAAACAACTTATTTTTTTCTAATTTAATTTCTCCTAACGGTATGAAATTAGAATATACAATATATTCATTAACTATATTTTTTAAAAGTCTCATATCGTCTACATATAATGCAATATCCGCTAATACATTATTATCTGGTGCATTTTCAATACTTTTGAAAAGTTCAACAAGTTCATTTTCAGATGTCTTTGAATCTACAATAGGAACAATAGGTAAAATAAAGTCAAAAAATTTGGTTCTGTCTTTTGAGAAAAATAGTCCATCTTTAAGCATATATACAAATCTAACCGGTGTTTCATCCCCCTTTATTCGTACATAGTGATTTAAAATAAAATTTAATTCTCGTAATTTTATATATATAGATATATTATTATATCTATCTAAATCTTCAAAAACAACAATTTTTGTTTTTGAACTCCTTAATAAATAAACCAACTCTTTTATGTCACTATCTAATACCGATTCGTCGTTATTATTATCATATACATTTGCTTCTGTTCCTTTAAATGATATTTTAGAAATTCTAAATTTATTTCCTCTATAAAACACATACAGATAATAAAACAATGGCACAATAAAAAATATAGCGCATAAGAACATCAGAAATATTTGATCAAAATTTTTATTAAATTTATTAACAAAAGATATAAATGTATCTCTTACGATTCAAAGCAGTATTGAACATATAATTGATAAAAAAGCCAATACTTGTAAACATATCTTTAGTTTACTTTTATTTGATTTAAATCTATATTTACTTAGTGGTATTTTTTTCGAATCTATTTGCGATAGTATTTGATTGATAAGTTGTCTTTCTACACGATTATCCTCATCTATTTCATCTGTTTTTTGTTGTTCAACGTAGTACTTTCCACTATCGCAATGCAAATCTAAATTTGATTTATCAATTAAAGATTCTTTTTTTAGGGTTTCATCTTTTATATGATTTTTATATTTCCCTAGTGAAACGGTAATTAAATTTTTTAATTCTTTGTGATAAACATAAGTATTCCATACAGTACTTTTACCTGAACCGTATATACCAGTAATAGCGATATTTTTTACATCATTATTACTAAACGCAAAATCAAGTGCTTCAGTATATATTTTTTTATTTTCACTTAAAATTTCTGGAGTAAGCGCATTAAACTTATTTTTTTGTTTCTCCATAGATTATATCTTCTCCATTCACTTATCAATCGCTTTCTCAAATTCCTCTACTTTATTATCTTTGTTAAAGAATGGTAATCCAATTATTTTATAATTGTCTGAAAAAAGTCCTTTAACTGAATGTTCTTTTTCGATTTGCATTAAAAACTTTTCTTTCCAAGCATCATCATCTAAAAATTGATTGCCTTTAGGTTCGATATATCCTTGATAAGTTAAAGCCCCTTCACTTATTTTCTTTCTTACAAAAAGCAAAAAATCAGGTTCAAATCTTTCTCCAGCTTCAAAAGAATATATAGCTAATTCAGCAATTCTTTCATTTCTTACAACATAAAATTCCAAATTCTTTTCTTTCAGTTTTGGCTCAATATTTGTTTTAAAATATTTTATAAAAAGTTTTTCCTCGCTTGTTCCATAATTATCATTAAATACATATCAACTTTCATTTGTTAAGTCTAATCTGTATTTCTCATTGGAGCAAGTATTTTGAGAATTTCCTTTTCCGCCATTTCCTTTTCCGCCATTTCCTTCAATTGATCCTAAACTAATTTTCTTATCTTTCAAAATCACTTTAAGTTGCTTAGGTTCGAATTCTTTGGAACCTACATATTCCGGTTTGATAGTCATAACATGAGATGCAACTTTTACTAAGGCATGCTTTACAGCTGAAAATAATATTTTTCCATTAACTTCATCTTGAGAATATGTTATTTCTAAATTGGAGTTTCCGAGAAATTCATTTGAAGTTAAAAACTCTCTCATTGATTTTAGATGCGGATATTTCTCTTTAAGTATATCAAAACGTAATTCCTCAAAGCATTCTATAGCTCCACTTAAAATATTATAGTCTATATCTTTAAACTTAATATTTTTCAATTTTGTATTACCACTATTTGTGCTTTTAGTATCATCACCTATAAGGTTTAATATTTTCCCTTTACCAGAAAGTGCTCTATAGTAATATGTTTTAGTCCTCATACTAGGTTCAATAGAACGCACATCATCTCTTTTTTTTAGCAATCTTTTATTAGCAAACACATAGCTCTTCTTATAAAAATCACTATTTTTAAAATCATCTTTAAGTTTATATTCTAAAATTATTGGATTAGCTGCTTGTAGTCCGGTTTCAACTAAAGCCTGTTTAAGTTCATAAATATAACTAGAGTCATTTTTGCTATGAAAATACATTGTCTCTAATATACGATTTTTATTTGAAATATCTCCATCATACTTTCTTTTAAATTTGTATTTCTCATCATCAGTAACAAATGGGCAATATCTCGCACCTCTTCCAATAAGTTGTGCTTCTTTAATAGTATAAGCTCCAATCTTACCAATTTTACCGCTTCCTTGTCTAGTATCATATAGACGGACAATATCAAATAGATTGAGCACATCTCATCCTTCATTTAACATATCTACAGCAAAGATAAGTCTGATTGGATTATCTAAATCTTCCAAAGAATTAACTAATAATTGCTTTTCCTTATTATTATCAGAAATTCCATTCATAATAATTGTGTTTTCTTCTGTAAATGCATTCTTTATAGAATGTTCTAATATCTCTAATGTGGAATCTTTATCTCTAAAATACTGAATTGCTTTTTTAATTTGCTCTATTTCAACAAATTCAAGATTAGCTAGTTCATATGTTGTAAGTTTTTTAATTTTTTCAAAAAATTCTATATAAAACTTTTCCGACTCTGCTATTTTTTGAGATTTTAACATGATAACTGGTTTTATATTTAACTTTAAATCAGCAAACAAAAAGCGTCTATACTCACTCATAACAAGTGCCATTAAACTACGAGTCCATAAATCTGTATCAGATGCAAAATTCTGAAAATCTTTTGTATATCCACTTTCTCTAAACGAAATAAGGGGATAATTAAAAATAATTTTATCTTTATACTTAGCTAAAACATTAGCATCTTTCAAATCGCAAGTAGCAGTAAATTCAAGCATAATACTGTCTTTATTTCTATATAAAGCATTCAATACTGAATACTCCCAACTTTTAATCACTTCATTCTCATCTTTTGTAGGTTTTTTAGTAAAAGAATTAATATGATGACTTTCATCAGAGATGAAAACAACTTTATTATTTTCAAAATCATCATATGTTATTGAATTTTCCTTAGATTCAAACAAATCCATATGCAGTTTTTGTGTAGTGGTAAAGATTATTTGAATATCATCTAAGTTGCCACCACTAAAATTATTAACTCGTTTTATTTTTATTTTGTTTCCTAAATATTCAATTTTTTCGTTAAATAAATATTTATTAGATAAAGGATTCGTGAAATTTTCAATGGTTTTTTCTAAGACATTCGTTTGATTAACAAAGAAAAGAAACTTCCTATATCCTTTAGTATAAAGATATAGTATAAGTCCTGCCATAATGATAGTTTTACCACTACCAGTTGCCATATGAAATAAATTATGAATCTGTTTATTCTTAGATTTATCAAAATTAATAATAAAATTTCTGAATGCTTCTTCTTGATATTCTCTTAATACTATTTTGTTAGATAATCCCTTTAAGATAATTTCAGGAACTTCTATAGGATCTGTAAAATTTTTATACGCAGAAATTTCTTCATGTAAAAATAATTTTTCCATTCCTATACCTCTTTATAAAATGACTTTGTAAAGTTCCTATCTTCTTCTGTAACATTAAAAATTTCATCTTCCATATCAGAATAATTTACATAGAGTTTATTTTTATCAACTAAACTAATGAGAACTTTTTTCTTATCTTCAAGTTTCAATGAAGCAAATTCTTCATCAACTTTCTCTAGTTCCGCTCTTGTAATATATGGAACGATACGTTCATCAGCATAGATTTCATTCTTTATTTCAGAAATAGTATCTTCTGAAGTTAATTGTATTTTTTCAATTAAAGTATTTGCATTTTCAAGAAGTTCACAGTAAACAAATGAACCCCCGCCTTGCCATTCTATAGTCTTAGAAATTCCTCCTTGCTCTCCATTAATAACTTTTTTCATTCTTTCAACTGTTATATCTTCCATATAGTCCATTTGCTCTACACCTATATATCTACGCCCCATTTTGTGTGCAACTGCTGCCGTTGTACCTGAACCGAGATGAAAATCTAAAACTAAATCATTTTTCTTTGTAGAACTATCAATTAAAATTTTTAATAATTCTTCAGATTTGGGAAAAGAAAAAGCAGGCATTCCAAAGAGTTTGTTTATTTCTTTTGTTCCTAATGTGGAACTTATATCAATATAACTTTTAAATGGTAATTCATTACCTATTAGACAATATTTAGCACCTTTTTCTTCTATTATATTTTCATTGCTTATATATTCTTTTTTAATTACTTTTTTATTTTCCAAAATTATTACTTTATTATTATTTCATAACTCTTTGAAATTATTAATACTTCAAGTTCAGCGACCTAAAATATTATTTTTTCTTTTAGGTGGTCTTATAGGTACATACCCCAAATTAATCAAGTATTCATCATCAAAATATATGTCTTTTTCCTGAGAATTAATATTAATATTTTCTTTATCATAATCCTCAATAGCTATAGCATGTTTAATAATTCTTTTATCTTTTTCAAAGAAAAAATTAAAAGAATTATATGATTTATTATTTTTTTTAAATATTTCATTAATATCTATTTGATTTGCATCTCCCTCAAAATAATAGATTGTATAACCTAAATTATTTCTGTCAATTAATCTATCATCTCCAGATGATGCTCCAGAGTCTCTTCCTAAATAATAACTATCTTCATAAATTTTCTTTTTTACATAATTAGTATATTGAACTAGCAAATCTTTATTATTTTTTGAATAACATAATATATATTCATGATTTTTTTGAATTTTTTTACTGTCATTTTGAGTCGTCCCTTTTAATTGAACAATATTCCCATAAAAATTATCTCTACCAAAAATATCATCCATCAAAACTTTCAAATAAGCTTGCTCATTATCGTCACATTGCACAAAAATAACACCATCATCTCTAAGTAGTCTTTTTGCTAACTCAAGTCTATTTTTCATAAATACAAGTCAGGTGGAATGATTAAATTTATCATTATAATTAAAACTATCGTTTCCAGTATTGTAAGGAGGATCAATATAGATGCACTTCACTTTGCCTTCATATCTTTTTAGTAGGCTTGAAAGTGCAATTAAATTATTTCCTTTTATAATTAAATTGTCATTTTCATTAAAAGTTATATTTTCTTCTATGCTATCTTTTGTATATCTCTTTGCTTTTGTAAATACTTTTGGTGCAAGCATTTTTGTTATCTCATCGCTTGCTATAGTTTCATTGTAGAAAATTTCATTTCTTTTCTGATCATCTTTATCTTGTCCACCTTCAAGAACACAATCTTTATATGGAAAATCTAAGACTACATCATTTATTGTTGAAATAAAATTTCCGTTATTCGTTAGTCCTATTTTATTTGTATATCTCGTATATGAATCTGGTAAAAATTCCTTAGACTCAACAAACCATGCAAAACCTTGTTTATCGAAAACTAGTGTTCCATTTACATCCTGGAAAAATCTTTTTTTAATTTTTTCATTTGATAAAAGCAAATTTAACAATTCTTTATTCATTGTCATTACATCACTATATACGATTGCTTTAAGCAATTTGCCATCATCAGAAATATACTTTGAATTTGTCCTTAAGGTTTCTTCAACTATTTCAAAAATATTTTTTGCCATTTATTTTTCCTCCAAGTTGTTTTTTTCAATACAAATCAAATCACCAATATCTGTTTTTAATTCTTCACAAATTTTGCCGATGATTGCAAGTGATACAGTTTCGCCCTTAACCATTTTTGAAATTGTAGTAGGGGAAATTCCTGTTTTATCAATCAAGTCTTTTTTCTTCATATTTTTATCTATTAGTGTCTTCCAAAGACCATTGTAATTGAATTTCATTTTGTTTCCTCTTGCTCCATATATATGTATTTTTTATACATATATATTATAAAATGAATCGTTATTTTGTTATAAAAAATAAAAGGTGTAGTTCGAAGACTACACCGTTTTTTACCATTTTATCATAATTATTAGAAATTTATTTCTTTACAATGATTTTGTTTTATAACTTGTATGGTTAATTTTATTTTTTATCAATTCATTTATGAACATTTTTAATAAAAAGTTTTTGTATCGTCCTTATAAATGTTTCCATGAATTGAAAATTTATTTTGTAATTTTTTTCTCCTTTTTTATTATTTTCATTATTATCAAAAATAAAAACTTCATTAGGAATACAATTAAACGCTTTACTAATTTTTATCTAAATTTTTAATTGATTTAATTTATTTTCTAAAATTTTAGCTATTGCTTCTAATTCGTTTTTTGTTTCCATATCAAAACGTTTTTTAATTGGTGAATCAATATCTAAAACACCTCATAATTTATTTTTAACAAATAATGGTATTACTATTTCACTTTCACTAGCTGAATCACAAGCTATATGATCAGCAAATTCATGCACATCATCAACTATAATTGTTTTTTGATTTATCGCTGCATGACCACATACACCTCTATTAAATGAAATTTCTGTGCAAGCTACTTTACCTTGAAAAGCATCTAAATACAAAATTTTATTTTCTGCACGATAAAAACCTGCTCAATTTAAATTATCAAAATTTTCGTAAATAAAAGCTGATGTATTAGCTAAAAGAGTGTATTCCTTTTTAATATCACTAATAAGTTCTTCAAAAATTTTAGTTTTATTAATCATTTTTATTCCCACCTTATAATTAATATTAGTTTCAATTCATTTTAATTTATATTATTATAATATATATGTATATATAAAATATGTATATATAAAAATTAACTAATAAAATTAAATTTAAAAAAATATATAAAAAAAATAAAAATGATTTTTTTTGTTATATAATGTATTTGCTTTTATTTTAAAAGCGGAGAAGTAGCTCAGCTTGGTAGAGCGCTTGGTTTGGGACCAAGTGGTCGCAGGTTCAAATCCTGTCTTCTTCACCATGTGGGGGATTAGCTCATTTGGCTAGAGCACTTGCCTTGCACGCAAGGGGTGGTGGGTTCGAATCCCATATCCTCCACCAAAATGGCGTTGTAGCTCAGTTGGTTAGAGCATCCGGTTCATACCCGGAAGGTCATGAGTTCGAATCTCATCGACGCTACCAATTATGGAATATGCCTAACTGTTAATTGGACCTATAGCTCAACGGTTAGAGCAACCGGCTCATAACCGGTTGGTTACAGGTTCGAATCCTGTTGGGTCCACCATGGGTGATTACCCAAGCCTGGTTGAAGGGAGCAGTCTTGAAAACTGCCAGGGGCTTCACGGCCCGCGGGGGTTCGAATCCCTCATCACCCGCCATTCGTTTTCTAACGAAAACACCAAAACAAATTTATATATCGCGGAGTGGAGAAGTTTGGTATCTCGCAGGGCTCATAACCCTGAGGTCGTTGGTTCAAGTCCAACCTCCGCCACCATTATGGTCCAGTGGTAAAGTGGTTTAATACGTCTCCCTGTCACGGAGAAGATCGCGGGTTCAATTCCCGTCTGGACCGCCATGGCTCTGTAGCTCAGTTGGTAGAGCAACGGACTGAAGATCCGTGTGTCGCTGGTTCGATTCCTGCCGGAGCCACCATATCAAAGTACAACTTCGTTTCAAACGAAGTTTTTTTATTATTTTTAAACAATAAATAAATTAATAAATTTAGTATAATTAAATTTGAATTTTATTTTTATTTAGATATTTTATTAATAATTAAATAACTGAGGTTTTATGAAAAAAATTATTGTTATAGGTATGGGAAATGTAGGTACTACATTTGTCAATATAGCTTTAGCTAGAGGTTTACAAGCAAATTTTGTTTTTGTTGATAAAAATGAAGAAATTTGCCAAGCTCATGTGCATGATTTTCAAGATATGATTGCTCTAATGCCTCGTAATAATTCTACTTTTAAAGTAGGCACATTATTACAAGAAGCCAAAGACGCTGACATAGTAATTGTTACCGCATCAATTCCTGCTAATAAAGATTTTAGTGATCGTTTAAAACTAGCTGAGGCTAATTCAAAATTAATGAAATCTTTTGGTGATCAATTAAAAGAAGCTAAATTCAAAGGTGTAGTTATAGTTGCGGCTAATCCTTGTGATGTTATGGCTTCAGTATTTACTTATGCGTCAAATTTACCATTTAAAAAAGTTATTTCTACAGGAACATTGTTAGATTCTGCACGTTTTAAAAAATTTATTGCTCAAAAATTTAATATTAATGCCGATTCTGTACAGGCAAGTATTTTAGGAGAACACGGTTCAAGCGCTATTCCTCTTTGATCTACTGTAAAAATAGGAGATGCTACTTTAGAAAATTTACTTAAAAGCAAAAAACTTAAATCTAGCGAATTAAATCAAATATTAAAACAAACTATTGATGAAGCTTTCTATATTTTTTCAAGAAAAGGCAATACTCAATTTGGTATTGGAACATCTTTATATGAAATTACTGATGCTATTTTAAACAATAAAAAACAAGTAATGAATATTGGTGTAAAATTACCTGCTAATTACAAAAACGCAGGAATTTATACCTCAATACCAGTTATTGTTGGAAAAAATGGTTATGAGTATTTAAGTGTTAAACCTAATTTTAATAATAATGAATTAAAACGATTTGAAGCATCAACATCTCATATGGCTAAAGTGCATAAAGATACTTTAAAATTAATAAACATTGATATGGATTTTGAATAAGTATTAAACTTATTCTTTTTTTGTTTTATTTTAGAAAAACAATAATAAAAAAACTGCTGTATAAGCAGTTTTTTAAATATATTAATCGAAAGAAACAATAGAATTATCAGCACTATTATTAAAGCCTGCAGGTTTTACTTTTGCTATTTTATTAAATTGTCTAAAGGCTTGTGAATCATTTAATACTCGAGCTATTGTGTCATTATCTACATAAACTGTTTGAAACACATCTTTTCCAGATTCAATTAAGCCGTATAACTCTACACCTCAATTATTACCTAAGTCAACAGCGTTACCTTTAATATATAAAGTGTTAACTGGTTGTGGTGATACAAAGTATAATTTTGGTCTTTCAGGACCTTTAATTAACATAGCCGATCATTGTTGTTTGTGTAATTTTGAAGCATCAACGCTAAATACATTAGTTTTATTATAAAGTGTTAATTTTTTAAATACTCTAGTGTAAAAGTTCATACCTTCTAAACTTCTTATTTGAGGTAAATTAGAAAAGTCTAAATAAGTAGGTCATGAACCATCTCCGAATTGACCTTGAAAAATTCTCTCACCATATCTATCTTTAAGAGCAATTTTTAGACCTTCATTAATTTGTTCTAAATTCATATTTTTATCAAATTTAAGAGTATTAAAAACAATTGATCCTGGCATATCTTTATTATTTGGTACATGTGTACCACTAGTAATTGACTCATGATTATAATCAAAAGTAATTTTTTTAACACCTCTTAAAGCATAAGGGTTAATACCTCAATCATCAGCTATTGTATTATTTGAGTTATATAAATCTAATTCTTGAATAGTTTTATCCTTTAATCCAATTAATGATGAAGTATCTTTACCTTCAAAAAATAAAGTTAATTTTTGAATTGAATTAGGCATTTGAGCAAGAATTTGACTAAAGTCTTTGTGTTGATCAATTAACCCCATATTTTTAATTACAATACCATCAATTTTTTTGTCGTTAGTTTCAGCGTTTTTAAGAAATTGTAAGAAGCTATTGTAACCTTTTATATTAGATGCATCTAAAACTGCTATTACTTTTTTATCGCCAATTTTACTTTTAGCAAATTCTCCCTCAGGAGTATATTCTAATACTGTAATACCATTTGATGCATTAGCACCATATCTAACATAATTTCTAGTGACATCATCTTTTCTAAAACCTTCATAGTTCATGTCTTTAATGCTTGCTGGGGTTCTGGTTCATTCAGTATTATAAGGGAAATATCTGCTTTCATGATCTTGGATAATTTTATTTCTTACTACATTATCAGAAATATCAATAAATCCTCATGAGTGTCCTGAACCTCAATGAATACTTGGTACCATTCCTTTTTCTAAGAAGCTATCTAAATTTCTTTGAATATCAGCTCACATATTTTTAAAATCTAACGGGAAGTTATAAGCATCATTTATATATGGTCAACCAATAGCTTTAGCTTTTTCACTAGTTGGGCGTCCATCATTTGCATATAGATTTTCAAGTAAAACAGTTCAATCTTGTTTTTTCTCATTTTTTGTTGCTGCATTTAATTTTCTAATTTCATAAATTGCATCATTAATTTGTTCAATTTCTTCTTTAGTAAATTTAGATGGAAGATTTTGGGTAATGTTAACTAAAGTACTTACTGATTTTTTAAGAGTTTCTTTTTGTTTAGCTGTTAATTCACCTTTTGGGTTTTCTTTTGGTTTAGTAGTACTAAAATCAAAATTAGGTAAACTATCAATATTTACATAACCTTCATTTGCTTTAGGTAGTTGATTCTCTATTGAAGGAGGTTTTGGTATTTCTGGAGCAGGAGCGGGTTCTGGATCTGGTTCTGGAACCACTACAATTGGTTGATCAATTACAGGAGGCGGTGTTAAAGGATTATCTACATGTTCTGGAACATCAGTAAATACTTTATTGTTTGGGTCTTCTTCTGGATCATTTGGTTCTGATTCAACTGGATCAGGCATTGGTTTTGGATCTGGTTCTTCAGGTTCTCTAGGTTCTCTAGGTTCTTCAGGTTCTCTAGGTTCTTCAGGTTCTCTAGGTTCTTCAGCTGGTGGAGCAGGTTCGGGTTCTTTAGGTTGATTATCTACAGGAGTATTCTCTTCGATTTTTTCATCTTTAATTTCTTTTAAATTATTATCTTTGTTAGATGAATTTTCATCGCTTACTTCTACATTGTTAGTATTGATAACTGAGTTATCACCTCTGGAAGCAATAATAACATTAAGATCCATAGCTTTATCGCTTGAATTATCACTAATTATTTTAGCTGTTACACCTCCAGCTATTGTTATCGCTGAGATTGCTCCCAAGTTAATAAACAATTTAATTCTTTTGGCTTTTATCATGCTTCCTCCTTTGTTTAAATTGTATTATTTTTTAAATAAGTAAAATTACTTATTAAATCTAAATTCTTGTGGAATTTGATCTTCACTTACTCCATTAGGAAATAAAGCGGTTTTAATATCTTTATTTAATGATTCTAAAGCTTGACGATATGATGTTCTTTGATTTGGGCCACCACCGTAAATTAAGTCATAAGCTTCTAATTTGTATTTACCGTAGAAATCATTATAAGTTTCTCCTTCGCTTCTAAAAGCTTGAGTATATGCTGTTAATGATACTCCAGCTCCATCTGCTGTAGCAAAGTTAATACCTACTATTTTATTATCTATAGTTCTTACACTAGAACCTGATGCTCCACCTAAAGGTTGTCATGAATTAAGTGAATATCCTAAACCGTAATTGGTATATTGATTACCTTCATATGATGATTCAGTGTCTTTAATGTAGTTATATACATAACCTTCATTACTTTCAGAACGTATTAATGGACTTGCTATAGTATAGTCTGTAATACCGGGCATATTTAAAAAGGTTCTAATACCTAGAGTTCTATTAAATCCTCCGCCATATTCTTTAGTTGAAACTCTACCAGTTTCTTCTCTACCTTCGCCAATATAAATTGGTTTATTAATTCATAAACTTTGACTTGATTTTTCTAATAAATCTTCGGTTTGATTATAAGTAGGTGTTATATAACCATCAGTTGAAGAAATAGGAAAACCTACTGAAATTAAATTTAAATTACTTTTAGGTAAAGTAATTTTTCTATCGTTAGTTAAAGTTACATCACTTATTGTTGCTTTTGCATCTTCCTCATAAGTTGCTTTAAGCGATTTACTAATAAAGCTTATTTGTTCTTGTTTGTCTCATTCTGCATAACCAGATGTCATTAATTTAGCTAATGCTTGAGCATTTTCAATTGGTTTTTCTTCAAAGAAATCACCAGTACCTGTATTTTTTACATATTTATAATCACTATCATCTGTTTTTTTGAAATTAATTTCTAAAACAGCAAAATCCGCTGATTCTTCAATTTTACTTATTGGTGAAGAAGGATCTACATAATCTTTAGGGCTAGTTTTTAAGAAATCAACTCCGGCATAAATTAATTTCACTTGATCAGGTGATAAATGAACTTTTTCTACTGTAGGAGCAATAGCATTAGTTCTTAATCATTGCTTTAAAGGAGTGTCTTCGTTAAAGTGTGATAAAGAAACTATTTTAGTTGAACCTAAAAAGCCCGCTTTTAAATCTTTAGCTGCTTTATCATAATTAATTCTAAATTGCAAGTCTAGTTTATTTCATTCAATAGTAGCATTTGCATTTTGTTTTTGATAAGCTGCTGGTAATTCAACATCTTCAATTTTTTTAATTAAATCTTCATATTTCTTAGCTTTAGTAGTTTCACCATTTGTTTCAGCTTTTTGCTTTAAACCAAGATATTTATTTTTTTCTCTATATAAATGTTCAATTTTTTCTTGATATGGTTTAGTTAATTCTTTTCATTTTTTTTCACCAGCATCAAAAGCTGTTTTTGCTTTTTGATAACGTTGTACTTCAGCTTCTTCATCGACAATGTTAGTAAATCTTGAACCATCGTTTTCTTTTTTCATTAATGCGGCTGCAACGTGAGCATTTGTTGCTAAGTATCATTTTGTTGGATATCCACTATCATCTAATTCATAATCAAGAATTCAAGCAGTACCTTTATGAGTTAAAGAACTATATTTTTGACCACCTTTAACTTTAGTCATTTCGTCATTAACATTGCTAAATTCAATAGCAAAAGTTTGTAAAGCTACTTTTTTATAAATTTCATTTGGTAAATATCTAGGTATACCTCTATTACCAGGCACTGAATTTCAGTAAGCTGCTTTTGTTGAGTCTCTAATTGGATTAATGTAAAGATAATTATCTTTATTAACTACTGAAAAATTACGTAAAATAGCGCTTTTATAATCAGGTTGTCCAGCAGCTTCTGCTTTTTTGTTATATTCTTTTATTTGACTTTCACTTAAAATTGGTAATTCATAACGTTCGTTTAATCTCTTTTGTAAATCATTAAATTCTCCACGCAAATCTTCTAAAGCTTTAACATATCCTTCTAAATCGACTTTATTTCTTTCTTCTGCTGAAAGTCTGTTATAAGCATTAATATCTTGCTCTGCTAAATCAGGTTTACCAGGAATTCTACCATGAGTAGTGCTACTTGATTCTCCTCCTGTACCGCGGAAAGTTGGAAAGCTTGGTTCAGGTGTAACTGGCTCACCCGGATCAGCTATCGGAGGTTGATTAGGATCACTTGGTGTATTAGGATTATTTTCTTTTGGTTCTGATGGTTTATTATTATTCGGATTAACTGGTGTATTAGTTGTATTACCATTACATGCTGCAGCTAAGGGAGTTAGTGTACTAAGTAAAATAATGTTACTCAAAAAGAGTTTTTTTAATTTACTTTTCATTTGATCTCCTTTTAGAAAACAATTTTCTAAAATCTAACTTTTAATTTATCCTTATATCTAAATTATAATTCTTTTAAGAATTATAAGTTTTTAAAGCAAACAAAAGATAAAATATTAAGTCTCTAAATAAGCAAAAAAGTTCAAAAAGTGAACTTTTTGCACAATTATTTTTTAATTTCGTCTACTGAAGCAATGTAAGAAAATTTTTCAGGGTTCAGTTCTAAAAATTCACCTTTAAGAATTCTCTCTACTGAAGAAATAGTATCTTCTAGTGACACAAACACACCACTTCTTAAAGTAAAGTGTTCAGTCATAAAGAAATTTTGTGAGAAAAAGTTTTGTAATTGTAAAGCTTTTTTAACAATAGTTTTTGACTCATCGTCTAATTCATCAAAACCTAAAATAAGCATAACATCTTCAATTTCTTTATATTTTTGCAAAATATACTTAGTTTCTAAAATTGCGTTGTAGTGACGTTGTCCAATAAATTCTGGGTTAACATTATTCGAAGTTGAAACAAGTGGATCAAAAGCTGGAAAAATATTTTTAGCACTAATTTCACGTGATAACACAAGTGATGAATTAAGGTGATTAAATACAGCAACAGCAGAAGGATCAGATAAATCATCCATTGGTAAAAAAACAGTTTGAAATGAAGTAATAGAACCATTTTCATTGCTAAAAAGTCTTTGTTCTGCTTGTGAAATTTCTGTATTTAAAGTAGCTTGGTAACCACCAATTGATGGTTTTTTATCTAAAGAAGCAGCAACTTCATTACCAGCTTGTAAGAAACGAAAAATATTGTCAATAAATAATAATACGTTTTCTTTATTGTTATCTCTTAAATATTCAGCTGCAGTAATACCAACCGGTACAATGCTCATACGTGCACCTGGATTTTCGTTCATTCTTGAAATATACATAGTTGAATTATGCATTAAATTTGATTCAGTTAAATCATTGTATAGTTCAATAGCTTCTCTTGAACGTTCACCAGAACCTATGAAAATAGCTGAAGTATTTTCTTTTTGTTTTGAAAGATTAAAAATAATTTCTTTCATTAAAACAGTTTTACCAACACCAGCTCCACCAAAAATACCAATTTTATCACCATCAAAAATAGGTACAAAAAAGTCAATAGCTTTAATACCAGTAACTAAAAGTTGTTGTTTTTTAGTATAGTTAGTATTAGTTTTGATAGTAGAATTCATTTCTACTTTAGTTACATCTTGTTTTTCAGGTTGACTTAAATTATTACCTAAAATATCATAAATGTAACCTTTAGATTTACTACCTACTGACACTAGGAATGAATGATTTAAAGCAGTTATTTCTTCATTAATAGCTAAATTATCTTTTAAGTCAACTATAACAGCTAATAAAGTGTTATTATCAATAACTTTTTTAACTAATAAATATGAACCATTAGCAGATTTTAATAAAGTGTTAATAGCTGGTAGTTCTTGATTTTTAAATGTTACTTCAATAACATCTGATCAAATTTTCGAAATTTTAGCACTCATTATTTTTCTCCTACTAATTTAGCATGTATTGCATCAAAGCTTTTTTCATTAACTATTGCAAAGACTTTTTTAGTATTAATTTTTCAATTAAGTTTGTATTTAAGAGCATATTTACTTAATAAATAAGCAAAATATTCTTTTACTAAGTTTTGATCCTTGACTTGATCATTAATTAATTCATTAACTACCTTAGCACATTCTGCATTAATTTTTTCATATTCTACTAAGAAATTAATTGCCATCCAAATATCTTGATCATTTAGAGTATTTAAAATGTTTCATTCAATTAATTTAGCTACTAAGAACATATGTTTTTCGTTATATGACGTAACACCTTTTTGATTAAACATTTTTTCTATTTGTTCACCACTTAACATTAAAGCATTAATATCATCATTTAAGTCATACTTAACTGCTACTAATTTAGCTTGTTTTTTAAAAGCTCTATAAAGCTTACCAATAGTTTTAGCAGTACTGTTCATTAATTTATTTTGTACAGCTCCACCAATACGAGAAACAGATAAATTCACATCAATAGCAGGATATTTATTTAAAGCAAATAATTCACTATTAGTTACAATTTGTCCATCAGTTATAGAAATAACGTTTGAAGCAATTAAAGAAGTAATATCATTATCTACTGTTTGTAATATTGGTAAAGCAGTAATTGATTTACGATTTTTAAATTTACCACTTCTTTCTAATAATCTCGCATGAGCATAGAACATATCACCAGGAAAAGCTTCTTTACCAACTGGTTTATTAATTAATAAAGCAATTTCTCTATAAATATTTGCATGTTTAGTTAAATCATCAAAGACAATTAAAACATCATTTTCATAAGATAAATTTTCAGCATGAGCCATTGCTATGTATGGAGCTAAATATTGTTCATATGGTTTTTCACTTGGAGCATTGATTACAATGGTATATTTATGTGCATCATGTTTTTTTAATAAAGCATAAACATTAGCAATTTCATTTTGATTTTGACCAATTGCTACATAAATACATTTTACGTTTTTATCTTTTTGATTAATAATAGTATTTAAAGCTATAAATGATTTACCTGTTTTTCTATCACCAATAATTAATTCTCTTTGTCCTTTACCAATAGGTATAAGTAAATCAATTAATGAATAACCAGTATTTAATTGTTCTTCTAAAGGTAAATAAGTCATTAAATGATTATTTACATTAAAAATATGACTTTTTTGAGGAAGAAAATTAACCAAATTTAAATTAATAAATTCTTGCGGGTGTAATATTTTGCCATAAATATCAATAATTTTGCCAAAATAATCATTAGTAGTTTCAATAGTTTGATTACTATTAGTTGCTTTAACAACTTCAGAACCAATTTTATAATTTTCTTGATTTAATTTAATTAAACAAAAAGCTTTATTTTCACTAGCACAAATAACCATTAAAATAGCATCTTTATTATTAGCTAAATGATAAAGTTCATTTTGTTTAAAAGAACTTTTGCCGCTTATTTCAACAACATAATCATAAACAGCTGAAATATATAATTTATTTTCCATTATTTAATTCCTTTATTTTTTTTGTTTTTTAGTAGTTGAATTCATAATGCTTAATGTAATCACACTAACAATTAAAACGGCAATAACAACACCTAAAGTAATTAAAGTAGTAGTGCTTGTAGCATTTGATGTTAAATTTTGTTTGATGATTAAATCATTATAAGCTTTTAAATATTGCGTACTTTCTTGTTCTAAATTATCTTGATCTAAAGTTTTATTTTGTGTTAAAACTGCTAAATTTAAAAATTGTTGTTGTAATAATGCTAATTTAGTAGTAAAAGTTTTAAATTGTTCTTGATCAAAATTATTTTCACTATTAATGCGATCTAAATCAAGAATTAAAAGTGGTAAAGAATTAATTGCTTTATTTAAATTTTCAATATTTAAATTTAATAAGGCAAAATTTTTAGTAATAAGTTCATTTAATTGAACATCTTTTAATTGTTTTAAGTAATTGTTATAAATTTCTCGATAAGTACTTGTTAAATAACTAAAGTATGATAAACGAGAAATAGTTTGATTATGAATAGAATTAGTAAATAAATCTGCCATTAAACTAATTAAATTTTCATTTGTTAATTCATTAGTAAAAGTTTCATTATTAGCTTTAATAGTTGTATTGTTTTTTTGATCTTGAATTAATGCATCTTGTAAAATTTTAAATTGAGATGAATTAATTGTTTGTATAGCTAGAAAAATTTGATTAAAAACTGCTATTGATAAATTACGATTCCCTAAAACGCTTAAATCTAAATCGGCTTTAATATTCAAAGCATTATAATAATATTGCATCATTTGATTTATTGCATTAGAAGCAACTTCTAATGATTGTACATATTTACTATCATTATATTTAGTTACTGTTTTTTCATAAGTAGTTTGTGTGTTATTGGCATTATTTGTTAGTTGAATTGTTGCGAGTAAATTACCATTTTGATCTTCTCTTAATTCAATAACACGATAACTAATACTTTGTAAAATAGGATTAAAAAAGAAAATTGCATCTTGATTAAAAATATTACTATTAGTTTTTAATAAATTAATTAGATTTTCATTACTATCTAATAAATAATCAGCTCTTAAAATAGGACTTAGCCGCGGTACATTTTCTTGAGCCACATCAATTTCAATACCTTCAACAGGTTCTGGATCTATTGGTAAAATAGGGGGAATTGGAGGTTGCGGCATTTCTTCTGGTTCATTGAATTCTTTATTTTGTTTTAAGTCAAACTCTAATGATCTTTTGTTAATATTATTTGCAATAAAACTATCAAAATTGTCATAACCTTCTGGAGGTAATAGTTCTATTGACCCATCTTCTTTAACTACGAATCTTTTTTGATTATTTTCATAATTAGGAAAATCATTTTCATTTACAAAAATAGTTTTTCATTCATTTGCAAAATTAGTTAAATAAGTTCCATGTTGCAATAAAATTTCTTCTTGAGTTAAATTATTTTCAGTAAGTTTTTTTTCTTCTCCATAATCAATTTTACTGTTTTTATCTATATCCTTAGTTTTAGCATAATCTAAAGGATTGTTTTGACCAATCATTACATTATCATAGGGATTTTCTAAATATTCAACATTAGCAAAATAATAAGAAGGGCTAAATAAAAGATCATCAAAAATAAAATTTAATCCATTTTTCAAAGGATCAGCAACCATTTTGTCTTTATTATTATTCAAATATTGAATGACTTTCTTTTGATAAGCTATTTTTACTAAATTTTCAACATTGGGTTCTGTTTCGTTTTTTCTCTCTAATTCTGCTATTTCTAAATCAATATTTTTAATAGCATTATTTAATATTTCAGGCAATCTTTCTGATATTATTTGTTTTTGTTTTTCTTTTGCTGCTGCAAAATCAGTTTTTTCTTTAGGAGCATTTTCATTATTAGTATTATTTTCAGAATTATTATCTGTTTGTGCTGATAAAGCAAAAACAATTGGAATAGTACTAATAATAGGAGCAAAAGATAAAAGTTTTTTTATTTTCATGGTTCCTCACATGCGAAAAGAGAGAAATAAATTTGAGCTTTTAAACGATAAGCTTTTTGTTTTAAAATTAGTAAATTAGCAATATTGCTTGCGTTATTACTATCATTAATTTGAAATGTTTTTAAAAGAATGTCTTTTTTCAATTTACTATATTCTTGATTAAGTTTTTTTAATTCATTTTTATTTTTATCATTTTGTTCATAAACAAAATATTCTTGATTGTAATATAAATTTATTTGACCTTTATTACTTTGAATTAATAATGAATCAAAGAAGATAAAATATTCTTTTTTATTATAAGTTAAAGAACATAAAACATTTTGAAAACTTAATAAAGCATTATTTTCAATTTTATTTCATTTATCATTTAAATTAAAATTAACTTTAAAATCAGTTGCTTTTACTGTTGTTTGAATATTTTTAGCAGATAAAAGATTTAATTGAATCATTATTTTTTTCCGCCTTTTTCATGTAATAAATCTTTTTTCTTAGATAGAATAGAAATTTCTTCAATTTCTTTTTCTCTTTTAGCTTTCAATAAAGTTCTTTTTTGAAATTTAATTTTTTCTTCAAGGTCATTTAAAGTACTATTTTGTGCAACCAATTTATATTTTTCGTAAATTAATGCTGATTCAGTTAATAAAGTATATAAAGCAAAAATTAAATATGATTCTAATTCAGAATTAATAAATTCATCTAAATTCTGTCCTATTTTATGAGAAGATAAATTTGATTTAAATAAAGATGAAGATTGATGATGCTCTAAGACAAAATTATTTTCGTAAATAGGTAATAATTGAATATGTTTTTGTTTGATTTTTGAAGAATTAATTATAACATTTAAATTAACAAAATCTTGAGTTTGAAAACTATTAATAATAATTTTAGGTAGAATTTGACTTAAATAAGTAATTTCATTTTGTTTGTAACTGAATAATATGTGATAATTATGTTTTTGTGCAAATCTAATTGCTCTTTCGCCAATTACAATAATTTGATCATTATTTTTATCAATAACATTAACTAAATGTTTTTCATGTTTTTGATATGAATTAGTACTATATTTTTCCTCTTCACTAATATAAACTCATAAAGTTTTTAATTTAGTAAAAGAAATTAAATTATTTTTTTTATTTAAAGTAGATTGATCAGCACTAAATTTTTTTAAAACTTCTTCAATTATGTATTTAGAATAATTCATACGATCTAAATAAAAACTAATTGATCTAGAAAGTTTTAATAAATTAACTAGAGTAATATTTTTGTTAGATTCAACAATTTTATAAATTTTTTTCAAGGAATTATATCTAGTTTCAATAGATTTTTTATTCATCGATAAATTTTTCCCCAATAAATAATTTATAGCCTAATTGACTTTTAAAGATAATACAATCTCTTAAAAACTCAATTTTAAAATTGTTATCTAATAAATTGTTTAAAAAAGTATTTAAATTTGCTTTTATTGCATCATTATTTGAAGTTAAATCAATGTCAGCAACATTTGAGTTAGCTTTAAAATCTATTTTAGGTACAAAAGCATTCAAATTAAATCTTGGATCGCGACTAAAAGTTAAAACAAATTGGTCCAAAACTAAATTCTTTTTTGACAAAAAGAAATTTTTTAATAATGTAAATAAATGATTTTTTAATTCTTCTTCAGAATAATTGAATTTTAAAGAAAAAGAATTTCAAAATTGATCATAGTCAATAAAATTATTAGTATTTTTTACATTATTAAATTCTTGTAAAATTTTGTTTTTATATTCTTGAGCTTTTTTATTAAATTCAAGAATAATTTTTTGATTATTGCTTATTTTTTTACTTTTAGTTAGATTTTTTTGAGACTTTTTGAACATGTTCTTTGCCTTTCTTAATGTTTTCTTTACTTATGATATTATTAATTATTTTAGTTAAAATAGCATAAATAATTGGTGAAATTACCATTAATAAACTTATAACTAAAGAAGCTAAAACAAATACGATTGCTATATCAAAAATATGTGTTCAAACTAATAAATAATAATTATTTTCATTCGTAGTTAAATATAATAAATTACTAAAAATCAAAATTGCACTACCCGCTATAAGATAAAAACTAAGAAGTAAATTTTCAAAATAATTTAATTTATATTTATTTTTTAAAAGTAGAGTTAAATAATTAATAAATACTAAAGTTAAACAAGTAATATTAATTATTAAGCGATTTTGAAAATTTAATAATAAATTTGCAATTAATAGTAAAAAAGAATTAATTAATAAATTTAAAATAAAATATTTTTTTTGGTCGAAATTATTAAATCATTTTTGTGAAAAAATAGTTAAAAAGATAAAACTTAAAGATAATAAAATAATTAAAGAAATTACTAAAACAAAAATAATTAATTCATTGTTATTTTCAATTTGAAAAATTAATTCTTTTGTTTTGGTTTTGAATAAAGCATAAAAAGCAAAAATTATCGATGCTAAAAATAACATTAAAAAGTTTTTAACTAAGTGTTTTAATATTTTATTTCTTATAACTGAATTAAAGATTTTATTTTTATTAGCAAAAAATTTATGCGCAATCATTAAAGCAAAAACAAAAATTAAAGCAAATATAATTAAATTTTTATAAATTGGTGTAACAACAAAAATCCTTTGTAAACGATTAATAAAAGAATTATTAATAAATATTGCGGTAATTTTTTTATCAGCTAAAAAAACTTGTAAAACATAAAAACCTATTGCAATTAAAACAATTTTAATTAATAAATAACTTATTTCTAAAATAATCTTTCTTAAATCTAAAGTAAAGTATTTATTTTGCATACTTAAACTAAAGAAATCATAACTTAAATCAATAATCAATAGTGGAATAATTACAAAAGAATTTTTTAATAAAGTATTAGCTTGTGTATTAGAATTAACATTTAAACTAAAAGCAAATAAAACTAATAAAGCTAAAGCATAAAGATTATAAAGAACATACCATGTAATATATTTAGAAAATTTTAAGTTATTTTTATTAACTAAAAAATAACTTTTCATAGTACTTATTATTATTAAAAGACCAAAGAGAATTACAGTATAAAATACATAGAAATTTGATCCTTTATGTAAAGTATAAGAAGTGTTAAACAAATCTTCATAAGAAAGTAAATTAACACTTAAATGCATCATAGCAAATTCAAATAAGAAGCCAAAAATAACAACAAAGATAAAGAGAGTAGATAAAGCTATAACTCTTAAAATATTTTCTTTTTCTCAATTGAATCTTAAAACTTTTGGATTAATCAAACGAGATGGTTTCACTATTTCCTCCATTAGTATCAAAGTTGCTTGGTTTTACAATTGCTGTTTTACCAAAAGTAGTAAAAGCTTGAGAATCATTTAATGTATTTGCCATTACTTGATTATCCACATATACAGTATTGAAAACTTCCTTGCCTGATTCAATTAATCCATAAAGTTCTGGACCTCAATTATCGCCTAAATCCACAGCATTGCCTTGTATATAAAGTGTATCAACTTTTCTAGGAGAAGCAAACATTAACTTAGGACGATCAGGTCCTTTAATTAATAAAGCTGATCATTGTTGTAAATGAAGCGTTTTTGCATCAACAGTGAAAACATTAGTCTTATTAAATAAAGTTAATTTCTTAAAAACACGATTATAAAAATTCATTCCTTGTAAACTTCTTATTTTTGGTATATTTGAAAAATCTAAGTAAGTTGGTCATGAACCATCACCAAATGAACCTTGAAAAATTCTTTCGTTAGATCTATCTTTTAAAGCAATTTTTAATCCTTCGTTAATTTGACTTAATGACATATCTTTATCAAATTTTAAAGTATTAAATACTATTGATCCAGGCATATCGCGATTATTTCCAGGAATGCCTGGTAAGCCAATATCATAGTTATAATCAAAAGTAATATTGTTTACTCCTTTAAGTGCATAAGGATTTATAGCTCAATCATCAGCTATAGTATTGTTTGAATTATATAAATCAATTTCTTGAATTTTTTTGTCTTTCAAACCAATTAATGATGAAGTGTTCTTGCCTTCGAAAAATAGCGTTAATTTTTGAATACTATTTGGCATTTTAGAAAGAATTTCACTAAAATCTTGATTTTCATCAAATAATCCCATGTTTTTTATAACAATACCATCAATTTTTTTTCTAGCTTTTTCAGCATCTAATAAGAAATTAAGAAAACTATTGTATCCCTCTTTATTTGTTGCATCTAAAACAGCAATAGTTCTTTTTTCATTAACATTACTTTTAGCAAAAGCTGAAGTAGGATTATATTCTAAAACAGTAATTCCTTTATTACTACTTGCTCCTAAAAATCTAAAAGTATTAGTAACATCACGTTTACTAAAACCTTCATAATCTAAATTTCTAATAGTACCTGAAGTACGTTTATAT
Organism: Mycoplasma sp. 744; assembly: GCF_034863305.1. Taxonomy (NCBI): domain Bacteria; kingdom Bacillati; phylum Mycoplasmatota; class Mollicutes; order Mycoplasmatales; family Mycoplasmataceae; genus Mycoplasma; species Mycoplasma sp. 744. Next base: position 982 of record NZ_JAYFFF010000003.1, on the reverse strand, counting down.
TCAGTATCATATGGGAAATATCTTTTTTTATTATCTGCAATTAATTTATTTCTTACTACGTTATCACTATGATCAGCAAAACCTCAAACATTACCGAATGAACCTCAGTGTAAACTAGGAACCATACCTTTAGCTAACATACTTTCAAGATCTTTTTGATAGTTTTCTCACATTAATTTAAATGATAAAGAATAATTGTGCCGATTGTCTTTATATGGTCAGCCGATAGCATTTGCTTTTTCTTCAGTAGTTCTACCATCACTTACAATTAAACCATTTAATAAAGAACTTCAATCATTATCTCCTTCATTTTTTGTATAAGCATTTAATTTTCTTATATCATTAATTGATTTATTAATTTCATTAATTTGTTCTGGTGTGAATTTTGCTGGAATATTTTGAGAAATTGTTACTAAATTATTTATTGCTGTTCTAATAGTTTTTTTGTCTATTTCACTTAATTGACCTTTAGGAGTTTCCACAGGTTTGAGTGTACTAAAATCTAAATCAGGTAATTTATTTATATTAACAATACCTTCTGAAGCTTGGGGCAACATATCTTCTATTGTTGATTTTTTAGGTTCAGGTTCTGGTTTGGGCATTGGCTGAGGTCCGGGTTCTGGAATAGGCTCCGGATCAGGCTCAGGTTCAGGTCGAGGAATTGGTTCTGGTTCTGGAACAGGTTCAGGTTTAACAACTATAATTGGTTCATCTACTATATCTTTAGGAGGTTCAGTATTTTCAATCTGTTTTGGAACATCAGTAAATACTTTTGTTTCTTCTTCTTTTTCATCAACATCTTTTTCTTCTGAACCTGAATTTTGTTTTTCTTGTTCATCATTTTGATTATTAGTAGATGGTATAACTGGTTCAATAGGTTCTTCAACCGGATTTTCAGATTTAGGTTCTAGTATTGGTTTAGGATCAGGTTCCGCTGGTTCGGGTTCCGCTGGTTCGGGTTCCGCTGGTTCGGGTTCCGCTG
>NZ_JAYFFF010000002.1:0-183314 GCF_034863305.1 Mycoplasma sp. 744 | reverse complement strand
CACCACGATTAAATTTTATTTTCTTTATATAAAATGAAAGCATGTTAAAAAGCCGGTTCAATGTTCCGGCTTTTTACTATTTCTTTGCTCTTTTGTTGTTGCACTGCACATTGCAATCGAGCATAGGTATTTAATAATACCTATTTTATTATTAATAACATTATTTCAAAAAATTCTGAAGTTTTTCTATTTGTTTAGGATCTATATTTTCTCTTTGATTTGTTGAATTAATAATATCTTCTAAAATCAATATTAAATTACTGTCGTTAGCAATAACAGTTCAATTAGGTAAATTATTAATTTCCACTAAATTATTATCAGGAAAAACTACAATAGATAAGACAGGAATTTTAAATCCTAAAGCATTATAAAATTGTTTAATATGCATAAAATTTTGATATATAGGATTTTTTAAAACTTTTGTTTTATTATTCTTTAGAAGATTTATTGTTTTATTGTTAGCTTCTCCTGTTATTTTGCCTTCATAATATTTAGTTTCAAAAATAAAAACTATTTTTTCAGTTATCATTAAAGCATCTAATTCACAATTCATTTTATTGTTTTGATTAATAAAAACATTTGAATACAATATTAAATTATTATTTTTAGCAAATTGTTTAATTTTTTCTTTGATATGTTTTTCAAAAATTAAGCCTTTTGTATTCTTTTTATTTTTTTTGAATTTAATTACTATATATATAATTAACAAACTTAAAATAAAAATTGACATAAAAACTATACTCATTATTGTTAATTCTTCTTTTTCTATCATTTGGTCCTCATAAAATAATTTATTTATAATAGTTTAATAATAAATTATTTTCTTCAATGTATAATAAAAATATTAGATTTCTTAAATTGAAAGGAAAATTACTTATGGAAAGTAAAATTAAAAAAATATTAACTATAAATGGATCAATTATATCTGATTCTATTTCATGAAAAACCAATTTAAAATTAATTGAAAAAATTAAAAAAAATAATCCTGAAGCAGAAGTGCAAATAATCGATTTAAATAATACAGAATTAGCTAAAACTATTATTAGTGCAAATAATTTTGCTAATTTTTGAGAAAATGTAAATTCAGATTATTACATTGATTTATTAAAATCTGTAGATTTATTAGTAATCAATACTCCTATGATTAATTTTAGTTACTCAATTTTAGTAAAAAATTTTATTGATGCTATTGCAGTGGCAAATAAAACTTTTTCTTATAAATATTCTAAAAAAGGCGATGCGATAGGATTATTAAATAATTTAAAAGTTATTATTGTTGCATCTCAAGGAGCCCCATTAGGTTGATATCCTTTTGCAAATCATATAAGTAATTTAGAAGGAATATTTAATTTTTTAGGTGTAAGAGAAATTAAAAGTTTATTAATTGATGGAACTAAAGTTGCACCTAGAAATACTTTATCACATGAAGAAATTATTAATGAATTTGAAAATAAAATTGATGAATTAATTAGTCAAATCTAATTTTAAAATTGCATATGATAAAATATGCAATTTTTTATTTTTTTTCATATTTTTTTATTTTTAAATTTCATTTATGAATTGATAAATAAATATTTTTATAAAATTAAATATATTTAATTAAAAAAATATTAAAACGAGGAATTATGAAATTAAAAATTAAAAAATTATTTTCAACTTTTATAAGTGCTGGAGTTTTATTATCGCCTTTAGCCTTTGCAATAGCATGTAATGATACTTCAAAAACAACAAAAGATGATAAGAATATTTTGCCAAAAAAACAATTTTCACAAGAAGAAATTAAAAAACAACAATCACTTTTTGATGATTTTGAAAATAAATATAATAGCGCTTTAGAAACTAAGGCAAAAGAATATACAACTAAAAAAGCTGAAATTGAAAAAATGAAAAATTCAACTGAAGCTGAAAAACAAGCTAAAACAGCAGCTGAAGAAGAATTTAAAAATTGATTAAGTGCAACTAGAACTGAATTTGCTAATTTAAAAGCACAATACAATGAATTATTTAATAAATTAAAAGAAGTAGAAGAATCAAGCGTGATTAAAACAATTAAAATTTATCATACAAATGATGAACATGGAAGAATTTTATTTGATGATGGTAGATTTAACAATTATTCAGGTCTTGAAGGTTTAGCTCAATACATGGAAGGCTTACCAAGAGATTTACTTTTATCAGCTGGAGATTTAATACAAGGATTACCATTGAGTGATTCTGATAAAGGTAAAACAATTACTCAATTAGCTACTGAATTAAAATATGATTCAATTGCAGTTGGTAACCATGAATTTGACTATGGATTAAATACTTTATTAGAATTAAATAAAATGTCCACAGAAAAAAATACTCCATTTTTATCTGCTAATATTACTTGAAAAAATGATGGAACACATAATGGCATTCAACATAAAGCCGGAGATCTAGTATTTAAACCTTATATTATAAAAAACATAAATAATTATAAAGTAGCAATAGTAGGTATTACAACACCTGATACTGCTTATACTTCTAATCCAAAAAATTCTGTTGATGTAACTTTTAATGATCCAACTGAATCGTTTAATAAAATTTCTCAAAAATTAAAAGATGAAGAAAAAGTTAATTTTGTTATTGCTCTTACACATTTAGGAGTAGGTAGAAATGAAAGAAATTGAGAATCTAGTTATTTAGCACAAAATGCAAAAGATTTAGATTTAATTTTAGACGGTCACAGTCATACTAAATATGAAGCTCAAAAAGTAGAAAATAGTCAAACTTGATTAACACAAACTGAAGCTTATACTAAATATTTAGGAGATATAACAATTAGAATAAACAGCGAAACTGGTGTAATTGAATCATTAAAATCTAATTTAAGAGATATTAACCAAATTCAAGTTGCTAGAACTGGAACTAGAAGCGCAAAATATGAAGAATTAATTTCAGCATTAGAACAAGAATATAATAAAGTTAATAATGTAATAGTTTTCAATAATTCAGTTAATTTTATTCATGCAACTAGAATTAAAGTAGGTAATTCAAATTACGCCACAGGAAGAGTTAAACAATCTAATTTAGGAACATTTGCTGCTGATGCTAACGTATGAAAATTCATCGTTGAAGGCGGTGTTAAAAATCAAAGCGGCAAAGCAGAAGCTACCTTAGATAATACAATCGGACTTATAAATGGTGGTGGATTAAGAACTGATTTAGCCACAGGTGAAGTAAAAAGAGGGGATATTGTAGGTATATCGCCTTTTGGAAATAGATTAGTAGGACTAGAAATTTCAGGGGCCATTTTAAAACAAGTTTTTGCTCATTCAATAAATAAAATTAAAAGCGGCGGTTATGGACAATGATCACACAATGTTAGTTTTGAAGCATCTGCAACAGAAAATAATAAAAAGTATACATATGCTATAAAAGAAGGAACATTAAAAATTAACAACAAAGATATCGTAGATGATCAAAAATACTATTTAATAACAAATGATTATCTAGCAGTAGGTGGCGATCAATACGAAATGATAAACAAAGATAAACAATTAGAAAATGTACAATTAGTTTATGAAGGTGATGCAATAGCTGATGTTATTGGTGAATATGCAAAAAGAATTACAAAACAAGAAGTACAAGAAAATAAAAATTCTATTTTATGAAAAATGGAAAAATATTCTCAAGAAGCAGCAACTAATTTCATCAAAATTGAATTTGAACCAACAACTAAGTAAATACATAAAAAACCAATAAATTAATTTATTGGTTTTTTATTTTTTAATTCTTCTAATAATTGGTAAATTTTATCTTCAAAAGGTTTATGAGAAAAATGTAATTTTTTTTGTGAATATAATCATAATATTACTAAATAATTAACTAAAATTTTATTTTCAATTAATTTAGTTTGATCAAAATTTTTATATTTTTTTAAAAAATACTCTTCTTCTTCATATTTTAAATTAGATAATGTAATAAAGTATGCTAATTCAAAGTGAAAATCACCCATTGAAGCATATTCTCAATCAATAAAATAAATTTTATGATCTTTTTTTAATAAATTATTTGTTCATAAATCATTATGCAATGGTCAGTTATTATTTTGTTGTTTTAATATTTTTTCTATTAAATATTTATATTTATCAATAACTTCTAAGTTAATATTTTTTCTTTTTAATTGTTTTCAATATCAATTTATTCTTTTAAAATGATTTGTTTTTGGGAATGTTAAATTAGAATTATGAAGTATTAACATATTTTGAGCTATTAATGTTAAATTTTCTTTACTAATAGTTATGTTTTCGGTTTCAATAAATTCTCATTTACTTTTAAAATAAGTATTTTTAAGTAATTTAGGAACAAAAGTAAATATTTTTAAAATTTTATAATCTATCTTATGGTTAAATTTGTTTCGCTTTTTAACTTGCAAAAAATAATTATTTTTTTTATAACTTTTATTTGTATATCCAATTGTAATTTTTGTTTTCATTTTGACCTTATTTATAATAATTGACTTTATAATATATTATATATATTATAAATAACTATTTATATAATTTAAAAGGCAAATATGCAAAAAAATAAAATAAGAAATTTTTCAATTATCGCTCATATAGATCATGGCAAAAGTACTTTAGCAGATAGAATATTAGAATTAACAAATACAGTAAGTAAACATGACATGGATGATCAATTTTTAGATCAAATGGATTTAGAAAGAGAAAGAGGCATAACAATTAAATTAAATGCCGTTCAAATTAAATATAAAGATTATATTTTTCATTTGATTGATACTCCTGGTCATGTTGATTTTACTTATGAAGTTTCTAGATCATTAGCTGCATCAGAAGGTGCTTTATTATTGGTTGATGCTACTCAAGGTATTGAAGCACAAACTTTGGCAAATGTTTATTTAGCATTAGAAAATAATTTACAAATAATACCTATAATTAATAAAATTGATTTACCTTCAGCAGATATAGAAAAAACAAAAAAAGAAATTGAAGAAACTATTGGTTTATCATGTAAAAATGCGGTAGCTATTTCAGCTAAAACAGGATTAAATTGTGACAAAATATTAGAAGCAATTGAAAAATTTATTCCAGAACCCAAAAATGCTGACGATAATAAACCTCTAAGAGCATTAATTTTTGATTCTTATTTTGATGAATATCGTGGTGTTATCATGTTAGTAAGAATTTTTGAGGGGAAATTAAACGTAGGGCAAAAATTTAAATTTATGTCAACACAAAAAGAATATCATGTTGCAGAATTAGGGGTTAGAAATCCTAAAGAAACTAAAAAAATGTTTCTTGAAGCTGGAGAAGTAGGTTGAGTAGCTGCTACTATAAGAGATGCAAGAGAAGTTAATGTAGGAGATACTATTACTAGTGTTGATAATCCTGCAAAGGAAGCGTTACCAGGATATAAAAAGAAACAACCTGTTGTTTTTACAGGATTTTATCCTGTTGATACAAGAGATTATATGGAACTTAAAGAAAGTCTGGAAAAAATTTCATTAAGTGATAGCTCTATAACTTGAGAACAAGAAACCTCAAAAGCATTAGGATTTGGTTTTAGAGTAGGATTTTTAGGAATGTTGCATATGGAAATTTTACAAGAAAGATTGAATCGTGAATATCATATTGGAATAATAGCAACTTCACCTTCAGTAGAATACAAAATTTATAAAACTAACGGAGAAATTGAATATATTTCTAATCCTTCTTTATTACCTGATAGAACTTTTATAAAAAAAATAGAAGAGCCATATATATTAGCGACCATTATATTACCTTCTTCATATATAGGAAACATTATGGAATTGTGCCAAGGTAAAAGAGGAATTTATAAAGATTTAGTTTATATTGATGATAATAGATCAAAATTAATTTACGAAATGCCATTATCAGAAATAGTTTTAGATTTTTTTGATAGATTAAAAAGTTTATCTAAAGGATATGCATCTTTCGAATATGAACTTATAGGTTATCGTGAAAGTGATTTAGTAAAAGTAGATATTTTATTAAACAGTGATAAAATTGATGCTTTTTCAATCGTTGCGCAAAAAGATTTTGCCTATCCAAGAGCAAGAGATTTGTGCGAAAGATTAAAACAAGAAATTCCAAGGCAAAATTTTGAAGTACCTGTTCAAGCTGTTATAGGCAATAAAGTAATAGCAAGAGAAACTATTAAAGCTTATAGAAAAGATGTTACAGCTAAGCTTTATGGAGGGGATGTAACAAGAAGACAAAAATTATTAAAAAAACAAAAAGAGGGTAAAAAAAGAATGAAAATGCTAGGAAGTGTGGAAGTTCCTCAAGAAGCTTTTTTAAACATTCTAAAAACTAATTTAGATAATAAAAATAAATAAAAACTGCTTATTAATTTAAGCAATTTTTATTTATTTTATTTTTTAAGACCTTCTCATTTTCATTGTCTTACTTCAGGCATATCAATACCATATTCTTTAATAAAGATATTGTGTTCAGAAACTTTATTTTCCATTTCGTCAACGAATTTTTTAGCTTCTTCTTTACCATAAACAGCAATTGCAGCAGTTTGAGCAATATGGAATCTGTCCATTTCACTCATTAAACGAATGTCAAATGAGGTTGTTATATCACCATTTTCTCTATATCCATGTACATGTAAATTATGATTATTTCTGTTGAAGAAAATATCTCTTATTAAACCTTCGTAACCGTGGAAAGCAAAAACCACTGGTTTATCTTTAGTAAATATTGCATCAAATTCATAATCAGTCAATCCTCTTGGATCAATATTTTTAGTACGAAGTCTTAATAAATCAACAACATTTACAAATCTTATTTTTAAAGTAGGGAATTTATTATTTAAATATGAAATAGCAGCTAATGATTCTAATGTAGGTTCAGTACCTGCAGCAGCAATAACTAAATCTGGTTCTTCTTCTAAAGTACAAGTTGAAGCTCAAGGTACTACTTTTAATCCGTTATTAATTAAAATTTGTGCTTCTCTTGCTGAGAATCATTGTTCTCTTGGTTGTTTAGAGGCAACGATTAAGTTAATAACATCTCTTTCTTTAAATGATTTATCTAAAACAGCTAATAATGAGTTAGAATCAGCAGGAAGATATTCGCGTATTAATTCAGGTTTTTTATCTGCTAAATGTCCTAAAATACCTGGATCTTGATGAGTATATCCATTATGATCTTGTTGAAATGCTGTTGAAGTAGCTATAACATTAAGTGAAGGATAATCATTTCTTCATTCAACTTTTTTAGCTTTTGCTACTCATTTCATATGTTGAGTTAACATTGAATCAACTACTCTTAAAAATGATTCATAAGAAGCAAACATTCCATGACGTCCAGTTAAAATATATCCTTCTAAAAATCCTTCAGCTTGATGTTCTGACAATTGTGAATCAATTACTCTACCTGCTGGAGCTATCGCTTCATCTAATTGTGTATCGATTCTTTCTAATCATTGTCTATTAGTTGTTTTTAAAACATCAAACATTCTATTTGACTTAGTTTCATCTGGTCCAAAAATTCTAAAGTTAGTAGGATTTAATTTTATTACTTCTGCAAATCATGTGCCTGCTACAGCCATATCTTGTGATTTAATTTCTCCAGGTTTTTCGAAATTTAATGCTATATCTTCTCATTTTGGTAATTTTAATACTTTTGGATTAATTCCACCATTTGTAATAGGATTCATAGCCATTCTTTTGTCGCCTTTAGGAGCCAACGAAGCAAATTCCTTTTTGAATGAGCCATCTTTATTAAATAATTCATTTGGTTTGTATGATTCTAATCATTTTACTAATTGGGTTTTTTTAGCTGCATTTTCTGATGAAACGGCTAAAGGAACTTGATGAGATCTGAAACTTCCTTCATAAACATTACCATCAATAGCATGTGGGCATGTTCAGCCTTTTGGAGTTCTAACAACTAAAGCAGGTCAAACAGGTCTGGTTGCTATATCAGCAGAAAATTTACGTGCTTTTTCTTGTATTTTTTTAATTTTTTCTATGGCTTTATCGAATGCCTTAGCCATTAATTTATGAATACCAACTTGATCAAAAACATCAGCTTCAACAAAAATAGCTTCTCAACCAAATCCAGCTAATAATTGTTTTATTTCTTTATCAGTTTTACGTGCTAGAATTGTTGGATTAGAAATTTTTCCGCCATTAATATGCAAAATAGGTAAAACTGCACCATCATTTACAGGATTTATAAATGAAGATGAATAAAATCCAGCCATTAATGGTCCTGTTTCAGCTTCACCATCACCTATAACAGTTGCAGCAATTACTTCAGGATTATCTAATATTGCTCCTACTGCATGTGATATTGAATATCCTAATTCGCCACCTTCATGAATAGAACCAGGAGTTTCAGGTGCAGCATGTGAAGCAGTACCTCCAGGGAATGAAAAACGTTTAAACATTTTAGTCATACCTTGAATATCTTGAGTTATTTCAGGGAATAATTCAGTATATGAACCATCAAGATATGAATTAGAAATCATTACTTGACCGCCATGTCCAGGGCCTTCGATATAAAACATATTAAGATCATATTTATTAATAACACGATTTAAATGTGCATAAATTAAATTTTGTCCTGGGATAGTTCCTCAGTGTCCTATAGGATAAATTTTAATATCTTCATCTACAAGTGGTTTTTGTAAAAGAGGATTATTTCTTAAGTACATTTGTCCAACTGATAAATAGTTAGCCGCTCTTCATCAAGCATGTACTCTATTCAAATATTTACTTGAATTGTAGTCTTTTTGACTCATATTGTCCTTTCATTCTTCTATTTTAGGAATTTAAATATATAGTATATATATTTTACCTAATAATTATATGTTAATTTTAAAATTAAAATGTTTAAAACTATAAGTTATTTATTTTTGATTCCAAATTTTTGATTACTTCAGCTAAAATAGTTTCACTACTTTTATTATCTGCTTGTATTATTACGTAAGGAATTTTATATTTTTTTACTAATGAAATGAATAAATCTTTATAAATTTCATGTAGTAATTTAAAATATTCTATATTAGAATTTAAATTATTTATTTCACTTTTTCTATTTCTATTTTTTAATCTTTCCAAAAAAGTTTCAAAAGATATATCTAAAAAAATGGTCAAATCAGGATTGTGATCTAAATTGATAATTTCGTGAAACATTTTGTCAAAAGCCTCTAAATAACGTTTGTTTTTATAACTGAGAGTGGCAACAGCAAAAATATAATGTTCTAAATTAAATCTATCTAAAAATAAAAAATTATTTTTATTTCTTTTATAATCGTTTGTTATTTTTTGCATTTTATTTTGTAAATTTTCTAAAATGTAAGTTTGAAAAGCTATGTTTATATTTTTTTTATTTTCATAAAGCCATTTTAAAAAGGTATTAAAAACTAAATCATTATTATCAAATTCTTCCATTAATAATGAATTAGAATAAATTTGGTGTAATTTTTTACTTAATGTACTTTTACCAGCGGCAATCATTCCACTAATTGCTATTATCATTATTTAATCCTTTATTTTCTATTATTTTTTTCGCTTTTTCAAATACTTCATTTTCATTTAAATTATCAGTTTCAATAATGAAATAATTCAAATTGTATTTTTGTGCTAATTCAATAAACATGGGCTTATAAGTTTGATATAAAGTTTTAAAATATTTCTCGTTTGATTCTCAATTATCTATTTCGACTTTTCTACCTCTAGCAAATAAACGTTTTTTAAAAGTATCAAAATTCATGTCCAAATAAATTATTAAATTTGGTAATTCTTTTTTTGTTATTAAAATATTAAAAAGTTGTTGATAACCATTTCAATATTGTTTAGGTAAATTTTTTAAATTTATGTAGGCAAAAATATAATGTTCAATCGAAAATCTATCCAAAAATAAATAATTATTATTTTTTTGATTTAAATTAATTATTTCATCCAATTTGCTTGTATGATTTTCTACTACATAAGTTTGAAAACTTAAAGCTAAATTAGGTTTTTTTTCATATAATCACTGTAAAAAAGTATTAAAAATTTCATCATCATTTTCAAATTCGCTTAACATTGCAGAATTTTTATAATAATTAGTTAATTTATTTGTAAGAGTACTTTTACCAGCTCCTATCATTCCACTTATTCCAATAAGCATAAATTTATTCCTTAAATAATGTTTAAAAAAATAAGGTATTAAAACCTCATTTATTCAACTTTTAATACTTTTATCGAATATTTTTGTGGAACTTCAACTTCAACTATTTCACCTATAGATGCTTCAGCTATTGCTAAAGCTAAAGGTGACATGTTTGAAATTTTATTTTCAAATGGATTAGTATCGTGACTACCCATAATAGTAACTGTATAAGTTTGATTTTTTTGAATATCTAAGTATGTTACTTTAGAACCGATACCTGTATAAGTTTGTTTTTGAGATTTATCATATACTTCAGCTTTTTCTAAAATTTCTTCTAATTCTAAAATTCTACCTTCTATTTGTGCTTGTTTATCTCTTGCCGCATCATATTCAGCATTTTCAGAAAGATCACCTTGTGCTCTAGCTTCTTTTAATTCAGCTTGAACAGCAGGTCTTTGAACTAAAATTAAATTATCGTATTCAGCTTTATATTTATCATAAGTTTCTTGTGTTAAGAGGATTTTTTCTTTTTCACTATTTGGCATTATTCTCCTTAGATAATTATTTTACTATTTATATAATATTATTAATTATTTTAATCTTTTACTATATATAAAAATTTATTTTTAACATAACTTACTTCATAACGAATATTTTGATATTTTAATTTACTAATTAGTTGTTTTAAATCAGTTTTACTTTGATTTTTTTGGCAAATAATTAATAAACCATTTTTATTTAAATTTAAAAAAAATTTTTCAAAAATTTGATTATTAGTTAAGTTAGAATTAATTGCAATTATTAAATTAAATAATTCATTAGTTTGATTAATTATATGTGTTTTTTTATTAAAATAATTTGGATATTCTAATACAGCATTATTTCAATTTTTTATATCAAAATTATTGCTTATAATGCTATTTTCTCCTTGTGCTAAGTATTGCATTGTAGCATACTCGTATTCAATATTTTCCCCAATTAATAAATTTTTTTCTGATTTATTTAAATAGGTTGAATTAATTAAATTTTCTAAATCATAATCATCAATTTTAATTTTAAAAAATTTTTTTAAATCTAAAGGAGCAGTAGCTAATTCTTCTCCTCTTAATTCTAAAATGTTTAATTTTGTTTGAGCAAGTTCTTTATTAAATATTTCTTTTTTTATTTTCTTGATTTTTAATTTAATAATAATAAAAGTTATAAAAGCAATAGCTATAACAACAAAAATTGAAATCAATAAAATTAGTTTGATTAAATTATTATTATTTTGCTGAGTTTGACTATTAAAATTTTGAGTATCTAAAAAATATTTATTCAAGATATTGTTCAAGTTTTTTACCTCCATAGTCTAAAAAATCTTGCAAAATAATTTTAGCAGCCATAGTATCTTTTAATTCTTTTCTTTTTTTTATAGATAGATTAGCACTTTTTAGAATATTGATACTTTTGATTGTTGAGCCATATTCTTCTACAAATAATATTTCTTGTGTAAATATTTTTTTTATTTTTTGTGCAAAATCAATTATAATTTTACTTCTTTCGCTTTTATCACCATTACTTCTTAAAGGTAGACCTATGATAATTTGATCGATTTGATATTTTAAAAAATATTCTTTTAGTGCATAAATTATTTTTTCCAAATTATTTTCTTCAAAATAGATAGTTTCTAATGAAATCGCAATGTTATTGGTTTGATCACTTATAGCAAAACCACAAGTTTTAGTACCAATATCTAAAGATATTTTACGCATTATTTAAAATTTCTATAATTATTTGATCTAAATTATTTAATAAATCGATTGTTCCCATTGCTAATATTGGCGAACCACCGCCTCTACCTTGAGTTTTTTCAGATATTTGTTTAAATAAAAGATTAGCATTTGAAACTTTAGTTGCTACTACTAATAATAATTTATTATTGTTTTTTGCTCCTAAGAAAACATAAGAATTAGGATATTTTTCTCTTAAAGTTGAAGCAATTATTTTAATTTGTGTTGCATCTAAATCTAAATTTAAGTATATTTGTTTACCATTAATATTTATAAAGTTTATATTATCATAATCAAAGTTTATAGTTGCTTTTTCTTTATTAAATATTTTGTAATCATCTCTTACTTTTAAAATTAATTTGTTAATTAACTTATACTTATTAAAATTATCCAGTTTATCAAAAGAATATTCTAATTGATAATTTGAATTTAATTGTTTTACTTTAGAAATTAAATTATTTAACTCTTTTAAATAAAAATCACACTGTTCATGATAGTATTTATCTACTAATTTATTTGAAGTAACTACTCTTATTCTAAATATTCCTGCTTGTTTTCTTTCAACAGCAACAATTTTAAAATTTTCTAATTGAGAACTATATTCTAAATGAGTACCGCCACATAAATCGCTGGTGATGTTTCCTCATTTAACTAAACGTACATTATTTGGATTCATATATTCTGTTTCTTCAATAGTCATAATAGCGTTCATTTCTTTAGCTTTTTCTGTAGTTGTTATAATATATTCTCTTTTAATATTACTTTTAATAATTTCTTGCATTATTTTTTCTATTTCTAAAATTTGTTCATCAGATGGTTTTTCTTCGGCAGGAAAATCAAAAGTAAATCTTTCATAAGTTATATCTGAACCTAATTGTTCAATTTGTGGTCCAAGAACTTTTCTTAAAACACTAAAAACTAAATGAGTTGCTGAATGATTACGAGCTAAATTTAATCTTTTTTCTTTATCAACAAAACATTTTATTAAATCTTTATTATTAATATTACCTTTTACTTTGTGAATATTATTGCCAAATTTATCTTTAAATACATCTAAAATAATTATTTTTTGATTATTTTGGATTAAATATCCTTCGTCATGATTTTGTCCGCCAGCTGTAGCATAAAATGGTGTTTGATTTAAAACTAAATATGAAATTTGCTCTTTATCAGCTTGATCAATGGAATTTTCTTTATTTAATAACATTAAAACATTTGATTCTGATTCTAAATGTGTATAACCAATAAAATTATCAATTTTATTTTTAATTAAATTTAATGAATTAATTACCTCTTTCATTCCTTCCATTTTTTCTCCTCTTGATTTATTAGCGTGTTCTTTTTTAGCTTTTTCAAATTCTTCTAGATTAATTTTTAATTTAAAATCTTGAGCTATTTCGCTAGTTAATTCAATAGGAAAACCATAAGTATCTAACATTTTAAAAGCAAAATAACCGTCTATTTCTTTTTTATTATTTTTTAAATATTCTTCTAAAATAGTTTTGCCTTTTTCAATTGTTTTATGGAATAATTCTTCTTCCTGTTTAATAATTTTAGCTACATATTCTATATCGTATTTAAAAGGAAGTGAATCGTGTACTACAGGAACCAATTTATAAAGAAAAGTATCAATAATATTTAATTGTTTAGCCTTGTAAATTGATCTGCGAATTAATCTTCTTATAATATAACCGCGACCATAACTGCTAATTTTAGCGCCATCTGCTATAGCATTAACAACTGTTCTTATATGATCTGCTATAACTTTAAAATTTTGATTAATTAGAGTTTGATTTTCTTCTTTGATAAAATAATTCTCGCTTTTATATTTGTAAGTTGTAAATGATTGAATTTTATTAATTATATCTGCAAATAAATCTGAATCATAATTGGTAGGAGCATCTTGTAAAATAGAAACTAATCTTTCAAAGCCTGCACCGGTATCAATATTTTTTTGTTTTAATTCTGTATAGTTATTTTCTCCATCGTTATTAAACGTTGAAAAAACAATATTTCAAATTTCAATGTAACGATCATTTTCTATATCACTAATTAATAATTCTAAACCTCTTTTATCATATTTTTCGCCTCTATCAAAAAATATTTCGGTATTAGGACCACAAGGTCCATTTCCCACATCTCAAAAATTAGTTTTTTTATCACCTGCAATAATATGATTTTCTTCAATACCTAAACTCATTCAAATTTCTTTTGTTTCTAAATCATCTTTATAATAAGTAAAATATAATTTTTCTTTTTTAATTTCTAAAATTTTAGTTAAATATTCAAAAGCATATTCAATTGCTTCTTTTTTAAAATAATCACCTATTGAAAAATTACCGAGCATTTCAAAAAAAGTATGATGTCTTGCTGTTTTTCCAACATTTTCAATATCATTGGTTCTAATTGCTTTTTGGCTATTAACTAAGCGATTTTTAGGTGGGATTTTTTTACCTGAAAAATAGTCTTTTAAAGTTGCAACTCCAGAATTAATTCATAATAATGAAGGATCATTTACAGGAATTAAAGATTTTGATGGAATTTCTAAATGATCTTTACTTTTAAAAAAGTCTATTCAACTTTGTCTTATTTCTTTTGAAGTTAGTTTTTTCATTTTATTCCTTTTTACACGTAATTTAATTCGTTTTTTTGAAAATATATTTTTTCAATAATTGCTCCACCTATACATTTATCCCCATCATAAAAAACAACTTGTTGTCCAGGTGTAACAGCTTGAGCTCCTTGAGGATAATATACTTTAATTTGATTATTTTCTAAAATTTTAATGTTTACTTTAGTATCTTTTTGTCTATAACGAAATTTAGCAGTTAGGTTGTCGAAATTAAAATCATTATTATTTAAATTTAATTGAGAAGCCAATAATTCATCAGAAATTAAATAATTTAAATTAGAACTCGGCGCTACAAACAAAATGTTTTCTTTTACATTTCTTCCACAAACATAGTGAGCTTCACTCATTCCACCTAAATTTAATCCTTTTCTTTGTCCAAGAGTATAATAATAACAACCTTCATGTGTACCAATTTTTTCTTTGGTAACTATACTTACTATATTTCCTGGCTTCATCGGAATATAATTTTGTAAAAATTTGGTGAAATTTCTTTCACCTATAAAACATATTCCTGTTGAATCTTTCTTTTTAGCAGTAGCTAAATTTTGTTCTTCAGCTATTTTTCTAATTTCTTTTTTTGAATAATTAGCTAAAGGCATTAAAACTTTTTCTAATTGTTTATGAGTTAATTGAGCTAAAAAATAGGTTTGATCTTTATCTTGGTCTTTGGCTCTATATAAATTACCATTTTCTACTTTTGCATAATGCCCCATTGCTATATAATCAGCTTTTAAATTATTAAAAGCATAATCTGCGAAAGCTTTAAATTTAATATATTTATTACATAAAATATCAGGATTAGGAGTTCTGCCTTTAGCATATTCTTGAATAAAATTTTCGAAAACATCATTTCAATATTCTTGAATAAAATCTACTCTATGTAGTTTTATATTTAATTTATTAGCTACTAATATTGCATCTTGATAATCTTGTTCTTGAGGACAAATGCTTTGGTTGATATGTTCATTCCCAAGAAAATCATTATTTAAAGAGGAATCTCAATTTCTCATAAATAAGCCTTCAACATCATATCCTTGTTGCTTTAATAAATATGCTGCAACTGAAGAATCTACACCACCAGACATTCCTAAAATTACCTTTTTAACCATAAAACCTCATTTTGATATTTTTATACTAATTAATTTTATAATGTTATTTAATTTCTTTAATAATATTATTTTTAAATAGTTCATTTAAAATTGCTGTGTTAGAGTTATTTTGTTTTTGAATAAATTCATAAATAAAAGTTAAATATTCCATAAAACGAACAAAATAACCTAAATCCATTTCATTTTCTATATTGATTTCAAAATTTAAATTCTCTTGAATTGTTCTTTTTTGTTCTTTTAGCAGATTGTTTACATTTATTTTAAAAGGTAAACAATTATTTACATATTTATTTAGACTATTTTGTTTCTCAATTCACTCATATTTATTTAATGATTGATTATTTTTAAAATTTCAAAAAGAAAAACTAATTTTTTTATTATCTTGTAAATAATTCAAATAATCATAATCACTTTCTTTATAAATTAAATAATTATGTATAAAAAAACCATTGTTTTCTATATTTGAAAATAATTGTTTATATCATTTTTCAAAATTAGTTAAATTTTGTGAACTACGAATATTTTCAAATTGATAATATTGTGAATTTATTTTTTTAATTGCTAAAAAATATAGGCAAATATCATTATCAATTTTTTTACTAAAGAATTCATAATTTACTTTATTTAAACCTTTAAAAAATAATTTTTTATCAAAGCTAGAATTAAATAAACTTAAAATAATATAATTAGACGTTAAATATTTCTCATTTAAATCATTAGAAAAAAGAATTGTTTGATAATTATTATTTATTAATTCGTTAAATATGTTGTTATTTTTATTTCCTATAAAACAAATAAATTTTCTACTATTTTGAATTCCTCATTGACTTTCTAATAGCTTTCTAAATTCTCTAAATAAAATATCTAAAACTATATCATTGGTTTTATAGTTAATATAGTAAATTGCAAATTTATTTTTATCTACTAAAGAAAGATAATAAATTAAATTATCAGTATTCGTATTTTCATCAACAAAAATTAATTTTCTATTATTTTTTTTGTTTATCAATTCTAAAGCATCTTGCAAAAAAGTAATATTTTTAATTATGGAACTATTTGCAATTATTACAATTTTTCTAATATTTTCTTGATTTCAAAGCGAAAAAATTTGATCTATATTATTTTGAATTTTTTCAGAATATTTATCATTGTTTTGAAAAAATAATTCTTCTTTATTGACAAATTTATTTAAGTTATTAGTAACTCATTTAAGATATTTATTTAAAAGCTCTTTATCATTAAAACAATTTGTATTTAAATTAATTATTTTATTCATTTTGTCCTCAAAAAATAAAAGGATCTTTATTTTCTAAATATAAATTAAAAATTTGTTCTCAATATATTAAAGCAATTAATTGCCCTAAAATAAATTCATCTTCACCCAAAATTTTAATCAAAACAAAAGCTGAATTATTAAGTGTTGTCAAACTATTAATATAACTCTTTTTTATTTTTAAATTAAGATTGCTTAATTTATTTTCTTTAAGTTTTACTGGTAAATCTTTTAAATATAATTCATCATTCAATCTATAATTAAATTTTTCTTTTGTTATATAAAACAAATTAACATAATAATCTTTATAATTTAATAAATATTGATTAACATCATTTAAGTCATTAGGAATTAATAAATTATTTAGGATTTGTTTATTAAAAATGTTTTTATATTTAAGATTAGTTTGATATTTTAACAATGCTTCTAATTTTGACTCTAAACTTATCATTAATAATGTATTTTTTTGAGTTTTTAAATTTTGATTTATATAAGCCAATTGGAAAGCAATATTTTGTTGTGCTTCAAAAGTAGTAAATTCATTTGCAGCTAAAGAATATCCAGTTAACATTTCTTTAATATTCAAATGTTTTAAAGAAGACAAAATTAAAGTAATTTCATTAAAAAAAGCAAAATTATTATGTATTATTGAGGGAATAATCAACCTATTTTCCTCTTTTACATCTAAATATTTTAACTGTAATTCAACATCTTCTTTAACTACTAAAAAAATATTATTTAAAGCCTGATAATAACCAAAATTATTTTGAAATTCATTTATAAATAAATTAATAATTTCTAATGCATAATTATTATATTTTTCCAAAGAAGCATAAATAATTTTTGTAGTTTTTTTATTTAATAAAATTTTTATTTTAAAAAATTGCTCAAATAATTCATTATTGGCATTTTCCATGTCAATAAAATAATATTTAATTTGATTATCTTTCATTAAATCAGTTTGTAAAAGAAAATTATCAATTATATTTCAAATAGCAATAATATTTTTAGTTGTTATAATAATTAAATCTTTAGTATTAAAATCTAATATTCTATTTGTTAAATCTTTTATTCTGCCCAGATTATATTCAGAAAAATTTAATGCTAGTTCGTGAAAACTTAAATGTTCAAAACTTTCAACATTATAATAAGTAATATCTTCTTGAATTTTTTTTAACTTATTAACTAAATTAGTATTATTAAAATCTGGATAATAATTGAAAGTTTTTAATTCTATTTTAGCCATTTTTTACTCTATTTCATTCAAAAGATGTTTTTTTAAATTTTTAAAACCATTTTTAGTTTCAACTAAGCTATAACTTTTTTGATTTTTAATATATAAAGGATGTAAAATTTTAAAATTAGCTATTCCTTGTAAATTATCATTGTCAATATGTTCAATTTTTACATAAATATATTGTCCAATAGTAAAATTATTTAAAAGTTCTTTTTTAGAAAAATCAGATAAAAAATTTTTAGGAATAAAAAAATTGAAATTTTTATATTCTGTTGCTATTCCTTTAGCAGTAATAGCAATGATTTTAGTTAAAATAATATTACCTTTTGAAATCATAATTTATATTATATATCTAACGTTTATATATTCATTAATTTAAAAGTAATTTATAATAAATTCAGTCTTTTTTGTTTTTTTAAATATAAAAAAATAATTAAATAATATAATTAAGATACTTATTATAGTGATTAATTTATTATTTTTAATAAAATAAAAATAAAAATTTAAAAAGGATTATTATGAAAAGACTTATATGTTACTTTGAACCAAAACAAGATTCAACTTATCCTTGATTATTAAAACATCCAAAATTAAAAAATGGATTAGCTAAATTTAAAACTAGATCTGAAGCTATTAAATGATATATGCTTCTTAAATTTGAAACTTCAATTTGATTTCATAATGACAACAAAATTTTTGGTGGACAATTAACTATTGATAACGAAGAAAATGATTGGAATAATTATATTAAAATTAAAGGTTTTGATGGCGGTGAAACTTATGAAGGACTTTGTCAAGAATTTGGAATTAGCCCAACTACTTTCCAAGTTAATTATGATCATTTAAAAAGTGAAACACAAGAATTAGATTTTGTATTATTGCATGATCCAAACAATTATTTTCCTCCTGAGTTAGAAATAGCTAAAAAATCACGTAAGGAAATGGTTGACTTAGAACAAGTAAATCAATTAAAAGCAAAATACGAAGAACAAATAAATAATTTACAACAAGAATTAGAAAACAAAGAAAACACTACAGAATATATTATTAAAGAAAACAAACCTGGCTATACTGTAGTTTATAAAGAATTCGCAAAATTAGAAATAAATAAAAAATTAGATTCATTAGCTTTATACTTAACAAAATTACGTCAATTAGATAAAATTTTAGAAGTTCAAAATATTTCTAAAGAAGATTATTTAAGAATTTCACAAAATTTTGATCATTTAAATCACAATGTTACAACGATAACAAATTTTGAAAATGAAGAAATTAAAGAACTTATATTTAAAGTACATAAACTTATAATAAAAGTACAGGAAAGTATTTTATCAAAATTAAAAATTGATGATAATCTTGCAAATTTACCTGAATTTTTTGCTTATTATTATAACGAAGAAAAAGAGCAAAAAATCTCTTTAGCATATGAAACATCTTTTGTTTTAGTTGGTTTAGAACACATTGGTTTTGTAAAAGAAAATCTTTATGATTATCCAGTAGATTATATAATTGATCCTTCTAAATACGGTGTAGCAATTATTAATGATTTAAATGAATTAGTTAAAGAAGTTTCTGATGTTGTTCAAGAACAAAATATAGCAGAAACAGTTTCAAAAGAAACACCTAAAGAATTTTCTCCAACAGTTAATACATTATTTATGCCAGAATTTTGAACAGGCAAACAACAAACAACTGATATTGAATATATTACAAAAACTCAATTAGTTTTAGATGATACTAATAGAAAAGAAGTAAGTAAAACAAGAAAAATAGTTAAATATATTTTACTTTTAGTTGCTATAGGTATTACAATAGGAATAATTTTAGGAATTTTACAATTAGCAGGAGTTTATAATTTTTACTAATATTAATTAAAGTTTAATAAAAAGGCCTTGTTGGCTTTTTTATCTTTTTATAAAATATTTAAAACAATCAAAAAAGGATTAATTCATAATGACAAACAAAGAAAAAAATATGCAAACATTAATTAATCATCTTAAAAATAGTGGGTATATTTTCCAAGGCAGTGAAATATATGGTGGATTATCAAACACTTGAGATTATGGCCCTTTAGGGAGTATTTTAAAAGATAATTTAGCAAAACTTTGAAAAAAAGAATTTATTACTAAAGAAAAAAATAATTATTTGTTAGATACTAAAATATTAATGAATCCACAAGTGTGAGTAACATCAGGACATGTGGGAAATTTTAGTGATCCTTTAATTGAGAATTTAAATAATGGTAAAAGATATAGAGCCGATAAATTAGTTCAAGAAATAGATGAAAATTTAATTCCTGAAAAAATGACCAATATTGAAATAAAACAATTTTTAGAAATAAATATGCCTGTTTATGAAAATGTTAAAACAAAATGAAGTGATATTAAAAAATTTAATTTAATGTTTGAAACTAAACAAGGAGTAGTAGAAGATAATAAAAGTCTTATTTATCTTAGACCTGAAACAACTCAAGGAATAATGATAAATTTTAAAAATGTACTTCGAAGTATGAGAGCTAAATTACCAATGGGTATTGGCCAAATTGGTAAAAGTTTTAGAAATGAAGTAACTCCAGGGAATTTTATTTTTAGAACTAGAGAATTTGAACAAATGGAATTAGAGGTTTTTTGTCACCCTCAAGAAGCAAAAGATATTTTTAAATTTTATGTCAATAAATCTTTTGAATTTGTAAAAAAATTAGGTATTAAAGAAGAAAATCTTAGAATAAGAGAGCATACAAAAGACGAATTAGCTCACTATTCTGATGCTACTAGTGATATTGAATTTTTATTTCCTTTCGGTTGAGGAGAATTATTAGGAATAGCTAATAGAACTGATTTTGACTTAAAGGCACATATGCAAGCTACTGGAGAATCTTTAGAATATCTTGATCCTACTACAGCTGAAAAATATATTCCTTATGTTATTGAACCGTCAATGGGCTTGGACAGATTATTATTGTCTATAATAATTGATGCTTTTGAAATAGAAACATTAGAAAATGATGAAACTAGAATAATTCTAAAATTAGCAAATCATTTGGCTCCATATAAATTTGCTGTTTTACCTTTAGTTAAAAAATTAAATGAAAAAGCTTTAAGCATTTATAATGAACTTCTTGATTTAGGCATTTCAGTTATATACGATGAAAATGGTTCTATAGGTAAAAGATATCGTAGACAAGATTCTATTGGTACTCCTTATTGTTTAACAGTTGATTTTGATACTTTGAATGATCAAATGGTAACTTTAAGAGATCGTGATACAATGAAACAAATCAGAATTTCAATTTCAGATTTAAAAAATTATTTTTAATTAAGATACTAAATGAAATTAAATGAAGGTGATTAAATGAATAATACTTTTTATTCAGATTTATTAAATAAAGTTGATATTGTCGAAGTTATTGGACAATATTTAACATTAACAAAAAAAGGCAGAAGTTATGTATGTCTATGTCCTTTTCATGCAGATTCAGATCCTTCATTAACTATTTCGCCTGAAAAACAGATTTTTAAATGTTTTGTTTGTTTGGCTGGTGGTAATGCTATTACTTTTATAGAAAAATATAAAAAAATTTCACGTTTAGAAGCTTTAGAAATATTGGCATATAAATATAATTTTGATATTTCACATTTAAAAAATATCAATAAAATTAGTTTATATAATGATAAAGAATTAGAACAAATCGATTTTTTAAATAGATTAAATTCCTTTTTTAAATTAGAACTTAAATTAAAGTTAAAAAATGATTATCAACTAAAAGAATTTTTTGAAAAACGTTTTTTGAATCAAGAAATAATTGATTATTTTGACATAGGTTATGCTAATTTCGATAGCTTTAAAAATATATTTAATTCAGAATTAACAAATAATGATGATATTTTATATGAAACTAACATTTTAAATATAAATAATAATTTTACTTTTAATAATAGAATAACTTTTGCAATAAAAGATCAAAATCATTCAATTATAGGATTTAGTGCCAGAGTTATAAAAGAAGGTAGTCCTAAATATTTAAATAGTGCCGAAAGTTCCTTATTTCAAAAATCAACAATTTTGTATAATTATGCAAATGCTATTGAAAATAGTCTAGACAATAAATTAATTTTATGTGAAGGTTTTTTTGATGTAATAGCTTTATATAAAATTGGTTTTAAAAATGTTATTGCATTAATGGGAACAGCTTTAACTAATGAACATTATCATTTACTTAAAGACAAAAAAATTATTCTTTTTCTTGATGGAGATAATGCAGGTATTAAAGCAACTATTAAAATTAGTCATTTTTTAATAAAAAATAATATATCTTTTGATGTTGTTGTTAATACTTCACAAATGGATCCAGATGAATTGTTAAATCACAAAGGAGAAAATTATTTAAAAAACTTAATTAATAATTCTTCAAATGGTTTAGATTATTTATATGATTTTTTTGTTAAAGAAAATAATTTAATTCCTGACGAATCTAATTCTTTAAATAGCATAAAAAATTTTGTGGAGCAAATTTCAGAATATTTAATATTTTTACCACAAAATTTAATTGATTTTTATTCTAAAAAAATTGACAAAGAATTTAATTTTAATTTAAATCTAAAATCAAAAAATAATTCTAAAGTGACAAATTTAAAATCTACATTTAATGATTATGTAGAAAAAAACGAAAATATTAATTCAAGTCAGAAAATACTATTTAATAAAAAAAATAAAAATAAATTTTCTACTGATAATAAATGAATAGATACTTTATTTTATCTAGTTTTAAATCATCCTTTTTTAAAAGACATATTTATTTATTCAGTGGAAAATGAACTTAATGGTAAATTAATTAATGAAAATTCTATAAATATAAAAGAATATGAATTTATCTTTGAATACATAAAAAATAATAATGATTATAATATTTGACCAAATGAAGTAACTAAATATTTTAATGACATAAATATTAATTCTTTTTTTGATGATATAGGAATAGCTTATGAAAAACAAGCAATAAAAAATAATTCCACAAAAGAAGAATTGTTAATTGCCACTTTAAAAGAATTAATTAAAATTAATAAAAAAATATTAGATTTAGACACAACTAAATTAACTGACAAAGTAAATAATAGTTTTACTAAAGTATTTAGTGATCATAATAGTTCAACTTTAAAAAATGTAATAAATAACGCCTACAATAAAGCTAGAAATGTTATTTCTGACGCTAATAAAAATGAGGAGGAAAAAGTTTAATGGCTAAAAATAAAACAATTCAAACAAATGATTCAGAATTAACAGTTGTTATTGATTTATTAAAAAAATATGCTAAAAAGAAAAAGAAAAAATTATTAAGTCAAGAAGAAGTTTTTGAATATTTGACTAAAATACAAGTAGAAATTCCAGATGAACAAATGGATCAAATGCTAAGTCTATTAATTAATCATAATATAATGATTGACGAAAGCGATAGTGGCGATTATGATTTCATTAATAGCGATGATTTAGACTTAGATTCATTAAAAGAAATTTCTATTTTAGATGAAATTGATAATATTGATATTGATAAAGAATTACTAAATATTGAAGATGAAAAACTTATTGATGATGAAAATTTAGATATTTCCAATACTGATTTTGACTTTGATGATGATTATGACGATGATGATTATTATGAAGAAGAAGAAAATAAATTAAGTAAGAAAAATCAGCATAATGATGATGACTATAATAATTCCTATGATAATGAAGTATCAGATTATTTAGATGACTATTCATATGATTATGATGATTATGAAGATGATATTTATAGTTATGATGATGAAGATGATTATTCAGATGAAAAAAGTTATGCTGAGGACGAAGAAAACGAATATAACAACGACGATAACAAAAATAAAGAAGCTAAAAAAAATAAAGTAAATAGTTTTGAATTAGAAGATTTTGAAGATAAAGATATTACTTTAGATTTGGAAGAAGATAATAAAAAAAGCGCTAAAGAATTAAGAAATAAATTAACCGAAACTAATGATATAGTTAAATGATATATGCGTTGAATTGGTAAATATGGAAAATTATTAACCAAAGAAGAAGAAGAAAAATTAGCTATTGAAATGGGTAAAGGTGGATTTAAAGGTAAAAGAGCAAGAGATAAATTAATAAAAAGAAATTTACGTTTAGTAATTAATAATGCTAAAAAATATAAAAATCGTGGTTTAAGTTTTATTGATTTAATTTCAGAAGGCAATTCAGGTATTTTAAAAGCAGTAAAAAAATATAATGTTCAAACAGGTTTTAAATTTTCAACATATGCTACTTGATGAATTAGACAAGCTATTACTAGAGCAGTAGCAGATCAAGCCAGAACAATTCGTGTTCCTGTGCACATGGTTGAAACAATAAATAAATTAAGTAAAGTAGAAAGAGAATTACAGCAAGAATTAGGAAATCAACCAACTGATGAACAAATAGCAGAAAGATTTGGACCAGGTTACGATGCTGAAAAAATTCGTTATATAAGAAAAATTAATATAGATCCTATTTCTTTGGATAAACAAATAGGTAAAGAAAATGATTCGTCATTTAGTGACTTTGTTAAAGATGAAAATGTTGTTAATCCTGTTGATTATGCAACAAACGAAGAGTTAATTGAAAATCTGAATTCAATATTAAAAAAAGTTTTAGACGCTAGTGAATATGAATTAATTTGTAAACGTTATGGCGTGGGCGAAAATCCAAATGACAATAATAATAAATATCGTGTACATACTTTAGAAGAATTATCTCAAGAAAGAGGAGTTTCTAAAGAAAGAATTAGACAAATAGAAAATAAGATTCTCAAAAAAATTAAAAATAATTCTGTTTACGGTAAATTATTAAAAGATTTTTCAAGATAATATATTGCTATGCAAATAAGAAAATTAACTAATTATTTATTAAATTTATATCCACTTGAAAATAAAGAAATTTGAGATCCATCTGGTTTTTCAGTTAAATTTAACTTATCAGAAAAATTAAATGGAGTTGTTAGCTCAATAGATTTAACAAAAGAAGTTTTAGAAAAAGCTTTAGAAATAAATGCTAATTTAATTTTAGTTCATCATCCTTTTAAATTTTATGAAACTTGAGAAGATGAATTTTTACATGCTCCTTATAAAAAAGAAATTCTTAATAAATTAAAAGATAAAAGAATTAACGTTCTAGCATTACATACTAATTTTGATTCAGCTGCTTTTGGAACTTCAAAAAGAATAGCAGCCCAATTAGGTTTATCTAATCAAATTATTAATAATGATGATAAATATGCTGCAGTGCTTGAAACTTCAATTAAAATGAACGATTTAATTTCTTTAATTAAAAACGAATTAAATTTACATTCTTTTAGAACTAATTTAAAGAATAATTATAATGATTTATTGTTGAAAAAAATAGTTATATTATCTGGTTCTGGATATATAGTGGATGTTAATAAACATTTTTATCAAGGAGCTGATTTAATAATTACCAGTGATATAAAATGAAGTGACTGAATTAATTATCAACAACTTAAAGTTCCTATTTTAGAAATTCCACACTTGGATGAACAAGTTTTTGCCATTACTTTAAATAATCAAATCAATCAATTTTCAAAAAACAAACAAACAAATTTTAAAAATATAATTCACCTTTTAGATCAACCATATAAAAATATTTAATTTCTTAATTTTTATTAAATAATATAATTATTTATATAGGACTATAATAAGGAGAAATATGGCTAAAATAATTGAAACAGAAAATGAAAAAAAAGAAGTTAAAAATTACCATGTTACACCTAAAAAAGGCAGTGATGAATGACAAGTAAAAGGAAGTGGTAATGAAAGAGCCACAAAATTATTTCCTACTCAAAAAGAAGCAATAGCATATGCTAGATCATTAGCTGAAAAAAGATCTGGAACAGTTTATGTACACGGAGAAAATGGACGTGTAAGAGATTCATATAAATATGCTAATAAAAAAACATCTACTAAATAATAATTTATTTAATTATGAAGAAATCTTTTAACTGAATTATTTACATTTTAGAAATATTATTATTTCTTGCTTTAGTTGCGGGAATATTATATTTTACATTTGTATCCACAGTTCATTTCTTCATTTTTTTTACTTTTTTAGCATATTTAATTAATCTTATTATTGCATTAACTATTTTTAGTCAATTCAGACCCGCTTCTTCTAAATTATCTTGATTAATTTTCTTTTTTCTTTTTCCAGTGGTGGGAGTATTATTTTATCTAACTTTTGGTAATAAATATAAAAATAAAAAAGAAAAAAAAATGATTAAAAATAAAATCTTTGATTTAAATAATTATAGTGAACAATTTAAAAACTTTTTAGTTAAAGAAGACAATTTAGATTATTTCAAACAACTAAATAAAAGTTTAATTTTACCAGGAAATTATCAATTTTATCAATATACTAGTGATTATTTCAATGAATTATTTCAACAATTAAAAAAAGCAAAAAAGACTATTTTTATAATGTCATACATTATTAAACCTGGTGAAATTTTACAAGAATTATTAGATATATTAATTGAAAGAGCCAGTAAAGGAATAAAAATTTATTGATTAATTGACGATTTTGGTCGTACTTTAACTAGCAAAAATAAATATTTTAAAGAACTGTTGATTAATGGCAATATTGAAATTATTTTTATTTCTAAATTGGTTTATCCTTTTATTCATTCTCAAAATTTTTATCGCAATCATCAAAAATTCTATATTATTGATCAAAAAATTGTTTTTGCTGGTGGTTGCAATATAAGTGATGAATACATAAGTTTATCAAAAAAATATGGAGATTGAATTGATCTTAATTATAAACTTACTGGTTTAGCTATTAATTCTTATATTTTACAATTTATTAGATCATGATATTTATGATCTAATAAAAATACTAATTTAAATGTGTTGCCTTCAAATTACTTTAATTTAACTAATAATGAAATAAATAATGCAAATTCTATTTTAACCACCGATTCTCCAGTATACGATTCTAGTTATTTAGAATACAATCTTTTAGGATTAATAACTAAAGCTAAAAAAACTATTAAAATAGTTACTCCTTATTTTTCTGTACCCGATTCATTATTTAATGCTTTGAAAATAATGTTGTTTTCTAATGTTGAAATAGAAGTATATTTTCCAGGTTATGCAGACAAACAACTAATTTGAAATAGTAGTATAAATTCTTTAATTAAATTAGAGGAATATGGATTAAAAATATATTTATATAAAGATACTTTTATTCATTCTAAATGCGGTTTAATCGATGATGAAATAGCTTTTTTTGGTTCTTCAAACATGGATATGCGTTCTATGTATGCTCAATATGAATTAATGGATATTATCACCGGCTCAGCAGTAATGGATTTAAAAAATATAATTGAAAATTATAAATCTAAATCAGTTTTATTTAATAGAAAAATTCACATGAGAAAACAAACTCCTATTAAAAAAATCTTTTATGATTTAATTAGACCGATTGCCTAAAATAATAAAAAATACAACATTTAAGTTGTATTTTTTATTATTCATATTTAATTAATTCTTTAGTAAATAATTCAAAATCTACTTGATCTTTAACTTCAGAGTTAATTTGTTTATAAAGAACTTTGTTATTTTCGTCTAATATAAAAATAGCTCTTGCATTAATGTGTAATTCATCTATCAACAAACCTAATTGATTAGAAACTTCTTTATTATAATAATCAGAATACATTTCAACATTTCCTGTAGGATGCATATTTTTATAATCAATTAATGCGGTAGGTAAATCTACAGAAAAAGAAATATAATCAAAATTAGGATGTTGTTCACTGATTTTACCCAATTCTAAAATTTGTAAATCACAAACTGAAGTATTAATAGATGGAAAAACAGTTAAAACAGCATATTTATGAGTTCTTTCTGCTTCGGCTTGAGCAAAAGTTCCCGCTTTAGCTCCAACAAGTTTTAATTGTTGTCCTAATTCTACTTCGTTGCCTTGTAAATGTAGTGTTTTACCACCCATTGTAATAGTTCTCATTATTACTCCTTTTTTATTAAATTGTTATTATATATTAAGTTTACCACCAAAAAGTGTTTTTTTATCCTTTTTTTATATAAAAAAAACGTTTTTTAACAAACGTTTATTTTTTTCTTCTAATTACTTTTTTTCAAAATAATATTAGAACTACCAGTATAGGTAATAAAATAGTTAGTAATACACAAACAATATAAATTTTAACTCATAATTTATTACGATCATTTTTTTCTTTGCTTGTTGCATTAATTAACTCTGTTGCTTTTTCTGAAAAATTAACTTCTATGTCACTAAGTCTTTTTTTATCAATTAAACTAATAATTGTATAAAACACTACTACAGCAATTAGTATTGCACAATTTATAATACATAAATTTATAGTATTTCCAAAAGCATTATCTAAAATTAATTTTCAATCGATTTTTAAATTAAATACTTCGCTATCTTTTCCTATTTCTCAAACACCACTTGTGTAAATACCATAAAGAATTAAAGTAAATATTCCTAAATAGGTAATGATAAAAATAGATATTCATAGTAAATTAACATTTTTCAAAATAATTTTTTTATATGTTATATAAAAAACATGATCATATGAATAATCGCCATTTCTAGTTGAATTTTTCATATTTTTAATAGTTTTATCTCATTTTATTTTTTCAATAAAGTTTTTTAAGCAAAAAACAAGAGAGAAAAACATTATAAAACCCAATAAAACTAAATATCCATCATATTTTTGATTAAATATTCAACCCACTTCTAAATATATTAAAATAAATAGAATGCTACTAATTATAAAAAATAAAAGAGAAAACAAAGTTAAAAATAATTTTAATCTTTGTTCAATTTTTACTACTTTATAAGTTGAAGAACTTAAAATTTTATCTGGGTCTGTATAAACTTTTTTTTGATTATCAAAAATTTTAAAATTTTTTTCATTTTTGATAATTTCAATATTTTCAGTATTTTCAATTGGATTGTATTTATTGTCCTGCATAATATAAAATTAACCTCTATTAATTAACATTTATTATTTAATTATAAAT
Source organism: Mycoplasma sp. 744 (assembly GCF_034863305.1). Lineage (NCBI taxonomy): Bacteria > Bacillati > Mycoplasmatota > Mollicutes > Mycoplasmatales > Mycoplasmataceae > Mycoplasma > Mycoplasma sp. 744. The sequence continues at coordinate 154,083 of NZ_JAYFFF010000002.1, read as the reverse complement.
GAAGAAAAAAATATATGTAAAATATTAATTTTTTTAATAATATTTTTTAAATTTATTTAATATTTTTTAAAAAATATAAAAATTATTATATTATAATATTACTGATCATGGAGATGTAGTTCAATGGTAGAACTTCAGCCTTCCAAGCTGACTATGCGGGTTCGATTCCCGTCATCTCCTCCATTTCTTTTTTAAGATCTAACAGTGCTAATATTAGCATTGTTTTTTATTTATTTTAAGTGCTTTTAAATTTGAGTTATTGTTTTATAATTATGCTAGTTGTTATTTAATATATTAATATATATTAAAATTTTTTATTTAAGAAATTTATAGGAGAACAAATGTCTGAAAAAAATTATAAAGATAGTTTAAATATGCCTAAAACATCTTTTGAAATGAAAGCTAATTTAACTGAAAAAGAACCATTATTTAGACAATTTTGATTAGATAATAAAATTTATCAAAAAAGATTACAATTAAACAAAAATAATTTAAGTTTTATTTTACATGATGGTCCACCATACGCGAATGGTAATTTGCATATTGGACATGCTTTAAATAAAATTTTAAAAGACATTATTGTTCGTTATAAATCTCTTAGAGGATATTATTCGCCCTTTGTTGCTGGATGAGATACTCATGGAATGCCTATTGAACACAAAATGCTTGAAGTTCTTAATTTAGACGTTAAAAAAACTGATTCATTATTAATTAGAGAAAAAGCAGCACAATATGCATTAGAACAAGTAGAAATACAAAAAGAACAATTTAAACAAATGCAATTATTAACTGATTTTTCTAAATATTATGTAACTTTAGACACTAATTTTGTTGTACAACAACTAAAATTATTTAAAAAAATGGTGTTTGACGGATTAATTTATAAAGGACTTAAACCGGTATATTGATCGCCTTCTTCTCAAAGTGCTTTAGCAGAAGCTGAAGTAGAATACAAAGATATTATCTCCCCTTCAATTTTTGTAGCTTTAAAAATAATTGATAATAAAAACAGTCAATTAATACAAAATGGAGATGAATTAATTATTTGAACTACTACTCCATGAACATTATTAGCAAATTCTGCAGTGGCTGTTGGTTTAGATATTAAATATAGTAGAGTTAAAGTTGATGAGCGTATTTTTATAGTAGCAAATGATTTAATTGAAAGTTTGAAAAATAAATTAAATTGAACAAATTTAGAAATAATTAATACTTTCAAAGCGAATGAATTACTTAAATTAGAATATCAAAGTCCTCTTAATAATTTAATTGCTCCTATTGTGTTAGGACATCATGTTTCAGCTGAAAATGGAACAGGATTAGTGCATATTGCTCCATTATTTGGTGAAGATGATTTTAAAATAGGTATTAAAAATAATTTACGAATGATTATGCATGTTAATGATAATGGCGTTATTAATGAAAATGGTTTAAAATATGAAAATATTTTTTATGAAAAAGCAAATGAATTTATTATTCAAGATTTATTAAATGCGCAAAAATTAATAAAAGCAGATAAAATTAATCACCAATATCCTCATGATTGAAGAACACATAAACCTATTCTATTTAGAGGAACTCCACAATGATTTGTTTCAATTGATAAAATAAAAGAAAAAATTGTTAATCAACTTTCAAATGTTAAAACATATCCAGATTGAGCTTTAAAAAGATTAACCAATATGATTATTGATCGTAATGATTGAACTATTTCAAGACAAAGAAGTTGAGGTGTACCAATAATTATTTTTTATGATCAAGATAATAAACCAGTTATTAAAGAAGAAATTTTTGATTATGTAATTAATTTAATTCAAAAAGAAGGTCCTAATATTTGATGATCTAAAAAAACAAATGATTTATTACCTGAAAAATATAGAAATTTAAACTATACCAAGGAAAGCGACATAATGGATGTTTGATTTGATTCAGGATCAACTTCTTTTGCTGTAAATATAGATGAAAATATCAAAGCTCCTTATGATTTATATTTAGAGGGTAGTGATCAATATAGAGGATGATTTAATTCATCATTAATCAACTCTGTAGCATATCAAAACGTAGCTCCGTATAAAGAATTAGTTAGTCATGGTTTTGTATTAGATCAAAATGGTACTAAAATGTCTAAATCTAAAGGTAATACAGTTGATCCTTTAGCAGTTATTAAAAAATACGGAGCCGATATATTAAGATTATGAGTAGCTAATAGCGAATATACAAATGATGTAACCATTGGTGATAACATTTTAAATCAAAACAGTGAAATTTATCGTAAATTTAGAAACACTATTAAATTTATGTTAGGTAATTTAAATGGATTTACTTATGATCCTAATTTTAAAAGAACAGGTGTTCATGCTTACATAAAAGAACAATTAGCAGAAATTAAAAAACAAGTTATTGAAGCATACGATGAATATAAATTTATAAACGTAGTTAAAATTTTAAATAATTATGTTATTGAACTATCCTCATTTTATTTAAATATATCTAAAGATGTTTTATATGTAGAAGAATTCAATTCATTAAATAGATTAATGACTTTAACAAATATATATGAAATTCTTGATTTTTTAATTATTGCTTTAGCACCGATTTTACCTACAACAGCTGAAGATGCTTATAAATATTTTGATAAATTAGATAAAAAAGAATCTGTTCATTTAGAAAGTTTAAATGCTGTTGAAGAAATTAATTATGAATTAATTAGTCAATGAAAAGAATTTTTTGAATTTAGAAATCTTATTAATATCAAATTAGAACAAGCTATTCAAAATAATTTAATCAAAAGAACCAATGAAGCTAAATTAATTATTAATACAAATAGTGAATTTATTAAATCTTTAGATTTAAAACAATTATTAATGGTGGGATTGTTAGAATTTGGTAATGAATTAAAAGTTGAAACATTTACTTCTCAAAAATGTTTAAGATGTTGAAACCATTTTTTACCTATTTTAATAAAAGATGATTTATGTCCTTTGTGTTTTAAAATAATGGAACAATATGAAAAACAAAATTAAGATTTTTTTTTCTCAAAATTGAATTAAATTCAAAAAAATACATATAAATAAATTTATCTTTTATCGCCAAAATTATAAAAATTTAATTTATAAATATTTATTGTTTATAACTATTTTAGTTGTCTTTTTATTATTAGATCAATTAACTAAAACATTTTTGTTTGAATGAAATGATACTCATACTGATGGAACATTTATTGTTAAAGCAGATTTAGGAATTATAGGCATTAGATCAATAGGGCATAGAGGAGTAACTATTTTACCTTGAAAAGATAACACTTTAGTTATAGCTCTTATACAAACTATTAGCATATTGATGATACTTATCTTTTTTAGTGTTCCTTTTTATAGTGATAAAAAAATATTAATCATAATTGTAGCCTTAATTTCCTCGGGAGCTGCTGGTAATATGCTTGATCGCTTCTTTTTTGAAGGAGGAATGGTTAAAGACATTTTGTTTATTCCTTTTTTAGAAAAATGAAGAGGCAAACAATTAGGAACTTTTAATTTAGCTGATGTTTTTGTTTTTTTAGGGGCAATTAGTTATATTATTTATTTTCTTTTAATTATTTTTAAAACAAAAAAAGAAACTAAAAATAGTAATGAAAATGAACAATTTTTAAATTCTAATCAAGATGAAAATTATCAACAAAATGTTGAAAAGGATAAAAATGAATAAAAATATTGAATTATTAAAAATTTTGCAATCTACTTTATTATTATTAGCTATTAAAATTAAAAATTTTCATTGAAATTTAAAAGATATCAATTTTTTTGAAACACATGAAGAATTAGATAAATTTTTTGATCAAACTAATGAACAAATAGATGCTGTGGCAGAAAAAATAGTTATGTTAGATGATTTAGCTATTGGCAGCTTCGAAGAAGCAAAAAAAATATCTTTAATTAATGAACATGTTTCACAAAAAATTAATGGTAATTATGTTTTTGCAACTTTGATTAATGATTTACAAACACTTATTAATTTCTTTGATACAAATTCTTCAGTGTGAAATTTTCTTGTTCAACCTTTAATAGATGAAGTGATTATGTTTGCACATGAATGACAATGAAAATTTAAAGCATCAAAATAATAAAAAGAATGATTTATTATAAAATACCTTCAATATTTGCTAATTAAAAAGATAAAATTCTGTTTATTTAGTAAACTCTGAAGGTATTTTTTAATTTTATTCATAAATCCTGCGTTTCCAAGTTGTAGCGAAGAAAAAAACGAATACACCTACAAATAAGGCGCATTCGTTTTTTTGCACTTTTAAATTACAATGATAGACCATCAACCGCATATTGAAAATCACTATATATTTTTTTAATTCCTTATGTTCTGGATCTAAATTATTCTTGATTTCACTTACAACTTTACCATTCACAATCTTTGTTGTGATTATTATATGTTTCAATGCATCTATAAACATATTCATTGTGAGTTTTTGGATCTCTCCATTATTTTTATAAAATTTCTTTAATTTATAAAGCAATATTTCAAAACAATTAGAGACAAAAAGCATAAAAATACATGAGATTGAATATGCTCGTTTTTATAAACGTACATCAGCCTAACTTACATTGTTGATTTTAAGGTTTTGAAACCTTATTTCACTTTTCATTGTGCCTTATATATTTCATGCGCTTTTTTTGAATCTATGTTTATTATGTTGGTTTTAATCATATAAAAGTCATCTTCATTAGTCACTTCTGTGTTTTTCACTTAGTAGACTAAAAAACAAATATCGTTTTATGTAAACGATATTTGTTTTTAATAATTATTAAATATTTAATATTTTTTTAATGATTTCATAATTAGATCAATGTTCATCTATACTTGAATTTTTTATTTTAATGCTTTTTATTAAAGTTTTTTTCTGAATAATGTTCTAAAACTTTAACATTCTGAATTATTTTAATAATTTTATTTATTGTAAATTTATTTTTATCTTCTAAATCTGTTGAATAATTTATTTGGTAAACTAAAAATTTCAAAAGTACTAAAGCTAAAAAGCATAAACAAATATGACCTTCAATATGTTTTCAAGTTTGTAAATAAATTGGCCTTAATTCAAGTGTACCTTTTAATGCTATAAAGTTTTTTTCGATTTGTAATTGTCTTTCATAAAGATTAATAACATCTTTTTCACTTAAATCTAATCTATTAGTTTCGTAAACGTAATAACCGTCAAATTGTTGGTCTTTTTCGATTTTGTCATGGTCTAATAAGTAGTAACCATTTTTATTGCTTGCTTTATAAAATCTACATTTTTTTGATCCGATTAAATCTGCATAATTAACTATACCATTTGTAGCTTTTTTATAAAAATTATCAATAAGAATTTTACGATTCTCAAAATTTTTTTGTCCTTTTATCACAATAAGTGACAATTTGTTTTCTAATATGTCCATTAAATCTAGTTTTTTTAAAGAATGAATCAACTACACGTGTTTTATAACGTAAGTTTTCATTATTTGTTCAATAATTATCTTGATTTGAAACAAAGTTTTAAAGTCCTTTTTAACTGATTTTAAACGATAACAAATAATGTAATAAAAATTTTTATCTTCTACAAAGCGAATATTTGCAATAGTTCACATACCTCTATCAGATACAATCGTAGCTTTTTTTTAATATTATAAATTTGGCCAATTTCACTATAAAAGGTATAAAAGTAGATGAATCTGCTGTATTACCAGAAAATATTTTATAATAAAGCGGAATACCGTTAATATCAGTTGTCATATCTATAACTATTTGATTTTCTTTGAATTTACCCTCTTTTGAAAAATAAGGTATTTTCATATCATTTCTAGCAAAAGTTTCAAGATATGTAGCCATTGAATCAAATCAAATAACTTCAACATTTTTTAAAATCATTCATTAATTTAGCATTTATATTTTTTAAAATTTAATTTCTGTTATCAGATATATACTATAAAGCACGATAAAAAGAGTTTTTACTGAAAGTTTTAAATTATGTTCTTCATTTCATTACATGTTTCCAAAATACTTTTAAGATCTTTAATTCTTTAGAAAATCATTTGTTTTACTGTTGTTGTAAGACTTAGAGATTTTGTCACTTTACAATCATTGAAAATATCAAAATAATCAATCAATTTTTCTATTATTTTATAACTCTTATATTTTTCAATAAATTTATTTTTTATTTGAGTAGAATTTTTTAATTTTTTATTAATTTCATCAATAATTTTTTCTTTTGTAACTGTTATAGAAAATTTACTTACTATATCTTTTATTATTTCCAATGCATTTTCATTATACTTTTGATATTTTTCAAGAAATCCAATGTTAAATCTGATTCCATAGGAATTTGTACCATGGTTATGATAACCAATTTGTAAATAAGTTCCATTAGTTCTTTTAGATTTGCCAACAATTTATTTACGATCTAATATATTTTATTTTTCATATTTTAATCACATCATAAAATAGACTAATAGACTATAAAATATTTATATATTTATAATAAATATATAAATAAAGTAATAAAAAAGCCCAAAATGGGGTTTAAGTGGGAAACGTAGGAAATAAATTATAAAAAAAATAAAATACGTTTTTGATATAAAACAAAACGTATTTAAAAAGAATTTATTATATTTATTTTTCAATACTAAATAAAAAATTAATATAAGTGTTTTTATTTAGTATTAAATTGTATAGTATCTATTTTTAAACATTTTTTAAATTTCTAATTTAGGCATTATACTAATTGCTACAGCATCAGGACCTGTGTGAACAGCAATCACAGAAGTGTTTAATTTTTGATTATTAAATGTAATTTGTTTATCACTAAATAAATTTTTTATTTCTTCATTAATGATCTTATTAATTCCATATATAAAATTAATTTCAAATTTTGCTAATAATTCATTAACTGAAGAATTTTTAACTTTGGTTAATAATTTGTCAATTATTTGTAATGCTGCTCCTTTGTATCCTCTAGCTATACCAGCAGGAGAATTATCGTTTAAATGAAATTTAATATAAGGTGTTAACTTCATTTTTGAAACTGATTTTAATAAAAATTTTTTTAAATTAGAAATTCTACCGCCGTTAATTAAATAATTCAAATTTGTTGGAATAATATAAGTTTCTGTAATTAAAGAAATTTTATTAATTTCTTTTTGAATATTTTCGATAGTTTTATTTTCTTGAAAAAGTTTATCAATATATTTAATTGCTGATAAATATTGATTTGCAACAAAACGATTTTTTAAAATATAAAAATTTTTATAATCTTGAGTAAAGTTATTTGCAGCAGACATTGCCCCAGATAAAGTTTCAGCAATAGGTAAATATACAACTATATCATATTCTTGGCACATTTTTTTTATTATATTTTCCATTAATTGCAAATTAGGCAATGAAGTTTTAACGTTTTTACTTTTTTCAATAATTTCTAACAGTTCTTCTTTTGTTAAATCTATTCCATCATTATAAATATTGCCATCTGCTTCTACTATAAAAGGGAAATAACCATAACCTAATTGTTGAGCTTCTTTTTGATTAATACAAGAAAAAGAATCTAAAATATACCCTATTTTTTTCATATATTGTCCTTTTTATTGCGATTTTAATTCGTAATAAATGTTAATTTCATTTTTATATTTATTAATGAATTCATCATTTAAATCCATTAATACTATTTTAGTTTTATTTTTTAAAATCATTTCTAAATTTTTTAATTTTAAAAATTGTTCATTGTAATTGTAAATTGTATTTATTATTCTTTTATCTATAATGATAGTTTTTATTTTTTTGGATAAAATAAAATTAATTATTTCATTATTTATCTCTTTTAAAATTAAATTAATTTCTAATTTATTAGCATTAATTTTAAACAATTTTTCTAAAATTAATAAATCGAATTTATTATCAAAACTTTCTAGATAAATTTTTTTATTTAAAACTAAATAGTTTTTAAAATTTTTAAATAAATCATAACAATTGCTAATTAATGATATTTTTTTATCTTTAAAAACTTCACAAATAAATTTATTTATCTTATATGTATATTTGATTTTATTTCAATAATCATTTTCTAAATAATTCAAATATTTTTTTTCAATACCTATAATTTTTAAAAAATAAAAATTCTCTAAAGGTAAATTCTTATTTTTACTAAATAATTCATATTTTTGTTCAGTAAAATTTAAATATTGATTTTTTTTATCATATTCTAATAAAGCATTTTTATAATAATCAAAATCATAAATTATAGTTTTTAATAAATAATTTTTTTCTTGAATCAAAGAAAATTTAATTTTTATTTCATAATTTTCTTTTGTTTCTTTAGAATAATCTAAACTCATATAAGTTAATTTATTAAAATATTTTTTAAAAAATAAAGAATTTTTAAAATTATCAACAATTTGCTCGGCTTTTTTTTCATATTTCAATAAATTATTTTTGTTTTTAAAATTTTGCCCCAAAATAAGCAAATTATCAAAAAATATAACTTCTAATTTTGTAAATTTAATATGTAAATAGTTATTTAAATCATAAATAAAATCATCATTCAAGCCATTGATCAAAGTATTTTCATTTAATTGAAAATTAAATAATCCGACAAATTTTTCTTGATAAACACTATTTAAATTATTTTCAATAATAAGAGGAAATTTTTTATTTAATATTTTTATTTCTTTCCATGTTAAAACACAATGATGATTTTTTTCTTCTTTATTTGGGAAAATCTTACATTTAATATCATATTTAAATTTTTTACCAACTTGTTTTATAAAATTTAATTCTAAAATTTCTTGATTATTAATTCTAAAATATTCATTAAGAATTAAATTTTGTTCGCTAGGAAATAAATCAATAAATTTTTTTAGTTCATAATATTTATTAAAATTAAAAATATTTTTTTTAACAAAATGTAAGTGATGAAAACTATTAAAAAGTTTAATATTCAATCTTATAATAGTTTTATGCAAATTGTTAATTTTATAAACAGCGACTCCTTGTTTATGAATTTTATTATTTATATTTATAATTATTATAAATAGAATTCAAACAGCAAAAAATAAAATTAAAATACTTGCTAAGATACTAAGAATAATTTCTATAATCATTTTATTTTAATAATCTTACTGAAGAATGATTTTTATTTAAAGTTTTAATACCATTTTTGCCGACAAATTGTACAACTATTGAATCATTATTTACTTCTAATACAGTTCCTTCGCCAAAAGTTGTATGGCTAATTACATCCCCAGCTATAATATTTTTATTAAGCTGTTTAATATTTTCATCATTATTAATTGATGAAAAGTCAAAAAAAGTTTTTTCATTTTTCAAAATTTTAGATTCAATATCTAATCCCATTTCTTTTAAAAATCTAGAAGGAGTTTTATTAATATTTTTATCACCATAATATCCTCTGCTATCACTAATAAATAAACGTTTTTTAGCCCTTGTTATAGCCACATAAGCTAATCTTCTTTCTTCTTCTAAAAATTCAAAATTATTTTCTAATGCTCTACGATGTGGAAAAATTTGGTCGTTCATTCCAACTAAAAAAACATTATCAAATTCTAAACCTTTGGCCGAATGTATAGTCATTAACGTTACATGATTAGTACCATTATCATATTCATCTCCAGCACAATAAAGAGAAATTTCTTCTAAATATTCTTTAATTCCTTTGTCTGGATTTTTCTTTTCTCAATTTTTTATAGAATTCAACAATTCTTTAACATTTTCTTCTCCTGTATTTTTTAAAGCAGGATCAGTTTTAATGTAATTTATATAACCAACTTCTTTTAATAAAGAAGAAATAGTTTCAAAAATAGAATATTTTTCTAAAGCTTTGTTATGCTTGCGAATAGAATTTAATAAAGAAATAATATTAGCTAAAACAGTTTTAGAAACGTTTAATTCTTTATAATGCTTAATTAAGGAATTAAATAATGTTTCTTGTTTTTCTTGAGAAAAATTTATTAATTTGCTTAAAGTGGATTCACCAATTTTTCTTGAAGGTGTATTAATAATTCTTATTAATGATACATCACTAAAATCATAAGCAACTCTTAAATAACTTAAAACATCTTTTATTTCTTTACGTTGGAAAAATTTTTGACTATCGCTAATTTTATAATTAATATTTTCTTTTATCAATTCTTCTTCAAATGAACGAGAATAATAATTAGAACGATAAAAAATTGCTATATTTTTTAATTGAATTTTTTGTTTTTTTAATTCATTTATTTTTTGAACAACTCATCTAGCTTCTGCTTCTGTGCTAAAAGCGTGTATGAAATCAATTTCATTACCTTGTGGATTATTTGTAATTAAATCTTTTTCAAAACGATTTTTATTATAATGAATTAATTTGTTAGCAACGTCAAGAATGTTTTGAGTAGAACGATAATTAGTTTTTAAAATAATTGTTTTAGTATTAGGAAAATCTTTATGAAAATCTAAAATTAAATTAACATTTGCTCCTCTTCATGAGTAAATAGTTTGATCAGGATCTCCTACTATTGTCAAATGAGTGTTTTCATTAGTTAATTTTTTAACAATTTCATATTGCAAACTTGAAGTATCTTGAAATTCATCGACTAAAATATAAGAATAAAAACTTGCTCATTTTTTACCAATGTTTAAATGTTTATTAAATAATTCGTTTACTTTTAGAATTAAATCGTCAAAATCAAAACAATTTTTTAATTTAAGATTTTGATTGTATTCTTCAAACATTTGTCCTATAACTTTATTGGTTTGAATAATAACTGAATCTGTTTCTTTTTTATTAAGATAAATAGTTAATTCATCACCGGTAAAATTATTATTTTTAGCTAGTGAAAAAAGATTAAGCAAACGACTATATTTAATATCTTGTGTATTTAAATTATGAATTTTATAAATTGAATCAAGAATAATTTTTTTATCTAAATCATCAACTATTTGAAAATCATTATTAAAACCTAAATTATGTGCTTCAATTCTAAGTATTTTTGCACATAAAGCATGAAAAGTAGTTATTTCTGGTTTATTATTTTCAGTATTATTAGTATATTGCATTACTCTTTCATTCATTTCATTAGCTGCTTTATTAGTAAAAGTCAATGCTAAAATTTGCCTAGGAGAAATACCTAAAACATTAATTAAATATGCAATTTTTCTAGTTAAAACTCTAGTTTTACCGCTGCCTGCACCAGCAATTATTCTCAGAGGTGTATCAAAATAGTTTAAAGCTTCCAATTGTTCTGCATTTAAATCTTTCAGAATTTTGTCTTTTTTAATATTTTGCATAACTACCTCTTTTCCTCTATATAGTAATATTTTTTGTTATGATGTTTAAATGGTATTAATTTAACTTCTTTGTTAAATTTTTCTAAATTATAATGTTTAATAAGTACTACTCTAGATGAGCATAAATAATCTAAAATACCTACTTTATTTTTTTTAATTAACAAAGATGCATAATGAGCTGAAATTAATAAAAGATTTAATGTTATTAAAGTTGTGATAATTCGATAAATAATAATAATTTTGACGTTATAAGTAATTTTATTTTCTTTATTAGTAATTGAATTAATAAAATTTTTGAAAAGTTCTAAATCTCATGGATAAATTAAACATAAAATTATTAAAGAAATTAAAACATATAAAAAGAAGTTAAAAATAGCTCTTTTTAAAATTATTAAAAATAATTTATTTTTTTCATTGTTGTATAAATTAATATATTGTAATCTTGTAAAAATCATTCCCAATGTTCGCCCATTAGAAACAAAAGGAATAATGATAAAATAACTAAAAGATGTAATGAAACTAAAAATAAAAAATAAATATCAATTACGAATTAAAAATAAATTAGTTTTGTTTATTAAAAAATAATATTGAATAACTATAAGTGAAAAAAATATTATTAAATCAATTATATTTGAAATAAATCTATGAATAAAATTTGCATTCTTATGTAAAATCATTTTTATAAAACATTAATTAAATTATGTATATTTTTATCATCAGGTATAGATTTTAAATATTTACTTTCAATTTTATTTTGATTCAAGTAAAAATTAGTATTATAAAAATTTAAACCAGTGTTTTGTTTTTTTATAATGAATGATAATATTTGGTGATAAATTTTTTCTTTTTTAAATTCTTTTAATTCTTTATTTTTATTTCATGTATAAAAAGTTTCGCTTTTACCCAGATTAATTAATGTTGCTAGAAATATTTGAATAAAATATAATTCAGCATATTCAATTTCATGTGTTAATTTCAAATCGTTGACAACGATATATTCTTTTAAGCGATTAAATTGATCTAATAAAATATTTATATTTAAATCATTGGTCAAATTAACATATTGGCTAAAAATTATTTCGTTTGAAAAATAATAAGATTTGGCTTTTAACATTAAAAAATAAACTAATTCTAAACAAAAAATACTACTGTTTGCCTTAGAAGGTTTAAATTTTATGAATTGTTGAATTAATTTTTTATTTATTAATTTATTGTTAATAATAGGAAATGTATAAGCAAGCAAAAATGGATATTTTTTTAATAATTCACTATTATTATAAAAATTTTCTTCGATTCTTGAATTTACATATCATTTAACATCTCCTTTGAATAAAGGTGTAAATTCAATGATGTCTGGTTCTTTTTCGCAATTTAATAATTTATCTAAATCGTTTATAAAAGTTTTTTTTATGTGAGTATTAGGAAATAAAATATTAACATAATCGTTTTTCACTAAATGAAAAGCAATACTTATATCATTTTGAGTTGTTCTTTTTTTGGTATTTAAAATGAACTTTAATCTTGAACCAAAAAAAATCAAATATTTTTCAAAGACTTTAAAAATGCTTTTAGAATTATTTTTCAAAGCTAAAATTATTTCAAAATCTTGATTATTTTGTTCTTTTAGTTTATATAAAACATCTTCTAAAATAAAAGGATTATCTATTTCAGGGATTATTAAAGAAATTTTCATATTCACCTACATTTTTATATTGCCTGATGTTCTTGGATAAGGAATAACATCTCTTATATTATCAATTCCAGTTACATACATGACTAATCTTTCAAAACCTATACCAAAACCACTTGAACCAGAATTACCAAATTTTCTTAAATCTAAATATCATTGTAAATCTTCTTGTGAAATGCCAATTTCTTTTATTCTATTAAGTAATTTATCTTCTCTAACTTCTCTTTGACTGCCACCAATTAATTCTCCTATTCCAGGAACTAATAAATCAAAAGCAGCAACTGTTTTATTATCATCATTTTGATACATATAAAATGCTTTAAAATCTTTAGGGAAATTAATTAAAGCTACAGGGCCTTTTATTAATTCTTCGGCTATATATCTTTCATGTTCTGTTGCTAAATCTAAACCAAACACGATATTTTTTTCTTCAAAGCGATCTTTTACTTTTTCTAAATGAGTTATAGCATCTTTGTAATCCAAAATTTGTAATTTTTTGTTTAAAAAATTGTTTAATTTATTTCTTAAATTTTTATCAACTGTTTCTTCTAAAAAATCAAATTCATCTTTATGAATTAATAAAGTATTTTTAATAACTGATTTCAATAAATCATCAGCTAAATCAATTATATTTTTAAGATCATAAAATGCTACTTCAGGTTCAATCATTCAAAATTCTGCTGCGTGTTTTTTAGTATTAGAATGTTCAGCTCTAAAAGTAGGAGCAAATGTATATATTTTTTTATATCCTAGTGCAAAGCTTTCGCCATGTAATTGACCTGTTACACCTAAGGTTGCCTTTTTTGAACCAAAAAAGGGATTATTTGTATTTTCATCGTTAACAACAAAAGTTTCTCCTGCTCCTTCGCCATCATTGCTTGTTATAATAGGAGCATTAAAATAAAGAAAATCATGTTCTCTAAAATATTTGTGAATTTCAAGAGCTAATGTTGATCTAATTAAAAAAACCGATCTTAATAAATTGGTTCTATGTCTTACATGAGGAATATCTCTTAAAGTTTCTAAATTAATTTGTTGTTTTTGAATTGGAAAAGATGAATCAGTATCTTTTAAAATTTCAAAATTTATAGCTTCTAATTCACCTTTTTGATTAGAGTTTGGAGTATATCTAATTATTCCTTTTACTTTAACTGCAGCTCCTAAATGTAAAAATTTATCATCTAATTGTGTTAAATCTAATTTATCATTTTTTGCAACAACTTGTAATGATTTAACAGTAGAACCATCATTAATACTTATAAATCTTATTTTATTATTTCCTCTATTGGCTGTAACTCATGCTAAGATAGTAACGTTTTTTTGGTCAAATTCTATAGTCTCTAGTAAAATTTTTTTTATAGTTATATCCATTAGTAACCTCTTATAATTTCATAATATTAAAATGTTATAAATTATATTTATAATTTTACCATAAATAGGTGATAATTTAAGTAGTTATGTACTAATGAATTTAGCAAATAATAAAAAATAAAAGGAAAAAATCATGCAAATTAATAAAGAATTTTTAGATAATTGTTTTAAAAAATATAAAAATAATTCTTTTAATAAAATTATAGAAAATGCTATTACAAAAAATGGCATCAAAAACGCAACCTATAATAATGATATACAGCGCATTCATAATTTTGAATTTTCTTTACAAACAGAAAAATTAGGTATGACAAATCAAAAAAATTCCGGTAGATGTTGAATTTTTGCTACATTAAATATTCTTAAACCTATAGTAGCAGAAAAATTAAATCTTAAAGAATTTGAATTATCACAAAACTATTTACTTTTTTGAGATAAATTAGAAAAAGCTAATACTATTTTGCAACTTTTTATCGATAATCCTAATTTAGATTTTAATGATCGTTTATTTATTACTTTTATGGATAATATAATAGGTGATGGCGGTTATTATGAATGGGCGCAAAGTTTAATTAAAAAATATGGAATTGTTCCAAAAAATATCATGGAGGAAGTATCAAATTCATCAGATACTAATGACTTAAATGATGTTTTACAAATTCATTTAGTTTCAACTATTAAAAGTATTCAACATGCAATTAACGCTAAAAATGATTTTTTATTAGCGCAAAAAATTAAACTTAGTTCATTAGAAAGAATTTTTGAAATTTGTTCTAAAGCTTTAGGTTTACCCCCAGAAATTTTTACTTTTGAATATCGTGATAAAGATGATAAATTTCATAAAATAAAAGATATTACTCCTTTAAATTTTGCCAAAGAATATGCATTAATTGATGAATTAAATATGATTAATTTAACGGATGATCCTAGAAATAAACATCCTAAAAATACTATATTGAAAGCTAAGTATTTCACTTCAGTTTTAGAGGGCGATAAATTAACTTTCATAAATACCACAATTAATGAAATAAAAAATGCGGTTATAGAATCACTTCAAAATAAAAAACCAGTTTGATTTGATTGTGATGTTGCTGCTTTTAGTGATAGTAAAAAAGGGATAATGGATTTAAATCTTTTTTCTTATGAACAAACTTTAAGACCTTTTAATAATCTTAATAAAGAAGATAGAGTTAATTATCGTTTAAGCGCTCCTACGCATGCTATGACTATTGTCGGAGTAGATTTGGATGATAATAACCAACCATTAAAATGAGAAATTGAAAATTCATGAGGTGATAAAGTAGGTTCAAAAGGGTATTTTTCAATGAGTGATGAATGATTTAATGAATATGTATTTGGTGTGATAGTAGATGAAAAATTTGTTAATTCAAATATTTTAGAAACAGCTAAAAATAATACTATTATTGAATTAGAACCTTGAGATATTCTTTCATAAAAAATTATTAAAAAATCATTTTTAGTTTTTGAAATACTAAAAATGATTTTTTTTATTATATTATTTGTCTTGCAATTACTAAAGAAATTATCATTAAAGAAATTGAAATTAATGTTGCTAAATTTCCTAAAAAAACCGTTGAGAAAGTAGATAAATTTTTTTTATATTTAATGGTATAAATAGGTATAGAAGTACCTATTAATGCAGATAATAAAGTGCTTATTACAATAACTAGTGTGCTGCTAATAATTAAAGTATGTGTTAATTCTTTTTGTTGTTGTAAAGAAGTTAATAATCAATTTTGGATTGTAAAATCTCCTTTAATAGCATAGTAAATATATAATCTTAAAATATTAATTAAAGCTAAAATTAAACTTATTATTATTGCTGTTTTAATTTCTTTTTTCAAAACTTTTTTATAGTCTTTATCTGTTATTTCTTGTAATTCTAAATTTCTTTTAATTGTTATATAACTATGTCTTGATGTCATAATTGGAACACTAATAACAATTGGTAATAAAGCAGCAAAAGTAGTTTCAAAAGTATTATCTTTAAGAAAAACATCAATAATAATTTGAAGCAAAGTACTAAAAATAATAGTAATTATTAATCAAAAAATTCTGCTTTTGACTAAAGTTGAAATTGGCATTTTCAAATAATCATAATTATTTGAATCTTTAGCATTTATACCTACATCACTATAAATATTTTCTGTGGCTTTTTCATTAATAACATCTATAACATCATCGCTTGTTATCATACCGATAAGTTTTTTTTCATCATTTACAACAGGTAAAACTGAAAAATCATTTTCGCTAAAAACTTGAGCTGCTTTTTCTTTAGTGTCATTAGCATTAACAAAAGCTGATGGAGAATATAAATCATCGATTTTAGTTTCAGGATTTGAAAAAATAATTTCTTCTAAAGTGATAGAACCAAGTAATTTTTCCATTTCATCAACAATATAAAAATAATGAACTATTTCTGCATTTTTATTTTTAAAATCTTTTTTGATTTTATTTAACGCTTGTTCACAAGTTAAATTATTATTAAGCGAAGAAATATCAACACTCATAATATTACCTACTTGTTCTTCATTATAACTGAGAATTTTGTTTAATTCTTCTCTTTTATCATTAGAAATATAAGCATAAATTTTTGATTTTTCATTTTCATCTAATTCTTCTACAACATGAGCTAATTCATCACTTTGTAAATTTTGTAAAAGTTTAATTTCTCATTTATTTGTAAAAGAAGTCGCTAATTCTTTTTGTAATTCTACATTTAAATAAGCAAATGTTTCGCTGGCTAAATCATCATCAAGATTTTTGAGAACATATTTAATTTGTTCTATTGTGAAATTTTCTAAAATTTCTGCAAGTTCGGCATAAGGAATTTCATCTGCTATCTTTTTAATTTGTGTTTTATCTTTCTTTTTTACAGCTTCAAGAAGCAATTCATTTCAATTCAATACTTCATTTTGATCTGACATATTAATCCTTCAAATATTTAATAAGTTGTTCTTGGAATTGTTCAATTCTTATATCATAAAAATTACCATTTTTAACAAATTTAACTTCACCTGTTTCTTCACTAACAATTATTGTGGTTGCATCACAAATTTCGCTTATGCCTACTGCCGCTCTATGTCTTGCGCCATATTGATTATTAATTGATTTTTTAGTAATTTTGTAAAAAGTAGAAGCATAATAAATTTTATTTTCTCTTATAATTACAGCTCCATCATGCAAGGGGCTAGTTTTATTAAAAATAGCAATTAATAAACTAGAAGAAATGTTAGCATTTAATATAACACCATCAGTTCTTAAATTTTCGATATTATCGTTATTTTCAATAGTTATTATTGCTCCTATTTTATTTTTTGAAAAATATTCTATTGCTTCTCTTAATTGATTAATTAATCTTAATTGACTGCTTTGACCTAATTTTTGATATTGGTTTTTGCGATTTTTTGTTTTGATTTTTTGAACAATTAAAGGTCCTATAACAAAAATAAAAATTATTGAAACAATTGTTAAATTAATAACTAAAAGTATTAATAAATAATTCATTTTAACCTTGTTTTCCTATGAGATAAGCTATTATAACTAAGATTATTAAAACAATAAAAATAAGGGTAATGGATAAGGAACGAATTAAAATTCTTTTTTTATATTCTGTTTTATCAATTGTTAGTTTTTTTAATAAACAATTTGGTTCTTGACATTCAAGATTTTCTAAATTCAAAGCATTAATATTTACTAGTGCCGGATTATTTAATTCATTTTGATTTTCTTGATGCAAAATTTCTAATAATTCACGTCTTTCTTTAATTTTTTGTTGACTAAGAAGTGGATCACGATCATCTAATTTAGCCATTTTGCTCCTTTATTATATTTTGTATTTTATTAATATTTAATATATAAAAATAATTATATATTAATTTAATTATTTTAGTTTTTGTTATTGTTTATAATTAATAATTGTGAAAGGTTAATATGCTTAAAATAATTAAATTATTAACGCCCAAATTAAAATTTATTGCCATTTTAACGATGTTTTTATCGTTGTTGCAACCTTTTTTATCAACTATAATTCCATCAATTACTAAAGTTTTAATTTCCTTAGCTACACAAACTCAAGAAAATTCTTTGCCTACAATAAGAATTATTTTTTGAAATATTGAAGCAAAAAGTTATCATGAAACCATTTGAATGGTAATATTATTAACTATAATTTTTGCCGTTTTATTAATGACAGTTTCTTATAGTGCATCAATTTTAGCCTGAAATGTAGCAATTCAAGGTATTTATCAATTAAGAAAAAGGCTTTTTCATAAATTAATTTATTTAAAACAAAATGATATTGATCAATTTAGTGAAGGCACAATTATTTCACGTTTTACTAATGATATGCAAAAATTAAAGCAAGGACTTAATACTTTAGTAAGACATGTATTAGTTTCTCCATCATTTATTATTTGAGGTTTGTTTTTTGCTTTATCTACTAATGTTTATTTATCAATAAGTATTGTTATTATTGCTCCTTTTTTAACTTTGGGAGCGTTTTTGGTTTTAAAAAAATTAATGCCTTTATACATTAAAGAAAATATTACTGTTGATCAACTAAATAATACTGCTAGAGATGATTTGAGTGGAATTGCCGTAATTAAATCTTATAATTTAGAAAATAAAAGATTAGATAATTATAAAATGCATGCAGATAATTCACGTAATACTTCTTTAAAAGTAAATATTTTTTCTGCTACTGCGTGACCTTTATTAGATTTAATTAGCATATTAGGAAATGTAATTTTATTTTTAATTATAGGAATTTTAATTAAATTAAATGCTTTAGGAACTAATAGTAAAATAATTGGTGAAATTTATCAATTTAGTACCTATTTAACTATGGTTACTAATTCTATATTTTTTACTTTATTTACAATTAATCGCTTATTAAGATCACAAGCAGCTGTAAAAAGGTATTTTGAAATTTTAAATTTAGAAACTAATAAAAATAATAATGCAAATTTTCTTTATGATAATATTGAATCTGCAAGTATAGAATTTAAAAATGTTTCTTTTGTTTATAAAAATGTAAACACTAAAAAAGAAACAATAGAAAAAAATGCTTTAAAAAATTTAAATTTCAAAATTGAACATGGTCAAAAAATTGCTATTATTGGTAAAACCGGATCTGGCAAAAGTACTTTAGCTAAATTATTAACCAAAGAATATTTATTAACTGAACAACAAGGAGAAATTTTAGTTGATAATAAAAATATAAATCAAATAAACACAGTTAATTATTTAAAAAATATTTCCCATATTTATCAAAAACCTAAATTAATAAGTGGCTCTATTAAAGATAATTTATTATTAGTTAATAATGAAATCAATCAAAATAATATAAGTAAAAATTTAGATATTTCAGCTTCTAATTTCGTTTGAGATTTAAATAATCAATTAGATTATGAATTAACTCAAGGGGCAAAAAATCTCTCCGGCGGTCAAAGACAACGTTTGTCTATTGCGCAAGCTTTAGGTAAAGAATTTAAAATATTGATAATTGATGATGCAACTAGTGCTTTAGATAATGAAACAGATCAAATCGTTAGATCAAAAATACTTACAAATTATCCCGACACTACTTTAATTATTATTGCTCAAAGAATCAATGCTATCAAAGAAGCTGATAAAATAATAGTTTTAAATAATGGGCAAATGGTTGGTTTTGGAACCCATGATGAGCTTTTAAAAAATAATATTCATTATCAAGAAATTTATGCTAGTCAACAAGAAAAAGGAGAATAAAAAATGGCAAGATTTGCTTATATGCAATTCAATTCTAAAAAAGAAAAATTATCTTTTAAAGAATTTATAAGATTCATGAAAAAAATAAATTTGTCTTGAAAGCAATGATTGATAATAATTTTTTTAGGATTATTAATACCCTTATCTTCTACTCTAGCAACTTGATTAATTGGTTATATTATTGATAATTTTTTTAATTTAGCTAATTTTAGTTTTCAAGATTTTGATTTTACGTTATTTTTTATTTTAATTTTACTTTTAGCCACAAATTATATTATTTTTAAATTGATGTTAATATATCAAAGACGCTTAATTAATAAAACAGTTATAAATATGATTTTTAATTTACGTGTTCAAACTTATCAAAAAATACAATCTATGTCTATTAGTTATTTTGATACACAAAAAATTGGTAATTTAATGTCAACTTTAATTAATGATATTAATAATATATTGCAGTCATTAATCGATATGTTAACTAATTTTATTAATATATTTTTTCAATTTTTAATTATTTTTATTTTTATTTTTCTTTATGCTCCTTTTTTAGGTTTGATAACATTATTTTTAATTCCTTTATCTACTTTTATTTTGTATTTATTTATAAAAAATAACCAAAAACACTTTTTAAAACAACAAAATACTTTAGCCGATTTTAATGCTTATCTTGAAGAAATTTTAAATGCTTTATCTTTAATTCGTTTACACAATCAAGAAAATAAAATAATTGATATTTTTGATAAATATAATAAGGCAATGATTAAACCTGATTTTAATGCGGCTAAAAATATATCTTTTACTTTTCCTTTTTTGCATTTTATCAAGTTTATTAATTTAATTACTATTATTGGTTTAGGCGTTTATTTCTTAATAAATAATATAAATAATGGAGGAATAGTAGAGTTAAAAACTGGCGTTTTAATTTCTTTATCAATTTACATTACTAATTTAACTGATAACATTTCTCAAATTCTAGAAATAGTTAATAGTATTCAATTGGGTTTAAGCGGTATTTCTAGAGTAGAAAAAATTTTAAATTTACCAGGTAATAAAGAAAATGAATTAAGAGAATTGAAAATTTCAAAAGCTGAAGTAGAATTTAAAAACGTTAACTTTGCTTATCCTAGTTTGCCAAATAAACAAGTATTATTTGATATTAATTTTAAAATTTTAGAAGGAAAATCAGTAGCATTGGTTGGTAAAACAGGTTCAGGTAAAACAACAATAGCAAAATTATTAGCAAAATTTTATCAACCAACTTCAGGAGAAATTACAATTGATAATCAAAAAAGCATTGATATATGCGAACAATCATGAAGAAATCAAATTGATACTATTATGCAAGATGTTTATATTTTTAACGCTACGTTAAGAGAAAATTTAACTTTATTTAATAATCAAATAACAGATGAACAAATTTATTCAATAGTTGAAAAAGTTATAGGTAAAGATTTTATTGACGATATTCCTGAAGGTTTAAATGCGAAATTAGAATCGAATGCTAAAAATTTAAGTCAAGGACAAAAACAATTAATTTCAATTATAAGAGCCTTATTAAGTTCTAAACCAATAATAATTCTAGATGAAGCAACGAGTGATATTGATACAATAACTGAATTACGAATAAAAAAAACTATGAATTATTTAATAAAAAATTGTTCAACTTTAATAATTGCCCATCGTTTAAGTACAATTGTTAATTGTGATTTAATTTTAGTTATAAAAGACGGCAAAATCGTTGAAAAAGGCAATCATAAAGAATTAATGACTTTGAATGGTTATTATAAATTACTTTATAATTCAGGTTTTGATGAAAATATTTAATTATTCTAAAAATAGAATAATTTTTTATATAAATATTTTAATTTTTTCAAATATAAAATAATAAAATTATAATGCTATGATAAAAAATAAATTTAAAAAATTCTTATTAATTCTACCAGCTACATTAAGTTTTGTTCCTGTCTTTGCAGCAGCTTGTGAAACTCAAGTAAAAACAAAAACCCCTTCAACAGGCGAAACCCCTTCAACAGGCGAAACCCCTTCAACAGGCGAAACCCCTTCAACAGGCGAAACCCCTGATAAAAAATCAGAAACAAACTTTATAAATAAATCAAATGAAATTTTATCTAAATACATTTATGATAATACAAATAATTACTATGCTTCAGCTGAAGGTAAAAGAGGTATAGAATTATGAAATGAATTAGTAAAAATTCAAAAAAGTAAAAGAAGTCAAATAGGCTCATATTCTGACCTTTATGATATTTATAGACAATCTGATATTGATCAAGAATTTGAAAACGATGGTACTATAGTTGATATTTATAGTGAAAATCCAAATGGTGAAGATCCTTATTCTTATAATGTCAATAATTTTCATGGTACATCAACCTCATATGGTGGTGGTGTAGTAACTGGAAAAAAATTACAAAATGGCGAAGGTTCAAGATTTAATAGAGAACATGTTATACCACAATCATGATTCAATCGCGATGTTCCAACTAGACACGATCCTCATTTTGTCTTACCTACTGATGAAGTAGTTAATGCTAGAAGAGGTAATGATCCACATGATAATGTTGATGAACCAACTTTTGTTTCTTTAAATGGAACTAAAGTAAAAGCTAAAGTTGCTGCTGAACCAATAGATGGTTTTAAAGGTAATGTAGCTAGAATATATTTTTACTTTCAATTAACACATGGTAATGGTTATGCTCAAAAAGGTTCACAAGTTTTTAGTAATGCTTTTCCTTTTTTTCAAGAACATTATTTAAATACTTATTTGCAATGAGCGAATAAAGATCAAGTAGAAAAATTTGAAATTAAACGAAATAATGTTATATCAAAATATTTTAGTAATAAAAATACAAATGTTAATGCAAATGAAGGATTAAGAAATCCATTTATAGATTATCCAAATCTACCTGAATTAATATGAGGTAATGGCAATGAAACATTTGTAAATAAAGGCGTTTTAGTTGGTTTAAATTAATATAATAAAAAATAACACTATATATAAAACAGTGTTATTTTTTATTATTCAGCTTTTTTACGATCGTCTAAACTCTTGTAGCCTTGTACTTTTTTACCTTTATAAAAACCGCAAACATAACATACTACATGTTGTTGAATCATGTTTGAACAATTACTACATGAAATTAAATTTTGAACAGGTAAAGCATCATGTGTACGTCTTTTATGTTTACGTTGTTTAGATGTTTTACGTTTTGGAACGATAGCCATTTTACTGTCCTCCTTTTATAAATTTACGCGTAAATATATAACGTGTTAATTATAGCAAAAAGATAAAATTTAAGATTAATAAAGCTAATTATTTGTTGAATCATTTAATAAATTTTGAATTAATTGTTGTCCTGTTTGAATTTGACTTAAAATTGCAGCTGAGGAATTAACTATATTATCAATATTATCTACTAGATTAGGATTATTTATTACAATTTGTAAATTTTGCATGATGTTTAAAACATTTTTAATTTGCACATTTTCAGTATTTTCATAAGTTGTTAAATAATAATTAACTAATTTATTTGCTTCTTCAATTATTGAAAATAAAATTTGATTATTTAAAGTTAAAAGTTTATTGTTATATTCTTGAATAATTTTTTCTACTTCTAGTGTCATTTGATCAATTTGTTCATCATCAAATGATAAAATTTTATTATTTTCAATTAATAAAAAATAAGTTTCTTGTGTAAAATTATCCAGTTGTTCAGTTATATAAGCATTAAATTTACCAAGAATTCTATTTTTTTGTAACATCGAATTAAATATAGTTTCTTCTAAAAACCTATATTGTTCATTGACTTTATTATAATTATTTAATTTGTTTGTATAGTCTAAAAGATAATTATTAGTTTGTTCTTTGATTGTATTTAAATTATCAATTTCTTCTTGAGTTATAGTTTCATCAAAAATTAAAAATTTATTTTTAAAATCTATAATAGCTTTTTCTAAATATTTAGCTGTGTATATCGGTCTTTGATTATTTATATTAATTAATTGTCAATAACTATTTGAAATATCATTTACATATTCTTCAAATTTTTCTTTAGTATTATTAGATATTTTGTTAAATTCTATTAGTATTTGATAATATAAATCAAAGTTTTTTTTATATTCATTGATAATTTGTATTCCTTCAGTAAAATCATTTTTTTTACTATCAAAAGAAATTAAATTTTGTTCTAATTCTGTAATTTTTTCATTTAAACTATTTATTTGTTTATTATCTTTATTTCTATTTTTAAAATTTTGTAATTGAGTTTTTAATTCTTGCATTAAGTTATCAAAAACACTAAATTGTTTTCTATTTGTTTCAATAATTTTTGTTATATTAAAATAATTTTGAGTTATAAAATATATATTTTGCAAAACAGTTTGTTTATTTAGATCTAAATTACTATCTATTTTTTTATAGTTTTGATTTAAACTATTTCTGAAATTAGTTAAATAATTTTCTTCTGGTTTAATATTATTTACCAGTTTATCCAATTTATTTTGTTCTTGAATAAGTCTGTCAAAAAGATTATTATCAACCTTATTTTCTTTTATTACAACACTTTTAATTTTATTAACATTTATATTTTGATTTTCGGTGTTTTGCAAAACATAATTATTTGGTATATGTTCGCTTAAATCATAATTATTTTTATCATCTGCGTCAGTAATAACTATGTTTTTTATTATTGTTCCATCACTTAAAACTAATTTAACAATTTCGTTTTTATAACTTAATTCTTTTAATGCTTCAATTCTTTTTGAATAATTATTACTATCTTGATTTTGTTGACAAGCATTAGTAAATGCAAAAGCACTTACTACAATAGGTGCAAAAGTTAAATATTTTAAATTTTTAATTTTCATTTTTACCTTCTATAGAGAGTTTAATTTTTTTAGTTTGTTCATCGAAAAATAAATAACCATTTTCAAAATTATATGCATAATTATTTATTTCTGGAAAAGTTTTAAGAATAATTTTTTTAAAAAATGCAAAAGTTACTAACATTGCTATAACATCATTTTGACAATATTCTTTTAATTTTATTTCTTTTTCAATTCATTCTTGATCTTCTATAACATTTAAATATCTATCTATAGCTATTTTCATAGCCATTGATCCGTTTTTAACATCTAAATCAGCATATTCTTTAAAATATTCACTATATTCTAAATCATTAAATTGATTGAAATTAATTAATTTTTCGATTTTTTTAATACTTTTTTTACCAAATAATTCAAAAATAAAAAATCTTTCAATTTTATTATTATTTACAAATTCTAATGGCGTTTTAATAAATTTATTAAGTGTATTATTTTCATTTAAAAATATATTATCAATATCATTAATATTTCTTTTTTGATAATTTATTAAATCAAAAGGGAATATATAATTAATATTTTGTTCTGTACTATTTAAAAAATCCATCAAATCTAAAGTATTAAAATTTATGTGATTAATTATTTTTTCAAAATCTAAAGAATTTTCAATTGCTCTTTCTTTTAATTGAAGAATAAAATTTTTGTCGTTATTTTCAAATTTATTAAGAACTAATTTAAGAATTTCGTTGTTTCTTGTGTTTTCATAATTTTTATTAAAAACTACATAATA
This sequence comes from Mycoplasma sp. 744, assembly GCF_034863305.1. Classification (NCBI taxonomy): domain Bacteria; kingdom Bacillati; phylum Mycoplasmatota; class Mollicutes; order Mycoplasmatales; family Mycoplasmataceae; genus Mycoplasma; species Mycoplasma sp. 744. The sequence continues at coordinate 128,305 of NZ_JAYFFF010000002.1, read as the reverse complement.
ATCAGCTTTATTTGAATAAACGCTTAAAATATTATCTACTATATCAATTAAAGATATAGTTTTAGGATCTTTAACAATATTTAAAGCAATATTATTGTTGTGTTTTATTATTTGACCATTTATTGTTTCTATTATCGAAACTTGATTAGTAATTTGTAAATATGAATTTACTCCATCAATAATGGGAGTAACAGATGAAACACCTTCATAGTCATATCAAATATAACGTTTATTAGCTTTTAAATATTTACTAAGTTCATTAATGGCATCTTGAGTGAAATAGTTAGCTCTTTTTCTTAATTGATCAACTTTATATTTATATTTTTCTATATGATTAAAATCTAATTGTGTTCTTAAATTTTCTACATTTGCTGCGAATTCATATTTACTATCTAAATGCAATGATCTTATTTCTTTTAATAAATTTTTATTACTTCCATATACTTCGTGATAATCATATTTTAAATCTAACTGAGAATTTATGTTAGAATAAATAGGTTTATCTAAATAATAACCATTAATAATTTTATCTATATGAGATTTAAAGTCACCAAACTCTCCTTTTTCATTAAAAATTTGATCATTAGAAAAATAAAAAACAGGATAATCAGTTTTATTATTTTTTCTTTTTCTTTTGATGCTGTTAAAAGGTGAATTATGATAAATAGCATCCATAAAAGTTAGATTTTTGTTATGTAAATTTAAACTAACTAAATTATCAAAAATTTTGCCATTATTTACTAAATTATTTATTTTTTTTATTTGAAGAAGTTCTTGATAACTATAATCAGTTTTTTTAGTATCAATTGTTTTTTTATTTTTGCTAATGTTAGCTGCTTGAGTTATAGTTAAATTTAGTTTATTTTTTAAAATTTCTTCATTGTTATTATCAAAAAGAATCATTTTTATTTGATTAATTTTAACATTAGTTAATAAAGAAATTTCGTATATAAAATTTGCTCATAAGTAATCTTTTATTTCATTACTATTTTTATATTTGACTAAATAAGCAGTCATATTTTTTTTATCTAAGGCAAAAAAATTAGCTTTTATAAAAAAATTATCATTTGCTTTTATTTTGTTATTATCTTTGTATTCAAAAATTACAGCTGGATTAATTATGTAATCTATTTTGTCATTATTGTAATAGTTGAAAAATATTTCTTTTAATTCATTAACTTTTTTTGCTTGAGGCATAAAACCAATTTTATTTTTTTCTGGGTTTTTTAACTCATTTTTTAATAAAAAATCTAAAATTTGTTTTTGAACATTAGAATATATTAAAATATTTGATCTATTGGAAGAATCATTTTTTAAAATTTTATTATTTGTTTTTAAATCTTTTCAAAAAGTAAAACCTTCATCATTTAAATTATTTAAAATATCATATAAAAAATTATTCTCTTCTTCTTCTTCATTATCTTCTTCTTCAACATTAAAATGATTTCTTGCATGATTTTTAGTAGTAAATAATTGGTAATTATTTTGATCGATTTGAGGAATTAAATAATTATTAGGATTATTAGGATCTTTTTTTTCTCAAATAAAAAAATCTTGTGATATAAATGAATTAAAATAATGTTTAAAATTAATTGTTATATGATTATTTTTACTCAAATTCAATCTCCTCATCAATTTTTCCTTGTTCTTTTCATAAATTAAATAATTCTTTTCATTCGTTTTCATTATGACATTTTAAATAATTAACCAAATCATTATCAGATCTATCTAAACGATATTGAGGTGAAATACCTAATTGCGTATATTTTAATCAAAATTCTTTAATAACTTTAATATCATCTTTTGCTTGTTCATGATTAACTTTAAATAAAAAACCTTGTGTTTGAGTTTTAAAATCAACTAAGTGAGTATTTTCATAATCATTTTCATTTAAAAAGGTTCCAACAATCATATAATGATTATACCCAAGTAAATGAGCATATAATTGTGCTTGTTTTTTATAGTCCTCAGGAATGTTGTTATTTTCATTTTCTCATTCTTTTCTTTTTTTTGCTCCAACAGCCTTAAGTTCTAAAACAATTTTTTTATTTTTAATTAGACCATCAGGCACACCACCTATAATATTTTGTTCTTTAAAATAATCATAATCAACTTTACTTGCTTCTATATGTTCAATTGTTTCATTTTGTCAAATAGATTTTAAATATTCTATTACTTTAGGTTCTAATTCTATTCCTGCTTTAATATATTTTAATTGTAAAGCAGGCATTTTTAATCTTGCAATAAAACAAAAAGCACTAAAATGGCTTTTAAAATTGTCAGTTAAAAAAATATCGCCTATTGAAGATCCACCAAATTTTTTAAAACATTCGAATTTATTAGTTGAATTTAATAATTTTAAATGATAATCTTTTGATAATCTAACTACTTGATTTTCTTCATCTAAAATATATTCTTTTCCATTGTATGCGCGTTTTTTTAAATTCATTTTTACTCCTATTATTTATTATTGTTTTTATAGAGTTATTTTTTAAAAAATGAACAATTTAATTAATATAAAAGCATTTTAACCTATGGCAATATCTTCTGTTATATATTCATATTTGTATGAATAATTACGTTTTCTACCTCAAACTAATAAAGTAGACGAAACACCAAATTGCCCTATAAACATTATTAAAGTAAGAATAATTTTACTAAAAATATTTAATTTTTCACTAATGCCTACTGTTAAACCACTAGTTCCAAATGCTGAAGTGGCTTCAAATATATAATTTAAAAAGTCATAATCAGCTTGACCAAAATAATTGGATGAAGAAGTAGACAAAATTATAGAAGCAAATAAAACCAACATTATACTAGTTAAAAATACAGTAAATGAATTACGAACAGTTTTATTACCAATTTTTCTTTTAAAAGCTCTAACAGATGGTCTACCAGTTAATCTAGAAATTAAAGCAATGGAAATAATAGCAAAAGTAGTAGTTCTTATGCCACCACCCGTGGAAGAAGGGCCAGCTCCTATAAACATTAAAATAATGAGAATTAAAATACTGTTAGGAGAAAATTGATTTATTGGTATAGTAGCAAAACCGGCGCTTCTTGTTGATAAACTAGTGAAAAATAAGGCTCAAATTTTTAAAGCTGTACTATTATAAAAATCATTTTGATTTTGTAAAATATGATTTTTACTTAATAATTCCATACATAAAATAATTAAAAAGGCAATAATTGTAATTAATAAATAAGTGATAGTGCTAATTTTGGTTAATAATTGTCAATAATATTTGCGTTTAGGATGTTTGCTTTTAAATCTAAAAAAATTAAAAATGTCATGAATAATTGGATAACCTAAACCACCAATAAGAAATAAAATAACAAAGAAAATTTGTAACTCAATATTATGGTAAAAACTTAATAATGATTTTTCACCTATAATATCAAAACCTGCATTATTTAAAGCACTTAGAGCATGAAAAAAACCGTAACGAAAACTTAAAGCTCAATTATTATGAGGCAAAATAAATTCTCCTAATTCTTGATAAGTTTTACTTTGAGAAATATTTAAATTTAGATTATTTTGATATATTGTTTCAATTTCTCCTAAATTTCTTGCAGGAACTAAATAAAAATAAAAAGATAAACCAATTGAACTAACAAGAAAAATAATTATTAAAAAAGTAACAGCATCAACAATAACTTGTTTGGAACTTTGTCCTTTTGCATCAGTTCTTTCTGCTGAAGCTAAATTAATTTCACTTAAAGAAAATCTTAATTTACCAAAAAATAAAAAATTAAATATATAAATTTTTAATACAAATACACCTATTCCACCCAGAAAAATCAAAATAGCAATAATACTTTGGCCAAAAATATTTCAAGTTTTAAAAGTGCTAAGTGTTACTAAACCAGTATCACTAAAAGCACTTGAAGCTGTAAATAAAGCATCTTCAAATTTAATACTATTTCATTGGCTATTAATTTCTTGATGAGTTAATGGGCTAAAAAGTAGTAAAGAACTTAATAAAACTATTAACAAGTAAGTAAAAAAAATTATTCTTATTTTTTTAGTTTTTTTAAAGTGAAAGTTAAGATTACTAAAAAAACGATATAAAGAATTATGACGATATCATCTTATTAATTTTCAATTTCTCATAATTAAAATAATATATTATTTATAATATATTAAGAATTTATTTTATTTTTTATTTAAAATAAAATTAAAGGAGTAAAAAATGGCAAAAAATAAAAGTGAAAATATTTGTGTTATAGGTGCAGGACGTTTTGGTAGTGCAGTTATAGCGCAATTAAATAAAATGAATTGTTCTTTAATGCTTATTGATAAAAGCGAAGAACATTTAAAAACTTTTAGTGATTCTATTGAAAACATAGCAATAGCCGATGCAGCTGATATTAAAGCTTTAAGAGCATTAAATATAAAAGATATTGATACTGTTGTTGTGGCTGTTTCAGATAATATCGAAATTGTTGCTTCATTATTAGAATTAAAAGTTAAAAATATAATTGCAAGAGCAACTTCTAAAAGACATGCGTTAGTTTTAAAACAAATTGGAGTTAATATTATTATTCAACCTGAATATGAAGCAGGTATTAGAACGGCATTATTAGCAGCTAATACAAACTTTATTAAATACTCTAAAGATTTACAAGAAATAGGTAATGGTTTTGTTATGGGAACTACTTATGTTATTAATGAAAAAGTATTAAATAAGGAAATCAAAGACATTAAATTAAATGAACTTGGGGTTTCTATAGTTCTAATTAAAAGAGGACCACAATTTATTTTGCCAAACGGTTTTACAAAAATACATGTTGATGATTTATTAACAATTATTGGTAAAGTTGATGATGTTAACCAAGCAATAAGAATTTTTAACAAAAAATAATTTTTAAAAGACAACTTAAAAGTTGTTTTTTATTTTAATTTTGTAAAAAAATATTTTTTTTCATATTCTCCAAAATATATTACTAAATTTATATTTTTTTCTTGTTTTTTAATTTCATTAAATGTAAAATAATGGTGAATGGTGGAGGAAAGTGGTGATGAATAATATTTATGGTCAATTCAATCGAAATTTAGATGATCGTAATCGTGTCATTCTACCTGTAAAAATTAGAGATCTTTTAGGTACTAAATTTTACATTACAATAGGAATGAACGGAGTTATTGAACTTAGAAGCGAAAAAGAATTTCAAAAATTAACAGAATCGTTAACTTATGAAAGTAATTTTGATCCTCTAGTAAGAAAATTAAAAAGATTTTGATTAGGAAATAGTCAAGAAATTGAATTGGATTCACAAAATCGTTTTATTATTCCTAAAACTTATTTAGATAAAGCCGCCATTCAAAAAGAAGTCTTATTATTAGGCGTTGGGGATATAGTAGAAATATGAAATCCTCAAGTGTATCAACAATATTTAGATTCAATTAGTGAAGAAGAATTATTAGAAGCCGCCAATGCTTTTGCCTCTCGTCAAAATGCTTTCAAATAAACATCAAAGTGTTTTACTAGAAGAAACAATTGAAGCATTAAATTTAAAACCTAATGGTATATATGTTGATTTAACATTAGGTATGGGCGGACATGCTAGTTTAATTTTGCAAAATATTCCAGAAGGAAAATTATTTGCTTTTGATAAAGATTATTTCGCGATACAAGAAAGTCGTAAAAAATTGGAATTAATAAATAATAATTTTTACTTAATTCATTCTGATTTTAAAAATATAAAAAATGAATTAAATAAACTTGGTATCAAACAAGTTGATGGTATTATTGCAGATTTGGGAATTTCTTCACCACAAATTGATAATGCAGATCGAGGTTTTTCATATAACAAAAATGCAAAATTGGATATGAGAATGAATCAAGATCAATTTTTAGATGCACATTATATTGTTAATCATTATGATGTTGACAAATTAAGTCAAATTTTCTATTATAACGCTGAGGTAAAATTTGCTAAACAAGTTGCGAAAGCCATAGTAGAAAATAGACCTATAAATACTACATTAGAATTAGCAAATGTCATCAGAAAATCTTTACCTGCTAAAATAGTTAGTTTAAAAAATCCTAACAAAGCTATTTTTCAGGCTTTAAGAATTGAAGTAAATGATGAGTTAAACGCTCTAAAAAATATGTTAGTTGATGCACTAGATTTATTAAAACCGCAAGCTAATTTATGTGTTATTTCATTTCACTCTATAGAAGATAAAATTGTTAAAAATTTTTTTGGTAAATTAACTAAAAATCAATTACCAGTAAAAATGCCTGTTAAAGAAGAAAAAAAATACAGTGTTAAAACTATTAAAGTATCTGAAAAAGAAATTAAAATTAATCATCGTGCAAGAAGTGCTAAATTAAGAGTACTTACTAAAATATTTTAAAAAGGAGTAACAAATGAGAAATGTTTATTTCAACTATCTTATAAGTAAAAATAAAGTAACATTAAATGTTATTGAAGTAAAAGATCAAAAAAATGTTTTACTTTATGAAAAAAACATTTCTCTTACTTCTGATTTAAAAGCACTTGATTTATTAATGATTAAACATAAAGAATTAGAAAAACAACTATTAACAAATAAAAAGAAATTAATAATTAAAAGTAATTTGATTTTGGATGAAAGTTTACATAATTATTATGAATTAGAAAGTTATCAAGCAGAAATTTTAGTTAAGAGTAACTTAATAACTAAAGAAATTAATAATGAATTAGAAAAACAAATGAAAACAAAATTAAATACAGAAAAAATTATTTTAAATCAAACTGTAAGCTGTTATAAAACAATTGATTTAGTCGATCAGTTAAAAATATATAGAAATTTACCTTTAAATAAAATTGCAAAAAGTATTACATTAATAAAAAATTATTTATTAATTACAAAAAATAATATTTTAGATAAAATAATAAAAAAATTTAATCAAACTAAAATATTTTTTAATAACATTTGTACAAAAATGTTTGCTCAAGCGCAAGTTGATAATAATTCTTATTTAAATAAAATTTATTTAGAATTGAATAATTATTCATGAACTTTAGCAAAAGAATTTAATAAAAATATTATTTGCAATAGTTATAAAGAAATAAATTATTCTGCAATTTTTAACGAAATATTTTCAAGAATGAATTTATCTACCAAACAATTTAAACTACTTGTTAATTCTTTTTTTCAGAATGATCAAAATTTAATAATTAAAAATTTAAACTTAAGTTTGCAACAAAAACTTTTTTATCAATTATTTATTAATAAAATTGAAAAATATTTTCAAGAATTACTACAAGAATTATACTCATATATAAAAGATGGATATAAGATAGTGTTTTTAGAAAATAGTGCATGCACTTTTTCAACATTATTTAAAAATTCCAAATTTCCTTTCGAACAATTTAAAAATACTACAAATATTTCTAATTTATCTACTTGCATGCAAGGGATTATTAAATATAGTGACAGTATTATAAATTATTCTCCTCAAGAAAAAACAATTTCTAACATTTCGCTAAATTTTAAATCAAATTTTTTCAACAAATTATTTTTTAAATTTATTTATTTAAATAAAGGATAATTATGCAATCAAATAATAAAAAAGTCAAAATAAAATTAATCGGAGTTGGAGGGGCTGGAAATAATGCGGTCAATCAACTTATTAACGATAATATTGATCAAATAGAATATTGAATTGCTAACACTGACGAAAGTGATTTAAATAATAGTAACTGTGCAAATAAACTAATTTTAACAGGTGTTACAAACGGTTGAGGTGCTGGAGGAAATCAACAAATAGGAGAAGATGCAGCTAATTCTTGTAAAAAAGATATAGAATCAATTTTAGAAGGCGCAGATTTAGCAATAATTGTTGCTGGATTAGGTGGAGGCACAGGAACAGGTGCCGCACCTGTGATAGCTTCAATAGCTAAAGAAATGAAAATTTTGACTTTGACCATAGTTTTCATGCCTTTTAAAATGGAAGGATTAAGAAAATTAAGAGTTGCTGAAAGTGGTCTTGCCAAAGTTAAACAATATAGTGATTCTTATATTATTATTAACAATTCTAAATTAGAAGAAAATTATGGTGATTTACCTTCTGATCAAGCTTTAAAAATAGCTAATCAAAGTGTAAAAGATGCAATTGATATAATTGTTGATATAGCTTATAATAATTTTGTTATAAATGTTGATTTTAATGATTTACGCACTATTTTAACAAACGGTGGTTTAACCTATGTAGGTATAGGAAAAGCAAGTAATGTAGATAATGTATGAGAAAAAGCTAGTTTAAATGTTTTTAATAATATTTTGTATGAAAAATCATTTAATAATGCTAAAAAAATTATTTCTTTAACTAAAACACAAAATGCTACTTTAATGCAAATAAATAAAGTACAAGAACAAATTTCAAAATATTTAAATACTGATACTAATTCAAATGATACTGTTAATGTTATTCAAGGAATGCAATATTTAAAAACATCAAATCCTAAAGATAATATTTTCGAAGTTAATTTAATAGCAACGGGATTAAATTTAATAGAAGAAACAAAAGAAAATAATTCTGAAAAAGAATTGTTAATAAAAACAATGGAAAAAAAACTGGAAGATGATTTAATCATTACAAATAATCAAAATACCTTATTTGAAGATGATATAGATAATGAAGTACAAGAAAATTTAAACACTAATCATGAAATAAATAACAATAATATAGATGATAATAAACTGCAAAGTAAATTCCCATTTTCCTTTGGCTTTAAATTTAAAAAATAAAAGAGAGAACCCTCTTTTATTTTTTATATTCATTTATAATTTAGATACTAATTTAAATTAAAGAAAGGATATTATATACATGCATCGTTTTTTTGTAAATCAAAAAGCTGATGATAATCATTTTATTTTAGATGAGAAAAATCTTAAACATTTAAAAGTGGCTCGTTTAGTAAATGAAGATTTTTTATGCGTTTATCAAAAAGAATTTTATTTATGTTGTTTAAAAAATAATTTAGCTTCAATAAAAAATAAATTAGATATTAATAATGAATTTAAAAATGAAATTATTTTAGCCGCACCTATTATTAAAATGGAACGTTTTGAATGATTATTACAAAAAGCTACTGAATTAGGTGTAAAAAAAATTATTCCAATGATTACAAAATACACAAATGGTAATTTAGTTAAATATGATTTATTTAAAAAACGTCTAAGACATTTAGAAATTTTAAAAAACGCAGCTGAACAATCATTTCGCAATGTTATTCCTGAATTATTAGAACCAACTAAAATTGAAAATATATTAAAACGATTTCAAAATAAAAAAATTTTTATAGCACATGAAAAAACTAATAGAGAAACTATTCAAACTTTAAGTGATAATTGTTTAATCCTTGTGGGACCAGAGGGCGGATTTGCTCAAGAAGAAATAGAATTAGCACAACAATACAATGCTCAAATAGTTTCTTTAGGTAAAAGAATTTTAAGAGCTGAAACAGCATGTATATATCTTTTAAGTAATATAAAGGAGAATAATGAATAAAAAATTATTAAAAGATAACTTTTTTCAAGGTATAAATGAAAAATGATTAAAAGAAACCAAAATTCCTAGTGATAGACCAGCTACAGGTGCTTTTTATGAAATTGATAAGAAAAATGAAATCAAAATGTTTAAATTAGTTAAAAATTTAGTGAATGATTATAAAGATAAAAAATTAAAAGATACTATTTTATCTAATTTTGTTAGATTATATAATCAAGCTTTAAATTATGAACAAAGAGATAAATTAGCTTTTAAACCAGTTAAAAAATATTTAAAAGAAATTGAAAATCTAAAAAATTTAAATGATTATAAAGATAAATATGTGGAATTATTTTTAAAAGGTTATGCTAATTTATTTGAATTCTCTATTTATCAAGATTTCAAAGATTCTACACAACAAATTTTATATTTAGGTCAAGCAAATATTATTTTACCTGATGTTTCATATTATGATGACAACCATCCTAAAAAAACACTTTTACTTAATGCTTGATCTAAAATGATGTTTAATTTATTAACTAAAACAGGTTATTCAGTTGACAAAAGTAATAAAATGATTCAAAATGCTTTAACTTTTGATGCTTTATTAGCTCAATATTTTCCAACTAATTTAGAACAAGCTGATTATTTAAAAATTTATAATCCTAAAGAAAAAGAATATTTAAATTCTATATCACAAAATTTTAAATTTTATAATTTTGCTCAAACTTTAGTTACTAAAAAAGTTGATATGGTTTCCATTACTTATCCAAGATTTTTTGATAATGTAGATAAAGTATTGAATGAAAATAATTTTAAAGAATATAAAGATTGAATGATATTAAAAACTTTACATGCTTTTGCAAGATATTTAAGTAATGAAGCTAGATTAATTTCTGGAGAATATGCTAAAACTTTAAATGGTTTAAAAAAATTAACACCTAAAAATAAGGCAGCTTTAAATTTAGCAATTGATAAATTTTCAATGCCTTTAGGAGTTCATTTTGCTAAAAAATATTTAGGTGAAGAAGCTAAAAAAGATGTTGAAAATAAAGTTCAACAAATGATTAATATTTATGCTCAAAGATTGCAAAACAACAATTGATTATCACAAAAAACAAAAGAAAAAGCCTTAATTAAATTAAATTCTCTAGGAGTACATATAGGTTATCCTAATGAAATACGACCTTATTATCAAGAATATCAAGTTTATTCATATAAACAAGGTTATAATCTATTAGATAACATAATCAACTTAGATCAAATTTTTATAAGATATCATTTTAATCAATATAAAGAACCAATAAACAAAAATTATTGAAGCATGCCGGCTAATATAGTGAATGCTTATTATAGTCCTACTATGAATCATATTGTTTTTCCTGCTGGAATTTTAAGCGCTCCTTTTTATTCTCCTAAACAATCTTCATCAGCTAATTTTGGAGGTATAGGAGCGGTTATAGCACATGAGATAAGTCATGCATTTGATAATCATGGAGCTCAATTTGATGAAAATGGTAATAAAAATATGTGATGAACTGCTGAAGATTTTGCTAAGTTTGAAGAACTTGGTAAAAAAATGATTGAATTATTTGATCAAAAAGAAATTTGATGTGGAAAATGTGATGGACAATTAACTTTATCAGAAAATATAGCTGATGGAGGAGGTATTTCATGTGCTTTAGAAGCTTCAATGCAAAATAAAGATCATTCTTCTTTTGATTTCTTTGTTAATTGAGCCACAATTTGAAGAACTAAGGCAACTGAAAATTACGCACAAAATTTATTAAAAATAGATGTACATGCACCAGCTGAATTAAGAGCTAATTTACAATTGCAAAATTTAGACGAATTTTATAAAACTTTTGATATTAAACCAGAAGATAAAATGTACTTACCAGTTGAAAAAAGAGTTAAAATTTGATAAAAATAAAGGCAAATGCCTTTATTTTTAAATACTATTATTTAAATTTTGATTTCTTTTTTTAATATATATTAAATCAATATTTTTCTTATTACTTAAATTATTAGTTAATAATTCAATAATTTTCATTTGATCAAATATTGATAAATATGGTAAATCGTTATATTCGCTTTTAGCAAAATATTTAATATTTTCTACACTAATTCTATAAATAGTAGAAATATCAATATAATTTGCTAATTCAATAATTTTTAAATTACCATTTTCTAGAGTTCCCTCGTGAATATTAATAGGAATAATTTTTTCGTCTTCAATTATTTTTTGTGTTTCTTTTAAACAAGAAAGAAAATAGGCATATTTTTCTTCCATTGCTACAATAATAATTACATTTGATTTAAATTTATCTCCCAGTTTTTCTAAAAATTTGTCTTTCATATTAATTGGTTTTAAAACAGGTAAAACCAATGATGTTTTAGGTTCTAAATGTTGTGTATTCATATAATCAAATCTTAAAATAAATAATTTATTTTTTGTTTGTCTTTTATCCTTATATTTTTATTAATAAAAAAGCATATAAATGATTTATATGCTTTTTTATATAAATTAATTTGTATCGTTTTGATCTAAGACTAAATCAAAGTATATTGGACTATTTTTAGCTATAATATTATAGAAATAGCCGGCGTTATTTGCAAAAGGTCTGTCCCTTTTTGCATCTACATGAGTTTTTCATTCTTCAAAAGAATTTATATTTTTAATAATTTTATTATCTACTATATCAAAAAGTGGATAACTATTAGCATTTTCATTTACAAGTGTTCCCTTGTAAAAAATTTTATCTGGTTGATTACTATATTGTTTTTCGGTTCTATTAGAAAGTGTTGTGTTAATATTTGTATCTAGTAAAGCTTTATAATTAGCATTTAATAATTCAGCAAAAAATACTTCATGATTTTTCGTTGTAGTTACATTAGTATTACCTAAAAAAATTAAATCATCATTAGTACCATCTTTTTCGTCAAATCATTTCATAACGTTTACTAAATTTTTGGCTTCATTTTCTGTTTCTTTTGCTGTTCCTCTAGATCTAATGAAATGTGATGCTACAACTGTAAAATCATTTTTAATATTACCTAAAGTTTCAAAGAATACTCCTACGGGAGCAACATTGTAATTATTATTTTTAGCTCCATCATTTTTTACAAAGTTTGTATTGTCATATGTTAAAACTTCTTGAGTTTCTTGATCTTCAAAATTTTTAATTTTTACTTTGCTTGCTTTATAAAGAAAAGCTGTTTTATTTGTATCTTCTTTTACTACATATTTTCAATTTGCTTGAGGATCTAATTCATTTAATTTTTTAATTAATTCTTCAACCCCAGTTATATTGTTATAGTTAGTTACTGCTTGAATATCAATTTTAAGATGATTAATTAAATCACTTATTGCTCTAGTTCTTGATTCTAAATCGTTTTGTCTTTGTGCATTTGTTCTAACTTGTAATTCATCAAGATATCATTGACCTATACGAATGGTTTGTTTTGCTTCTTGAGTTTTTTCAGCAGGTGTTGTTTCAGGCGATGTAGTATCGCTTGGTGTTATTTCTTCAGATTTATTTTCTTTTGATTCTACAGAAGGTGCAGGCGTTATTATTTCTGAATTTTCATTTTGTTTTTCATTGTCTTCTTTTTTAGTTTCTGCTGTTTCTTTTGACGTTTCTTCAGTTATAACAACAGGAGAATTTTCTTCTGTTTTTTTAGTTTCTTTTTCTTCTTTTGGTTGATCATTTGAATTATTAGTTTCCATAGTTTCTTTTGAAGTAATCTTTTCTAATGTTTTATCTTCGTTAGTTGTTTCCTTAGATTTTTCTGTATTTTTTTGATCAACTTCTTTTGTTGCTTGTTTGTTATTTTCTACCAAGTAATTAGTAATTTCTTTTGATATGCCTTGATATATATGAACTATTGTTGGATAAATATTTTCTTCAGGTGTTTCTGGGAAAGATTTTTTAGTTTCTTGAACTAATTTTTTATAATTTGTTTCACCGTTATTAATAATTTGTGCTTTTTGTTCAACTGTTAATAATTGTAAAAGTTTATCTAATTGATTTAAACTAGTTAATGAATGAGCAATATTATTATTAATTGCATCTAAAACATTTAAAGCTTTAATGGCATGCGTGTAATTTTCTATTGTTACATCTTTTTCTAAAATTTCAATTTGTTTTGCTTGTTGTGCTTTTAAATCTTCAAGATATTTAATTCCTAAAAAATCTTTGTTTATTGAATGTGTTGTAGCTAAAGTTTCTAAGTTTTCTTGAGTTACTCTATAAATTTCTTTAAATTCTGTTTTTAATTTGTTTAATTCACTAGCAAAGGTTGAATTAAGTTTTTGTTCTTCTTCTGAAGATTTAATTTCTTCAGTAGTTGGTGTTTTAATTAAAGTATTAATATATTCATTAGCAAGTGTTTGAATTGATGGATAAAATACTTCAGTTGAATTAAGATTTTTACCTTTATTAACTTCTGTTGTATAAATATTATCAATATTTGCTTTTAAATTAGCTAATTGTTTTTCACTACTAATGCTCAAAATATATTCTAATTGTGTAAGTGCTCTATATTCTGCTAATAATTGTTCATATAATTCTCTTAAAGAAGTATTAATAACTAAAGACGTTGCAAAAACATCTGCTTCATCAGACATTAATAATTTATTTAATTCGTTTATTTTAGTTAAAGCTTCTTGTTCTAAACTTTTAGGATATTGTGAACCTAATTTAACCACATCTATTTCATATTTAATAGATAAACTTAAAATAGTTTCATTAATTTTATTTATTTGTTCTTTTGCATGATTGCTAAATTTGTCATAAGCTTTTTTAAATGTATCAAAATCTTTTTTACGACGGTTTCTTTCTTGCGAATTTTGTTTTTCTAATTCCGTATTTTTATATTTTAAAGTTTTATTTTCAAGTGAAAAATCATTTTGTTTATTTTCTAATTCAGCTTTTTGTTTACTAAGAATTTCTATTTCTTTTAAAGCTTTTTCTAATTGAGAATTAATATCTTTTTCTTTATTGTTTTCTTCTTGCATCTCACAAGCAACTGCTAAACTTATAGTAGCTAAAACAGATGCACTTGCACTTATAAAAAATAATTTATTTTTCTTTAATTTCATAAACACCTCTTTATTTACTTAAAATAGCAACTCAAATGGTTCTTCTTGCTGTTTTAATAATTCGATGCGAATAATTTATATTAATAGTTAATAAATCACCTTTTTTCATTTTAATTTTATGTTGATTTTTATCTTCTAAAATAGCCCAACCTTTAATTAAAAAAACGTTTTCAATTTTTTTGTCTTGCATTCAATCAAGTTGTATTTGATTTGAATATATTAATTCAATTTCTAAATGAGAATTTTTAAAAACATTTATTTTATTTTCTTGATTTTTTTGCAATTTTTTTCAATTGAATTTATAAATATTAGTAACTATTTTTCACATCTTTCATCCAATATATATATATATATATATTAGCAAAAATTAATTTTTGTTTTATCTAAATAGTTTAAAAATATGTATTTTTCCTGCAAAATTTTATTTTTTTTGCAAAATAATTTTTATATTTATATAAAAAAAGTAGATATATACTATCTACTTAAAATTCATCATTTTGATCTAAAATTAAATCAACATAAATAGGGTTGTGATCGCTTATTACATTTCTAATATAATTAGCATCATTAGAATAAGGATTTTTTCTATATTGATCAACGAAGTTTTTTCATTGATTAAAATTATTATAGCCTGGATAAATTTGATCATCTAAAAATTGATATAAAGGATAAGTTTGTGCATTTTTAGTTTTTAAATTACTTTTAATAAATATTTTGTCATATGAATTACTATATCTATTAAATGTAGTACCTAAAGATGTATTAATTGTTTTATCTATTAAATTTTTATAACCATTATTTAATAAATTGTCAAATAATATATCATGATGTCTTTCATTTATATTAGTATCACCCATAAAAATTAAATCATCATTATTACCATCATGTTTATCAAAATAATTCATTACATTAATAGTATTTAAAGCTTCATCAGCTTCTTGAGCTCCTAAATTTCTAAGATTAGGAACGCTATGTTCTCTAATTTCATTATTAGTAGATCTTCTTATACCTGGAGAATCAAAATGAGCCGCTACAAAAGTAAAATCATTTTTTTCTTTTCCTAATGTTTCAACAAAAATACCATATGGAGGTCTAGTATATCCGCCATTTAAATTTTTGTTGTAATGATGAATAAAATTTTGATTATCATATGCTAACCCTTCATTTATTTTTTGATTAATGAATGGTTTGAGTTTAAATTTATTTGCCTGATAAACAAAAGCAATAAATTCACTAGTTTGATTATTTACCTGTTTATTTCTATCTCTGCCATTTGGTCCTGTTTGGCTAATAATGTATTTTCAATTTGCTTGTTTATTAATTTGATTCAATTGTCTAGTTAATTCTTTTACAGCTAGTTCATTATCAATTTCTGTTAAAGCCTGTAAATCTATATTTAAATAATTAATTAAGTGTGCTATAGATTTAATTTTTGTGTTAGTAACTAGTTTTTCATTAGTATCATTTAAATTGAGATTTAAAACATTTCAATGTGCTAAACGTACTTGTTTTAATGTTATTTCTTGTTCTTTTGCTAAAGATGAATTTTGCTCTGTTTTTTCTTGAATATTATTTTCTTCATTTGCTTTTGATTCAACTTTATTATTAGTTTTAGAAGTTTCTTTTTCTAAATTTAAGAAATATTTAGTAATTGTTGTTTTATAAATTTGATTTAAATCATTTATATTAATATTTGCATGTTGTTGTAAAAATTTCTCTATTTCTTTTTCAACATTTTTAAAAATTATTTTTTTAGTCTCTATATTAAATAATCTTAAAACTTCATTTATTTGGTTCAAAATTGTTAAAGTATTAATTAAATTGTTATTAATTGTTTGCAAAGAATTAAGATTTTGAGTTATTGACGAATAGTTATTGTTAATAAATTCTTTTTCAATACTAGAATTTATTGATTTATTTTGATTTTTTAAATATTCAATATAACTATTTGCAAAAAGATTTTTATCAACTTCATTATCTTTTACTATTTCATTTAATAAATTTTCTGTTTTATTCAAATTATTAGAAAAATTTTTATTTAAATTATTTAATGATATTTTTAAATTTTCACTTATTTTTATTTCTCTATTTTTACCATAATTTCTTGGGTGATTTTGTGTAAATAAAAATTTTAAATATTCGCTTATCGTTTCTCTTATAAGAGAAACATTTTCTAAATCTTCAAAATTAATTTTCGTGTTATTAAAAATATTTTCTTCTTTTTCATTTAGTTTAATAATTAAATTTGAATTGATATTTTTTAAAGTTTTCTTTAATTGTTCTATAGCTTTTAAATCAATAAAAATTTGCTCATTAATTAATAATAATTTTCTTTCTGTACTTATAATATTTTCAAATAATTTTTCTTTATTTTCTATATTTGTTAAAGTATTTAAATAATGATTGTTTTGATTTTCTATTTCTTGTAAATAATTTGTTAATAATTGGCCTAAATTGATATTAAATTCATTTTTAAAATTAGTTAATTCATTTCTTATTTTTAATAACAAAGTTGTATTTTTGTTTTGAATTAATTCAATTTTATTAACAAAATTATTAATATTTTTATTTCTTCTGTCAGAATTATTTTTGCTTTTTTGTATTAATTCATTATTTTTAATTTTTAATTTTTGATTATCAGATACTATGATTTCTTGTTTTGAAACAAGCAGTTGAGTTTCACTTTTAATTTTTTCTAATTCTTTAAGAGTTTTTGCTAATTTTTGATTTTTTTCTTCTTTATTATTTTCATTAATGTTTAAACAAGAAGTAGTAAAAGAAATTAAAGATAATGGAATAAAAGAACTATATAATAATTTAATTTTATTTTTAATTTTCATAATTTTACTCCTTATAAAATAAAAATATCTTACTATAATTAATTTTATAATTTAATCGTTTAACTTAATATTTAAATATTTTTTAATTTTAAATATGAAAAATAATATTTTTTTTCATTTTTTAATTTAAAATTTTATTTTAAATATTTAAGTAAATAATAAAAAAACTCTCAAAATGAGAGTTTTTAATTAAATGTAAATTAATTATTTAAATTTTTAATAATTTCTTGCGCTAAACTTAGAGCAATATTACCAACTATTAAAGTTATTTTATTTTCATTGAACATAATACCACTAACATATTTTAAATTTTTAATTTTTTCTAATTCAATTAAATTGCGATCTTTAAAATGAATTGTTACTTTAGAAGTTGTAGCATTAACATTATCTAAATTATTTTTTTTACCTAAAAACAAAATTAATTCTTCTAAATTAATATTTTTTGGTAATTTAATTATGCCATTATTATGATTATTAATATGTTTTTGTTGTTTATTTCAATATATTCAACAAAAGCCTAATGTTATTACTGTGAGAAAAATTATATACATTTTATCTTTAAATTTCATAAATTAATTATATAAAATGAACATAAAATAAAAATATAAAGTAAAATTTTTATTAATGTTTTAATTTTAAAAAAATTAAGGAAAATTATGAAAAAAAGATTAGTTAGCGGTATAAAACCCACGGGTAATTTAACTTTAGGTAATTATATTGGAGCTATTAAGAATTTTGTTAAATTACAAGATGAATATGAAGCTTATTTTTTTGTAGCAGATTTACACGCATTAACAACAGGTAAAGTAGATCCACAAGAATTAAATCATGCCAGATATGAAATTGTTAATATGTATTTAGCTTGCGGTTTAGACCCTAAAAAAACACATATTTTTTTCCAAAGTGATATTTATGAGCACGCTCAAGCACAATGATTAATAACTTCTGAAGTGGCATTGGGAGATTTAAATCGTATGACTCAATTTAAAGATAAATCCCAAAAAATTTCTAAACAAAATAATGGTACAGAAACTATTCCTATTGGTTTATTAATGTATCCTGTTTTAATGGCCGCTGATATTCTTATTTATAATGCTGATGTTGTGCCAATAGGTGAAGATCAAAAACAACATTTGGAATTAACTAGAAATATAGCAATTAAATTAAATAAACATTATCAAACAAGTTTAAAAATTCCTCAACCATTTATTCCTTCAGTAGGGGCCAGAATTAAATCATTAACCAATCCGCTTGTTAAAATGTCAAAAAGTGAAAATGATGCTAAATCTACTATTTATTTACATGATGATCCTCAAATAGCTTATAAAAAAATTCTTAAGGCAGTTACAGATTCTGAAAATAAAGTTTATATTTCTGAAAATAAACCTGGTATTTTAAATTTATTGCACATTTATAGTTCTTTAAAACATTTAACACTAGAAGAAAGTGAAGCTTTATTTAAAGACTCAAATTATGCTCAATTTAAACAAGCAGTAGCACAAGCAGTTAAAGAAGAATTAATTAAAATTCAAACTAATTATCAACTTGTTAAACCTTTAATTAAAAAAGTTATTGAAGAAGGTAAATTAGCTGCTAAAAATATTTGCCAACCAATAGTTAAAGAAATTCAAGAAAAAATGGGATTTATTTAGGAGAAAATATGAAAATTAAAGCTGAAAAAAATTTAAATCATACTTGTAGTCATTTATTAGCTGCAGCCATTGAAAAACTATATCCTGATACAAAATTAGCTTTTGGTCCTGCCACTGATGAAGGTTTTTATTATGATTTTGAATTCAGTAAACCTTTAAGTGTAGAAGAATTAAGTAAAATTGAAAAAGTAATGAAAAAATTGGCTTCAAGAAATTTAGTTACAATTCCTTTTGAAGAATATCAATATTCTTTTGATAATAAACCTTATAAAAAAGAGCTTTATGAAGAATTAAAATCTCAAGGCAAAAATATAACATTTTATGCTTTACAAGATCCTTTAAATAAAGAAATTATTTTTAGTGATTTATGTGCTGGCGGCCATATTGAAAATACTAAAAATCTTAAACATTTCAAACTACTTTCTTTAGCTGGAGCTTATTGAAGAGGCAATAGTGACAATATTCAACTAACTAGAATTTATGGAACAGCATGAGAAACTAAAGAAGAATTGGATAATTATTTAGCTATTTTACAAGAAAGAAAAGAAAGAGATCATCGTAAAATAGGAAAAGCTTTAGATATTTTTGCTTTCGATTATTTAAGTGGTCAAGGATTTCCTATTTGATTAGAAAATGGGATGTATATTCATAATGAAATTAAAAATTTAATTTTAAAAATGGATCGTAAATACGGTTTTACAGAAGTATTAACTCCACATTTTGGAAATGAAGAATTATATAAAATAAGTGGACATTTAGCTCATTATAAAGATGATATGTTTAGTCCTTTAATAGTAGAAAAAGAACGTTTAATACCCCGTCCTATGACTTGTCCTCATCATATTCTTTGCTATAAAATGAATAAAAAATCTTACCGTGATTTGCCAATAAGATTGTCAGAACAAAGTCAATTATATCGTTATGAAAAATCTGGAGCTTTAACAGGATTAGAACGTGTAAGAGGAATGTTATTAACAGAAGGCCATTTATTTGTTAGAGAAGATCAAATCGAAGAAGAAATTAAAAAAATGTTTGAATTAATATCAGAAACTTTAAACATTTTTAAAATTGAAATAAGTTATATTTCTTTATCATTAAGAGATAAAAACGCTAAAGATAAGTATTTTGATGATGATAAAATGTGAAATAATGCTGAAATTATTCTTAAAAAGGCTTTAGATGATTTAAATATTCAATATGAAATTATCGAAGGCGAAGCAGCATTTTATGGCCCTAAAATTGATATTCAAATTCATACAGCTTTAGGGCATGAAATCACTGTATCAACTATTCAATTAGATTTCTTATTACCAAAGAATTTTGACTTAACGTATGTTGATAGCAATAATCAATTAGTTAGACCTGTAATGATTCATCGTGGTTTAATTGGAACATATGAAAGATTTGTGGCTATTTTATTAGAGCAAACTAAAGGAGTTTTACCATTTTGACTTTCTCCAAGACAAATAAGTATTATTCCAGTTAATTTAGAGCAAAATTTAACTTATGCTCAAAATATTTACGAAAAATTATTTGCTCATAACTTTAGAGTTAAATTAGACGATAGAGAAGAAAGATTAAATAAAAAAATTCGTGAAGCACAAATTAATAAAGTTAAATATCAAATTATTTTAGGAGCAAAAGAAATAGAAACTAATACTATTTCTTATCGTGAATATAATCAAGAAGAAACAATTAATACTACATTAGATAATTTCATTCAAATGTTGCACAATAAAAAAGCAAATTATGAATAAATCAAAGTATTTAGCTTTATATAATTGATTATTTTTAACTTTTGTTTGCATAATTCCTCAAGCAATAATATATTTTTTAGGTTCTAATGATTTAGGGTCTTCAATATTTAAATCGTATGTTTGGTTATATATAATCTTTTTTAGTTTGCTTATTATAAGTTTTATTGTTCAAATTATATTAATAAAAATTAATTTTATAAGTATTAAAACTTTTACTATTAATATACCAATAAGTGCTGTGTTTACTTTGATGATTTCATTATCGCAAGTTAATTTAGAATTAATTTATAAATTACTTTTAGCTCTATTAATAAGTATTATTAGTGCTTTAATAAGTAATATTATTGTACATAAAATTATAAAAATTCAATTAATCAATAAAAAAGACAAACAATAATATATTTTATTTGTTTGTCTTTTTTTGTTTTTTAAATCTAGCATTATTTAACAAAAAGATATGATATTTATTTTTAACAATTTTATCTACAAGTTTTTTATATTCATCTAAAGCACTAAAAGTAATTTCTTGTTCTTCTTGAATTTTTTTTCTTTCAATTATTTTAAATTTATTTCTTTTATTTAAAAATAATATTACTCATAATAAAGAACTTAAAAAAACTAAAACAATATAAACAATAGTTAATTGTGCATAAATATCATTATTAATATTAAAAATAGCATCTTCATAATTAAAAAAATTTATTTTTCTAAAAAATAAAGTTATTGACATAATTAATAATGGTAAAGTTAATCTAATTAAAAAAATTTTTACATCTTTAGTTATCATTGTTTTTATTTCTTTATCATAAAATATTTTTTCTTCGTTAAATACCTTAATTAATTTCAAATATTGTTTGTAAGCAAAAAAAGTTAAAATGGTTAACATTATTCATGCACTTCAAAAAACAATAAATATTATAAGGTCAGCAATATTATCTAACATATTTAACATTTTTATCTCCTTTTTGATAAAATTGTTCTAATAATTCAATCGTTTTAGCAACGCCTGCATTTTGATAATCAAAAGTAATTAAATCCGCTTCTTTTTTAATAGAATCAATAGCATTTTGCATAACAGCTAATTTAATATTTTGTTCTTTTACACTAATATCATTACCTGAATCACCTATATGTCAAACATTTTCTAAATTAACATTTAATAATTTAGCTACAAATTCATCTCCTATTCCCTTAGTTGATAAAGCATTTGTAATTTCCAAAGACAAACCTTTTGATACTTTGTGTGTGCGTAAGTTTGGGAACATTTGCATTATTTGCTCAGACAATTTATTAGTTTCTTCTATAGTATTTAAACCAAAAGCTAACAAACGATTAATTTCTTGATTAAGATTTGCTTTTTCATAAGGTAATTTTTTAAAATCTTTTGCTCAAGGGCGATCTAAAGTAATTTTATCTGGATTATTAGTGTATATAATAGGATCGCCATTTATAGTGTAATGTAAATTATTTATTTGCATAAAATTTTTAATTTTATGAACAGTTTCATTATCTATTAAATTATTTCTTAAAATTTTATTTTTTTTAACATCTAATATTATTGCCCCGTTTTGACAAATAAGATATTTTGAGTTAATTCTTTTAGCTAAATCGACAACAAAATCACTATTTGATCTACCGGTCGAAATAATAAAATTTTTAGTTTGATTAATTTTTTTTGCCATTTGTAAATTTGTTTGTGAAACAGGATAATTAGGATCATCGTATTGATCTAAAAATGTTCCATCTAAATCAACAAAATAAGCTTGAATATTTGATTTCATAATTTTAATTATAAACTTATTAATGAAAATAATTTTAAAAAGCTAGGAAATAACATTTCCTAGCTTAGATTATTGATTATTCTAAAAGTTATAAAAATATGTTTTAATTTAAAATTTGTACCAAATAAAAAATTTTTTATATAAAGTTTAACGATTGCACATTAAATTAAATGTGCATTTTTATTTTAACATATTTTAAAAACATAATTTAAGTTAATTATATAAATAATTAAATTAATAAAATAATAATAAATAAAAGTTATATAATCATATAGGTTTTTTAATAAAGGAGAATATAATGTCTGCTATTAAACAAATAATTGCAAGAGAAATTTTAGATTCAAGAGGTAATCCAACAGTTCAAGTTGAATTATGAACTGAAAATGGTGGTTATGGTATTGCTAATGTACCTTCTGGAGCTTCAACTGGTTCTAAAGAAGCTTTAGAATTAAGAGATAAAGGAACTAAATACGAAAATAATTGATTTGCTGGCAAAGGTGTTATGACAGCTGTAGATAATATTAATTTACATTTAGCACCACAATTAATTGGTTTTGAATCTCTTAATCAAAGAGAATTAGATCAATTATTAATTAAATTAGATGGTACAGCAAATAAAGATAAATATGGCGCAAATGCTTTATTAGGTATTTCTTTAGCAAATGCACATGCTTCAGCAAATGAATTAGGGTTACCGCTTTATAGATATTTAGGTGGAACTAATGCTTCAGTTTTACCATTACCTATGTTAAATGTTTTAAATGGTGGAGCACATGCTTCAAATACAGTTGATTTTCAAGAATTTATGATTATGCCAGTAGGGGCAAAATCATTTAGAGAAGCTCTACAAATGGCTAATCATGTCTTTCATAATTTAGCTAAAATCTTAAAAGTTAATGGTCATGGTACTCAAGTTGGTGATGAAGGCGGATTTGCACCAAACGCTAAAAGTCATGAAGAAGTTTTAGATTATTTAGTTCAAGCTATAGAAAAAGCCGGTTTTATTCCTGCAACAAAAGGAGAAAAAGCTATTGCTATAGCAATAGATGCTGCTTCAAGTGAAATTTATGATGAAAATACTAAATTATATTCATTTAAAAAACTTAAAGAAGCTATTAAAGAGCAAAGAAGTGGTTTTGAACATCTAAACAAAATTAAATTAGACTTTACAAGCGAAGAATTATTGAATTATTACAAAGATTTAATTAACAAATATCCAATAATTTCAATTGAAGATGGATTTGCCGAAAATGATTGAAAAGGATTCGAAAATTTCACTTTAGAATTTGGCCATAAAGTACAAATTGTTGGTGATGATTTAACTGTTACTAATCCTAAATTATTAGCAAAAGCAATTGAACAAAAAGCAATGAATTCAATTCTAATAAAATTAAATCAAATAGGAACATTGACTGAAACTATGGATGCTATTCAATTGGCACAAAATAATAATTTAACAGCTGTTGTTTCACATCGTTCAGGCGAAACTGAAGATTCTACTATAGCTGATTTAGCTGTTGCTTTAAATACTGCACAAATTAAAACTGGTTCTCTTTCAAGAAGTGATAGAATTGCTAAGTATAATAGATTATTACAAATTGAAGAAGAATTAGGTAATAGCGCTATTTTTAAAGGTGTTAAATCATTTTATAATTTAAAAAAATAACTAGATAAATATCTGGTTATTTTTTTTATCTTATTTTTTTATTATTGTATAATATTAACGAATGCCGCCTTAGCTCAGTTGGTAGAGCAACTGACTTGTAATCAGTAGGTCGTAGGTTCGAGTCCTATAGGCGGCACCATATGCTTACTTGGTGTTTAAAAAGGTTCGATTCCTTTTAAAGCATTATATGCGCGAGTGGTGAAATTGGCAGACACGCTAGATTTAGGCTCTAGTGCTTCGGCGTGAGGGTTCAAGTCCCTCCTTGCGCACCATTTGTGTAAACTCTAAAACTTGCTATAGCAAGTTTTTTTATTTTTTAAAATCATTTTTTTATCTTTTGTTCTTTTTTCTCTTTATTTTTTTATTTTATTAATAATGTTTTAGGAGGAAAAATGATTTTATATCGAATAGGTGAAATTATTTATAAAAATCAAAATAATTTAATTTTTGAAAGTTATGGTACAGGATATTCAGTAATTGTCCCAGATGAAAAAAGATTTGAAATAAAATCAAAACTAAAATTATTTATTTGTGAAATCAATACAGAATATCATAAACAAACTTATGCATTTAAAGATTTTAAGGAAAGATTATTATTTTTGGATCTTATAAATATAAATGGAATTGGTCCAAGAGCTGCTTTTAATCTTTTAAATATTGGATGAGAAAAATGCGCAAATCTAATTTTAGCTTCTAAACAAGAAGAATTATTAAAAATACCTTATATAAATATTAAAATGATAAAAAATATATTTAATGAGCTACAAGGTAAATGAATGAAATTATTAAATATAAATAATGAAGAAATAAAAAATAAAATTAAAGCAAATGATAATTTAGAAGAAGTAAAAAATACTTTAAAAATGTTAGGTTTTAAAACTAAACAAATTGATAATGCTATTACAGAATTAAAAACTGATACAGATATTGAATTAATGATTGAGGAAGCTATTAATATTATTTCTAAATCTTATGAGAAACAATCAAACAATATATCGACCAACTAATTTTGATAATTTTATCGGTCAAAATAAATTAGTTTTTTTATTAAAAACAATGATTCACGCTTCTACTTATCGTAAAGAAATTTTAGATCATATTTTATTTTATGGACCTCCCGGAACAGGAAAAACCACATTAGCTACAATAATAGCGAATGAATTAAATACTAAAATTCATTATTTACAAGGTTCAATGCTTGAAAAGAAAGCAGATATTTTATCTGTTTTTAGTTCTTTGAATGAAAAAGATATTGTTTTTATAGATGAAATTCACAGTATAAATAAAAATGTTGAAGAATTAATTTACAGCGCCATGGAAGATTTTAATATAGATATTATAATAGGACCTGAAGGTAATACAAAGGTAATGAGAATGAAATTAAAACCTTTTACATTAATAGCAGCAACAACTAAACCGAATTTATTAAGTCAACCGCTTAAAGATCGTTTTGGTTTAAAAGCAAAACTTAATTTTTATAATGAAGAAGATCTGATAAATATTTTAAGAAATTTTAAATCTAATTTTGACATTAAAATTGATCCAAATTGTTTAAAATTAATTGCTTCATATTCAAGAAACACACCGAGAGTAGCTTTGCATTTAATTAAAAGAGTTTGAGATTTAGCTATTAATTTAAAAGAAGAAAGAATAAGTAAAGAAATAGCTAATAATGCTTTTAAATTATTAGATTTATATCCTTATGGTTTAAATAAAGATCATATAGATTATTTATTTTTATTAAAAAATACTTTTGATACTCAATATGTTTCGATTGATACTATTGCTTCGATGTTAAATTTTCAAAAAGAAAACTTAATTTACGAAATTGAACCTTTATTAATACAAAATAAATTAATCAAAAAAACTCCTAGAGGAAGAACGTTAACATCAAAAGGAATAGATTATTTACTAAATATTAAATTTAATAATTAAAAACTTTATAATTAATGTATCAGGGGTGCTATAAATTTTTATGGCTGAGATTATACCTATAAGCAGATCAAGGTAATGCTTGCGTGGCTTAGATTTTTTTATTTTCCCCTGTGAAAGGAAAAAATGAAAAAAAATAAATTATTAAATATTTTGGGATGAAGTTTAAGTTTTATCCCTTTTTTTGCAGTAAGTTGTATTAATTTTAATCAACCAAAAAATGTTCTTAACAAAAATTTAGATAATTGAGATAATGAAATAACAATTGTTGTTCCACAAATTAATAATGGTTTTTTGTCAACTGATTTAGAAACAAATTTTCTAAATAAAATTACTGATAAGTTTAATTATTTAAAAAATCAAAATTCACTAGTTAAAGATTTACCAGATGTTAGATTTAAAATAGAATTAAATGAAGAAAAAGAAGCTATTTTTCAAGATTTAATATCAAATAAAAATACTGTTGATTTAGGTTTTTTGTCATACACTCGATTTGTTGATTCTTTAGATACTAATTCAAATATTAATTACGATTTTCAAATAGTTGGTCAAACTTTAGCTAACAAATTTATTTGATCTAATTTAAATGAGTTATCTTCTTATAAAGATGGATCAATGACAGATAATTTAAGAATTTTAGCGGAACAACAAAATATCGAACAATTTAAAAATTATGGTGAATTTCCTTCTTGAATATCAAAAGACAAAGAATTAAATTTTAATGGTTCGGTTTATAGTATTTTTTATGATTATAATCAATTTACTTCTGTACATAGAAGTTCAATTCTTATAGCAGGTAATTTGCAACAAAGAAATAAAATAATTGAAGCTTGAGATAATAAAGATTGAGATAAATTTAAATCATTTGGTTTTGTAGTAAGAAGTTTCGACAGTGGAACAGGATTTAAATATCCAATAAAATTATTGTCAAAACATTTTAATTTAAGTTTAGAAGAAATAGAAAAATTTTTTAAATCACGAAATAATAATTTAGTTCTTGTGGGTTCAAGACCTAGAGACCAATTAGGTAAAACTGATAGTAATAATTTTACTTATCATATAGCTTTTGATAATGAAGGTGTTTTTAATTGAACAAGAGCAAGAGAAGGCAGATATCAACCAACTGGCTATAATAAAGATCTTTCTAATGATTATAATAGTAAAAATAATGTGGTAGTTAGAAATTTAATATTTTCTAATCCAGCACCTTATGATGTTTTATTAGGCAGAAAAAATCTTAATACAATTCAAAAAGAACTAATCATCGAAACATTAAGCAATTTATCTCAAGAAGATAATACATTTGGTATTTATACAGGGTATAATAAAATAGATAAAATAGACTTTGATCTTTTTAAAAAATATGTAGAAATGCAAAAAGAGGCTCAATAATTATGAAAAATATTGTTTCTTTTAATAATTTAACTATTGGTTTTAAAAATGAAAAAATATTAGAAAATCTTAACTATCAAATCTTTGAAGGAGAAATGATTGCTATTGTTGGTAAAAGTGGTGTAGGTAAAACTACATTATTTAATTCTTTAATAAAAACAAATAAATTATTAAAAGGACAAATATTTTTATTCGAAAAAAATATTTATTCTTTAAATAAAAAAGAATGAAAAAAAATAACACAAAAAATAGGTTATTTAACTCAAAAACCTATTCTAAACGAAAATGAAACCGTTTTTACAAACATAGTAAAAGCTAATAATGTTTTTAAAAATAGCTTTTTTGAATTTTTTAACATAACTTCCAATTCGAGAAAAATTCAAATTTTATCAATATTAGAAAGTTTAAATTTGCTTGATAAAACTTTTTATAAAATAGCAGATTTATCAGGTGGACAAAAACAAAGAGTAGAAATTGCTAAAATATTATTAAATAAAAATAGTCTTATTTTAGCTGATGAACCAACATCCAGCTTAGATTATATTTCAGCTAGAGAAGTTATGAATTTATTAAAAAAAATTAATAAAGAATATAAAATTACTATCATTGTTAATTTACATGATTTATCATTAGTCAATAATTTTTACTTTGATAAAGTATTAATTTTGAATTCAAAAAATATCATACATAGTTTAAAAGAAGATCAAATAAACGAGGAATCAATCAAAAAATGTTTAATCAGTTAAAAAAATTTTTTTTAAATAAAATCTTTTTAAAATATAAAAATAAAAATAACCAAAACATTTATTTTTTCAAAATAAATGTAAAAAGATTATTTATTTTTTTAATATCCATTTTAATAATTCTTTTAATTTTTAATTTAAATTGAAAATTAAACGCCAACACTGATTCTTATAATATTTTTTTTTCTAACTTAAAAAGAATGTTTTCTTTTTCTAATAGAAGTAATTTTATTTTTTCTAGTTCAACAAGTAATTTATTTTTATTGTCATTGTCATTTTTATTAGAAACTATAATATATACTTTAGCTGGAACTTTTATTGGATTTTTATTAGCAATTACTACATCTTTTTTATCTAATAAATCATTTAATAATAGGTATTTAAGTTTTATTTTTAAACAAATTTTAATTATTTTAAGAAGTATTCCAGAACTAACATTTATTTTATTATTTACTCAGTTATTTGATTCTCGCTTAGCTATGTTATTAATTTTTGTATGATTTACTTGATTATGATTGCATAAATATTATTTAGAAATTTTAAATAATATAAATTGAAAAAATTATTATTTTAAATTAGCATTAACAAATAATAAATTAAAAATATTTAAAAATGATATTTTACCTAGAGTAAGCAATAGATTTTTTGCATTGTTTTTATATTCTTTTGAATCTAATGCAAGATGATCATCAATTTTATCAATGCTAGGTTTAGGTGGAATAGGTTCTTTAATTTCTTTTGCAACAAAAACAACTTTTAGATTCAATCAATTAGCAATCCCTCTTGTAATATTAATTATTTTTATAATTTTTTTGGAGTTAATCAATTATTTATTTAATTTGTTTTTATACGAAATAAAAAGTAAAAAAAATAAATTTGAACAAACATTATTGAAAATAAAAAATACAGATTTTATTAACTGAAAATTAATAATAAAAAATTTAATTTTGTTATTTTGTTTAATAATTACAATTTATGCATTTGCAACTATTAATTTTAGAGTTCTTAACACACAATCTTTAAATGATTATCTTAAAGCATTTTTTAATCCTGATTGAAATGTTTTTAATATAAAATTGTTTGATATAAATACTAATCCTTTTTTACAATTGATTCAATCTTTTAGTTTTGCCTTTTTTATTAGTTTTATAGCATTAGGCATCACATTATTATTTTTACCTTATTATTCAAAAATAATAACAAATCCTTTTCTAACTTTTATAAATAGATCAATTAATGCTTCTTTTAGAACAATACCAACAATAGTATTTTTCTTTATTTTGAATCCATTATTTTTATCTTCATTAACTTTATTAATTATCATATTAATAATAAAGTTGTCTTCAACATTTTTAAAAAAATGTTGGGAAATGATTGATAAATTTGATTCAAAGAAATATTTACTTTTAAAATCAAAAGGAATGAGTAAATTTAAAATCTATTGATTATATTTAATACCTTTTATTAAATATGAACTAATTTCTTTATTTTTATTATATTTTGAAATATCATTTAGAAATTCAATTACTTACAGTATTTTAACAGGAAATGATTTAGCTTTAGGATACAATATTAATTATTATTTTAATTCAAAAGATTTCGATTTGAATAAAGCTTTTGCATTTGTGTGAATTGCTACCTTTGCTATTTTATCAATTAATTATTTAAATAATTTTTTAATATGAAAATTAAAAACAAGAAAAAATATTAATTTTTTTAACAAAAAGAATATTTTTGTATTTATAAGTTAATTTTTTTCTTGTTTTTATAATTTTTAATAAATAAACTTTAATATAAAATATCAATATGAATAAATTTGAATTAGTCTCAAATTATGCACCGTCTGGAGATCAACCAAAAGCAATATCTGAATTAGTTTCTAATATTAAAAACGGATCTAAATATCAAGTATTAAAAGGTGTAACAGGGTCAGGAAAAACATTTACTATAGCAAACGTAATAAAAGAATTTGCTAGACCTGTTTTAGTTCTTTCTCATAATAAAACTTTGGCTTCGCAATTATATAGCGAATTAAAATCCTTTTTTCCTAATAACAAAGTTGAATATTTTGTTTCTTATTTTGATTATTATAGACCAGAATATTATCATGTTGCTAGTGATTCTTATAGCGAAAAAGTTTCACAAACTAATGCAGAATTAGATGCTATGAGATTATCTACAATTAATTCAATTATTACTAGAAATGATACTATTGTGGTTGCTTCAGTATCAGCTATTTATGGAGCTTTAAATCCAGAAGAATATTCAAATCATTTATGAAATATAAGTATTAAAGAAAAAATAGAAAGAAATGAATTCTTAAGAAAATTAGTAATTTTGCAATATGAAAGAAATGAAGTAGATACTACTAGTTGAGGAACTTTTAATGTTAAAGGTGATTTTGTTTTTATAAATCCTCCAACTTCTGAAGGTTATATTATTAGAGTCGAATTTTTTGATGATGAAATAGTATCAATTACTCTTATTGATGTTTTAAATAAAACTGTTTTAAAAAAAGTAAAAGAACATTTGATATTTCCTGCCAAAGCTTATACTTTATCAAGAGATATTATTGATGATTCTATTAAAAGAATATCTCATGAATTAAAAGAAAGAATTAAATATTTTGAAGAAAATAATAAATTATTAGAAGCACAAAGAATTAAAGAAAAAACAGAAAGAGATCTTGATTCTTTAGATCAATTTGGTATTTGTCCAGGAATAGAAAATTATGCCGTATATATGGATAAAAGATTACCAGGAGAACGACCTTTTACTTTATTAGATTATTTTAAAGATAAAAATCCTTTATTAATTATTGATGAATCGCATATGATGATGCCTCAACTTAAAGCAATGTATAAAGGCGATAGATCTAGAAAAGAAACTCTAGTAGAATATGGATTTCGTTTACCAAGCGCATTGGATAATAGACCTTTAAGAATTGATGAATTTGAAAACTTTTTTGATTATTTTCAAACAATTTTTATCTCCGCCACACCTGATGAATATGAATTAGATAAAACTTTAGGAGTTATAACACCATTATATGTAAGACCAACAGGATTATTAGATCCTAAAATTGAAATAAGACCTACTTTAAATCAAGTTGAAGATATTTATGATGAGTTGCAAAAACAAAAAGCATTAAATGAAAGAACTCTAATTCTAACTACTACAAAAAGATTATCTGAAGAATTAACTCGTTATTTTTTGGAAAGAAAAGAAAAAATTGCCTATATTCATTCTGAATATAAAACATTTGAAAGAAATAATATATTAAGAAAATTAAGATTAGGCACTTATGATACTGTAATAGGTGTTAATCTTTTAAGAGAAGGTATTGATTTACCTGAAGTTAGTTTAATAATAGTTCTTGATGCAGATAAAGAAAGTTTTTTTAGATCCACAAACAGTTTAATTCAAATAGTTGGTAGAGCAGCTAGAAATGTAAACGGTAGAGTAATTTTTTATGCCGATAAAATTTCTAAGAGTATGCAAGAAACAATAGATGATAATAAATATAAAAGAGATTTACAAATAAAATATAATCAAGAACATAATATTATTCCTAAAACTATTATTAAAGCAATTCCAGAGCCTATACAAGGTCATGGTTTGGAAAATGCGGTTGAATTATTATTCAAAAATGAAAAAAATAAAAACAAAAATAATAAATATAGTAAAAAAGAAATAATAAAACAATTAGAAGAACAAATGAATCAAGCTGCAAAAAATTTAGATTATGAAAGAGCAATTGAATTAAGAGATTTAATTTTAGAATTAAAAATAAATGATTAATATAAATAAAATAGAAAGAGGAAATAACAAAAAATGTCAACTAAAGAACAAATTATTATTAAAGGTGCTAAAGAAAATAATTTAAAAAACATTTCGTTAACTATACCAAAAAATAAATTAATAGTTTTTACAGGTCTTTCAGGTAGTGGCAAGAGTTCACTTGCTTTTAATACTATTTATGAAGAAGGTAGAAGAAGATATGTTGATAGTTTAGGAAGTTATGCAAGAATGTTTTTAGGCGGAACTAGTAAACCTGATGTAGAATCAATTGAAGGTTTAAGTCCTTCTATATCTATAGAACAAAAAACTACACATAATAATCCACGTTCAACAGTTGGTACAGTTACTGAAATTTATGATTATTTTAGATTATTATTTGCTAGAATAGGTATACCTTATTGTCCTAATCATAATATAGCAATCAGTAATCAAACTAATAAAGATATAATAAATTCTATTTTTGAATTACCTCTTGATACTAAAATAACTATTTTAGCTCCTTTAATAGATGGAGAAAAAGGAACTTTTGTTAATTTATTTGAAAAATTAAGAAAAGAAGGTTTTCATCGTTTAAAAATTGATAATCAAATTTATGAATTAGATGAAGAAATAAAATTAGAAAAAAATGTCAAACATACTATTGATATTGTCGTTAGAAGAACAGTAATTAAAGAAGAAAAATATAATGAAATTTCAGAAGCTATTAATAGTGCTTTAGAATATAGTGATGGTCTAGTAAAAATTGAAACTTTAGATAATAAAACTAAAATTTTTTCTAAAAAACATTCTTGTATTTACAAAGATTTTGATATGAAGCCTATTGAAACTAGATTATTTTCTTTTAATTCTCCTTATGGAATGTGCGAAAGTTGTAAAGGCTTAGGTGTTGATTTAAAAGCTGATTTTGATGCTTTAGTACCAGAAAAATGAAAAACACTTAATCAAGGAGCAATTTTAACACTTAATAATGAAGGCGATGAAACTACAATTGAATGACAAGAATTTGTAGCTTTATGTAATTATTATGAAATAGATTTAAATACTCCGATTGAAGATTTCAATAAAAATGATTTAGATATTATTAAATATGGTTCTAAAGAAGAACTTGAATTTGAAGTTATTAATTCTAAAGGTGAAATTAAACGCAGAAAAAAAATTATTGAGGGTATTTTAACTAAAATAGAACGTCAATATTATGAAACGAGCAGTGATAAAATACGTGATTGATTAAAAAAATTCATGGGTACTTTTACGTGTACAGTATGTAAGGGTACTAGATTAAATAAATATGCATTAGCTGTAAAAATAAATGATTTAAATATTTATGATTTTACCAAAATGAGTGTTAATGATGCTTTAATAAATTTAGCTAATTTATCTTTAACAAAAGAAGAAGAACAAATTTGTTCATTAATAATGAATGAGTTATACAATCGTTTATCTTTTTTAAACAATGTTGGTTTAAATTATTTAACTTTAAATCGTAATGCTGAAACGTTAAGCGGTGGAGAAAGTCAAAGAATTAAATTAGCCACACAAATTGGATCAAATTTAACTGGTGTTTTATATGTTTTAGATGAACCATCCATAGGTTTACATCAAAGGGATAATGATCGTTTAATTAATACTTTAAAACATATGGTGGAAATAGGTAATACTTTAATAGTAGTGGAACATGATGAAGATACTATTAGAGCCGCCGATTATATTGTAGATATAGGTCCTAAAGCTGGCATACATGGTGGTCAAGTAGTTGCTTGTGGAACTATAGAAGATATTATAAAAGAAGAAAAATCAATTACTGGTCAATTTCTTAGTGCTAAAGAAAAAATATTAGTGCCTCATTCTAGAAGAAGTGGCAATGGTAAAGTTTTAGAAATTCTTGGTGCTAGCGAAAATAATTTAAAAAATATTGATGTAAAAATTCCTTTAGGTAAATTTATAGCAGTAACAGGAATGAGTGGTTCAGGAAAAAGTACATTGGTTAATGAAATTTTAGTTAATGGTTTAGTTAAAGTATTATCTAAAAATACTATTGGTTTAAAAGTTGGAAAATTTAGAACTTTTAAAAATGCTAATTTAATTGATAAAATTATTCCAATTTCTCAATCTCCTATTGGTAGAACTCCTCGTTCAAATCCTGCAACTTATACTAGTGTTTTTGATGATATTAGAGATATTTTTTCTAATGTTAATGAATCAAAAGTAAGAAATTATCGTAAATCTCGCTTTTCATTTAATATTCCAGGTGGTAGATGTGAAAAATGTCAAGGTGATGGTTCAATAAAAATTGAAATGCATTTTTTACCTGATGTATATATTAATTGTGATGAATGTGATGGTAAAAGATATAATATAGAAACATTAGAAATAAAATATCATAATAAAAATATTTCTGATGTTTTAAACATGACTGTTGATGAAGCAATTGATTTTTTTGCTGCTAGAGCTAATATTATTAAAAAATTACAAACTTTAAAAGATGTAGGTTTAGGTTATATTAAATTAGGTCAATCTTCAACTACCTTATCAGGAGGAGAAGCACAAAGAGTAAAATTAGCTACTTATTTACAAAAAAAACCTACTGGTAAAACATTATTTGTTTTAGATGAACCAACTACAGGTTTGCATTCTTATGATGTTAAAAATTTATTAAATGTACTTAATAGATTAGTAGATAATGGTGATACTGTTTTAGTAATTGAACATAATTTAGATGTTATTAAAACAGCAGATTATATTATTGATTTAGGTCCTGAGGGTGGTATAAATGGAGGACGTATAGTAGCAACTGGAACTCCTGAACAAGTAGCAGCAAACGAAAAAAGTTATACAGGACAATATTTGAAAAAAATGTTAAAATAAAAAACCAGATATAATTTTTATAATTTGATCTGGTTTTTTATTTTGTACTTAATAAGAAGCTTAATTTAGTAAATAAATATCTAATTCTAACATTATAATTTTCTTGCTGAGAAATTAATTTTAAGAAATTATGATAATAGTTACGTTTAATAATATCATTTTGATTAATTGTTTTTTTGTTATAGGAATTAACACTTATAAAATTTAATTTACGTCTTTTTTTAAAATAATAACGCATTAAAGCATAAACCCACGTTTTCCACTTTGTAGCATAAATTGGAAAATATCCGTTTTAGTGGATATTTATTTTTTAATTTTTGTTAATTCAAAAACTTTTTCAACTAAATGATAATCATCTCAATTTTAACTTAGATTATCATTGTTTAGATCAAATATTTTTGTTATTTGGTTTTTGAATTTTTCTTGAATTTCTTTGACATTATTCATCATGCCAATTAATCTACCTTCTGTAAATTTATCTTTTTCAGATAATCCAGTTAAATCATTACTTTTAAAAACTAAAAATTTAAGTAAAACTAAAATTAAGAAACAAAGACATATATAATCTTCAATGTATTTTCAGGTTGATAAATACATTGGTCTAATAGCAAAAGAATCTTTTAAACTTCTAAAATCGAAAAAAGAGTTAAAACTATTTTTTAACTCTTTTTTTCATTAATTTAATAATAAAGAAAATTCCTATACCAAAAGTTATAATTCCAGTGGAAACACCTAAAATACTTCATAAAATAATATGTATTTTATTGGTTTTAGATTTTTCAGATTCTATTGAAACATCTTCTGACTCTTTTTTATTATCAGAATTATTCTTTTTTATAGTTGAACTTTCATTAGTAATTGGATTTGAATTAGCTTGCTCTCCTGTTTCGACTGGATTATTTGGTTGTGATTTAGATGTCGAAGAATCATTAATTTGATGCTCTTTGGTTTCAGGATTTGAATTACTTTGATCGCGTGTTGAACTTTCATTTGTAGAATATTTATTTTCAGTTGCAGAACCTTCTGTTGTAGGTTTGTTATTATCTTGTGATGCTAAATTTGTTCCTGTTTCTAACTCATTTTCAGAGCTTTTTGATTCACTTTCACTGTCATCACTTCTAGGTGAATTATTTTCCGTATCTGATTCACTAGGATTATTATTTTTATTAGTTTTAGAACTTTCTTCTAATTCTTTATTTTTTTCATTAACTGTTGTGCTTTTATTTAATTCATTAATTGGAATTTCAAGAGTATGAGCTTTAATTCCAAATACAACAAAACTTTTTTTGCTATTTACTCATTGATTATTTTGTTTATAAAAACTCAAAATTTCTCTAGTTTCATCACTTGCTACCAAATCAACGTTTTTTCCACCTTTGTTAGTGACGTCAACTATGATTGAAAAATATTGTCCTTTGTTTAAAATAATTTCTTTATTTAAATCAATTGTATAAAATCCTTTATCACCAGAATTTGGAATTTGCACTTTTTGAGTTAATTTTAGTTCGCCATCTTCAGGATTAGACATTGAAGAATTTTTAACATAAATTTTGATTTCAGCAGTAATGTTTGAACCTTTAAGCGAAAAATTAATTGACTTTAATTTTTCTACAATTTGATCATTTGCTTTTTTAACTGGGAAAATATTTGCCATTGTTCTTTCATTAGTACCAACGGGTTCAAATAAAGAAAATGAATTTTTTGTATCATAATAGTAAGTATTTTGATATGCATTATTATCTTCTACTTCAACCGCCATTACTTCATGAAGTAAATCTAATGAATCGTATGAAAGTATAAAGTATCCCTGAGCATGCATATTTTTAGTTCCTCAACTATTTTTAACGATAAAACCACCTTTTTGTTTCGGTGTTTCAGGTCCAAAATCAGATTTACGATAATCATCGTCTCAGCCCACAATAACTGAAGCATGATTTCTGATATATCTTTCTTTAGGTGATTTAGTTATAATAATTGAATTTGGTTCGTTGTATCAAACGGTATCAGGATGAAAATTCATTTGATTAAAAGCATAAGCAATACCCACAGAACCGTATTTGGCAATCGCTAATTTAATATCATCAACAGTATGATTAATTTTTACAGCATTTTTAATTTTGGCAATTGTAGGGTTATCAAAATTAGGAAATTCAGTTTGACTAGTTTGAGCAATTGGGGATGTATTTCTCATTAAACCATTAAATGAGTGAGATAAATAATTTCCTTCGCCTAAAAGTCCTTTTCATTTTTTAGCATCGAGATTTAAATCTAACTTATCTGCTTTGTGATTTCAACTATTACTTATGTAATCAATTGCGTGTTCATCAATATCTAAAGAATTTTTAGTGTAATTCCCTATATTATTTTTTAAAATATTAGTTTCTAACATTGAAGCAATTGTATATGCTCAACAAAGACCTTCATGGCCTTGATTCTTAACACTAGTAACTAAATTGTATTGTCTTGCGTCGAAAAAAGGCATTCTTGCAATTTCTTCTGCGGTTTTAGTTTGAAAAAGCTCTAAATTTGGTGCGTCAGACTTAGCTGATGTGGTTGTGCTTATCACACTAAAAGGTATCAATAAACTTGGACTAACTAATAAACTAGTTAATATTTTTTTATTTTTTAATCTCATATATTTATTTTAAACTAGAATAAGAAAAGTAGACAGAAAATAAAAAACTTTCTACTTTTTTCCTAGTTTATCTATAACGAATAAAAAATCTTTATATATTTGGTTTAATTCATAATGATTTGAATCTAAATTATTAATGATTTCATCAATAACCTTATCATTTACAGTTTTAGTTGTTACTGTTATAAGTTTTTCTACGTTTCCCACTTTATAGCATAAATTGTAAAATATTCGTTTTAGCGGATATTTATTTTTTAATTTTTGTTAATTCAAAAACTTTTTCAACTAAATGATAATCATCTCAATTTTAACTTAGATTATCATTGTTTAGATCAAATGTTTTTGTTATTTGGTTTTTGAATTTTTTCTTGAATTTCTTTGACATTATTCATCATGTCAATTAATCTACCTTCTGTAAATTTATCTTTTCCAGATAGTCCAGTTAAATCATTAATTTTAAAAACTAAAAATTTAAGTAAAACTAAGCTCAAGAAACAAAGTATATATAACCTTTAATGTGTTTTTAGATTGATAAATACATTGATCTAATAGCTAATGAACCTTTTAAACTTCTAAAATTATCTTCAATCTTTCATTGTTTAGCATAGAGATCAACAATCTGATCAGGAGTAAATCTTGTCTATTTGTTTCATAAACATAAAAACCATCTAATTTTTCATCTTGTTCAATTTTTTCTGTATCTATCTCATAGTAACCAGATTCATTCACTTGTTTAAAGAATTTATAGTTTTTATTGCCTACCATATCTTCATATGACATTTTTTCGTTTTTGCTTTTTTTAAGGAAGTTTTCAACTAAAATAAGTCTATCTCGATGTCTTTTTTTTGTTATTTTTTTACTAAATGTAATTACTCTTTTTCTAAGTTTTTCATTGCTTCAGCTATTTATATATATAAAGTGATGCGAATTCTTGTGTTTTGTACACCAATCTAATATCAGAATGTACATAATCTTCTTGTTTTAAGACATATTCTTTAAATTGCCTGTTCGAAGTTTTCATACGGTAAGAAATAATAAAGTTTAAATCTTTGTTTTCGCAAAATCTAATATTTTTATTAACAGACATACTTTTATTGGCAATAATAGTTACATTGTTTATTTTGTTTCTAAAACAAATTTGATAAATATATTTAAATCAGTTGTATTTTTTCGCAAAGACTTTGTAGTGAACTGATATGGCGTTTGAATCAATTGGCATCCCAAACACAATTTGATCTTCTTTAAATTTGCCATCTTTTGAATAATCTGTTTTTTTATAACCTTTTCTATCAAATGTTTCAAAATAAGTTGTTGTCAAATCGTATCAAACGGTATTTACGTTTCTTTTATGTTCTTTGACTAAAACAGCATTTAAGTTTTGTAAAATTTGTTCTCTATTTTCTGCAATGTAATCTGAAGATCTATAAAATGCATTTTTTGAATAAACATTTTCTTGCTTTTTTCAAACTATTAAATCTTGCTCAATACTTAATGGTTGTTTAATTCTGTGATAAATTTGTTGTTTTACAACTTCATTTAGACTTATTGATTTTGTTTATTACAATCTTTAAAATGTCGAAATGGTCTATTAATAAGTCAATTAGGTTCAATTCTTTGTATTTTTCGCTATATTTGATTAAGTCTGTTTTATTATTTTTTAATTTCTTGTTTATTACATCTAAAATTTTTTTTGGTGTAGATCAAAGGCATATCTTTGATTAACATTTTGATTTTTTCAATAGCGTTCTCTTGGTATTTTTAAAATCTTTTTCGAAACCAATTGCAAATCTTGTTTCATAACCAACATCATTTAATTTTGATAACCAATTTGAATGCAATTATCTTTTGATCTTTTTGATACAAAAATTATTCATGTTCTTTCACTCGTTTTACTAGCGATAAACTAATATACCATAAAATAATAGTATAATACTATAATTTTTACATATTTATTTATAAATATGTAAGGGATTAAAAAAGCATAAAAAATCCGTAAGTGAGAGATGCAAGAAAAGTTGGAAAATTCAAAACTTTTAAAAATGCTAATTTAATTGATAAAATTATTTCTATTTCTCAATCTCCTATTGGTAGAACTCTTCGTTCAAATCCTGCAACTTGTACTAGTGTTTTTGATGATATTAGAGATATTTTTTCTAATGTTAATGAATCAAAAGTAAGAAATTATCGTAAATCTCGCTTTTCCTTTAATATTCCAGGTACTAGATGTGAAAAATGTCAAGAGGATGATTCAATAAAAATTGAAATGCATTTTTTACCTGATGCATACATTAATTGTGATGAATGTGATGGTAAAAGATATAATAGAGAAACATTAGAAATAAAATATCATAATAAAAATATTTCTGATGTTTTAAACATGACTATTGATGAAGCAATTGATTTTTTTTGCTGCTAGAGCTAATATTATTAAAAAATTACAAATTTTAAAAGATGTAGGTTTAGGTTATATTAAATTAGGTCAATCTTTAACTACCTTATCAGGAGGAAAAGCGCAAAGAGTAAAATTAGCTACCTATTTACAAAAAAACCTACTGGTAAAACATTATTTGTTTTAGATGAACCAACTACAGGTTTGCATTCTTATGATGTTAAGAATTTATTAAATGTACTTAATAGATTAGTAGATAATGGTGATACTGTTTTAGTAATTGAACATAATTTAGATGTTATTAAAACAGCAGATTATATTATTGATTTAGGTCCTGAGGGTGGCGTAAATGGAGGACGTATAGTAGCAACTGGAACTTCTGAACAAGTAGCAGCAAACGAAAAAAGTTATACAGGACAATATTTGAAAAAAATGTTAAAATAAAAAACCAGATATAATTTTTATAATTTGATCTGGTTTTTTATTATGTACTTAATAAGAAGTTTAACTTAGTAAATAAATATCTAATTCTAACATTATAATTTTCTTGCTGAGAAATTAATTTTAAGAAATTATGATAATAATTACGTTTAATAATATCATTTTGATTAATTGTTTTTTTGTTATAGGAATTAACACTTATAAAATTTAATTTACGTCTTTTTTTAAAATAATAACGCATTAAAGCATAAAAATAAAAACTTCAAAAATTATATAATAATTCATATTGGTAATGATCATTTTGCAAATTAGGAAAAATTTGCAAAATATTTTTTATAAATATTTCATAATTTCAATTTTTACTTTTACTTATATTTAAATTAAACTCATTTAATTTAACAGCATCAAAATCCCATTTAAAAATAGTTAAAATTTTTTCAATACTAAAACGTGTGCGAATAAGATTAAATGTTATTCAATATTGTAATAAGACATTATTTTCTTTTAGTTTTCTTTTACTTTTATAAATTAAAGCATTTTTAATTTTAATCATTTTTAATTTTAATCATTTTTATTAGAACTAATTTTTTTATCTAAAAGAGCCAAAGAAATTAAATGTTTATATACATTTTGTAAAATAGCATTAATCATTTTATAACTTTCATCGTCAAAGAACAATT
This sequence comes from Mycoplasma sp. 744, assembly GCF_034863305.1. Lineage (NCBI taxonomy): Bacteria > Bacillati > Mycoplasmatota > Mollicutes > Mycoplasmatales > Mycoplasmataceae > Mycoplasma > Mycoplasma sp. 744. Next base: position 87,139 of record NZ_JAYFFF010000002.1, on the reverse strand, counting down.
TAGTAATTTCTATTGCTTCATTAATTGCAACTTTAGCAGCTAAATTATTAAACATTTCATTAGTAGCATTAATTAATATAGCTCTATGTAAGGCGCTAATACGTTCTCAATTTCATCCTTCTTTTATAAAATGTGAAATTATTTTAATATAAAAATCATAATTTTGATTAATAAATTCTAGACTTTTAATTTGTTTATTATTTAAAGTTAACTCATCGCTAAAAATTTGATTAATGTCTAATTTTTCATTTAATAATTCATGCGCATAAATTATATTAATTAGTTCAATTCTAGCATCTCTTTGACTTTTAAATTTCATTTTATTTGTCCTTTTATCATTTAACTATTCTTGGATCAACCATATATTTTTTCTTTAATATTTCTAATACATTGTATAATGGCGAAAGTAAATAAATATAAAAAGGTAAAGGTATAGTTGAGCGAATTAAAATAGGGAAAAGTGTAATTTTAAAATCTGTTCCTACTGTTTTTAATTTAAATTTTTCTGTATTTTTAAAGAAATAATTGTAATAATTTATTCATGCATAAGAACCAAAAATTCATCTAAATAAAACAATTGTGATAGAAACTAAAGTAAAAATTATAAAATAATTCATGTAAAATTCTCTTTTAGTTTTTTTGTATAAAACTAAAAAAATTGAATTGACTATTAAACCAATTAAACCATATAAACTTACAAAAATAATAACTAAAATTAAACTTGTATTAGTACTAAAATATGTTCTATTTAAAGAAATTGTTTTACCCTCATTAAATCTATCAATAATAAAATAAATTACAGAAGCTATGGTGATAAAAAATACAATGTAACTAAATATAACGCCTGTAGTGCGATTAATTTTAAAAAGTTCTAAAATTAAAGCAGATAAAATAGCTATTAAAGGCGGAATTATTGCGTACATCCAATATCAAGTTCCTATTTGTCCCGTTATTAAAATTATTAATGTATCAGCAAGAAAAGCTAATAGTGCTCCTTTAAAATATGAAAAAATTAAACCATAAATAATTGCAAAAATAATTTCTATATTTATAGGTAATAATTTAGCTATAGTAAAACGACTAATAAAATCAAATGTTAAATGAGCTCCTAGAATAATTCCCATCAAACACATTTCAAAAACTGAAATTTTAAAATTTCATTTTAAATTTTGTCATTTTTTAACGTTTTCTTCCTTGTTCATAATTAATATTATAAATTAGATAAAAAAATTATTATTAATATTTATTTTTTATCTTAAGATTAATAAAAAAATAATTTAATTACAAATTAAATTACGCAAATATTAAAAATTCTTCTACTATGGGCTAAAGTAGAATAAAAATTAATAAAAAAAGTAAATTAGATAAAATTTACTTTTTTTAAATTTTCGTTTAATTACTATTATTTTTCTTATAATAATAACAACGTTATTATTAAATGTTATTAAAGGAGCAAAATGAAAAAAATTTTTAAATTATTTTTAAATTTATTACCAATAAGTTCATTAACTATTTTTGCAGCTAGTTGTATTAATAAAGATATTGATAGTAAAAGTATTTTTGATAAAGTTAGAATCGAATTTAATTATCCTAATAAAGAAAATACTTTAGTTGCTGATTTTAATATTAATAGTTTAACATATCAAGTAAAAAATAATGATTTATATAATATTAGTATTGATAATTTGCAAATTATTCAAACCAATAGTTTGCAGGGACAAATAACTTTAAATTATATTTTGAAATTAGATTATCAAAATCGTATTTATAAAAGTCAAATTTTTCAAAAAACAATTACTGATTTTAAAAAATATCAAAGCAATAGTGGTTTTACTCAATATTCTTTATTTAGTCAAAATCAAGAGCAAATTTTGCTAGATAAAAATCAATTAAATAACCAAAATTTAATTTTTGATGTTTTAGATAAAAATAATTTATTAGCTTCCAGTGTTAATGAATCACAAATTATTACTAAAAATTCTAATGTAGATAATGATTATCAAATTATTATCAAATTAAATGAAGCTAACGATTTAGAAGGTTCATTAAAAATTAATTATCAAATAATAAATAAAAATAATTCTTATAATAGTGCTTCAGACATTTTAGAATACACTATTTTTGGTTTTCAAAAAACTAATAACTTTAATAACAAAGAAAATCATCAATTATGAATAGAAGCTAATAATGAATTAAATAATTGAGCTCAAGAAGTAATTTTTGATTATGAAAATAAAGAAAATGTTTTGAGTTCTCAAGCTCAAATTAATAGTTTTATATGAAAAAATCAAAATCAAAAATATAGTAGCTTAAATCTTGAAATTTATGCAATTAGTGATTTTGATGATTATGATGGCAGTTTATTAATTACTTATGCTCTTAAAAGAGATCATCATATTTTTGGTAGCATTAGTTCCAATTTAATGCAAATTAAAGTAGATTTTTTTGCTCAATTAAAAAAGCAAAAAACTCAAATTGAAAATAAATTATTAAAGATACTAAAAGAGTTACACAAAAAAGCTAATAATATTTTTACAATTCAAACAAATAATAATTTAGAAAATCTAACCATTGATAATATTAAAATAGATCAAGATTTTTTAACAAAAAATAATATAAATTTAAAAATTAATGATATTAATTATGATGCAAAAAATGGTCTAATAGAAATTAATTATCAAGTTAAAGATCAAAGTAATAATGCTAATTTTAGTTTAAATAATCAAAAATTATTATTATTCAATCATTTTAATAATCAAAGTGTTAATAATAATTTGATAATAGATGCACAAAGAGAATTAAATGATTTAAATTTAAATCTTGATTATTCAAACAAAGAAAAAACTAAAGTGGAAGATTTGGATTTAAACAAAATATTCATTGTTAATAATAATGATTATAAATTAGTTAATTTAGAAATTATTAATTTAAATAAAGAAATAGGTCAAGTTACTTTGGCTTATCAAATTAGTAAATATAACAATAATTTAAAAGAAAATATTTATAGTCAAATTTTTTATGCTTCAATCAATAATTTTCTTAAAGTTATGCCAAATGAAAATCAAATTAATATATTAACAAAACAAATGAATGAATTAAATTATGAATTTGATTATCCTAATAAAGAAAATACATTAGTTAAACACGTGCTTTATGAAAATCTTATTATAAAGAATTTAGATTCTAATTATCCAGTAGAATCTTTTAGAAACTTACAATTTGATTTAGAAACTAATACTATCAAATTTGAATATCGTTTAATAAACAAAGAAACTAATGTTGTTTCAAATTGAAAACAAACTCAATTAAATGGCTTTTTAAATTGAAAACAAAGTTCAACCTTACAAGAATTAAATAGCTTCATGAAAAACTTTGAATTAAAAATTAATCAAGATATTAATCCTGATTTACACATTAAACTTTATTCAACAAGTATTAATAAAACTAACGCATTATATTTTCTTAATTTAATAAATGATAAAAATATTAAATTAACCATTAAAGATTTAGAATTAGATAAAAATGATATAAATACTTTACATTTAACTTTAGTGGCAACTAAAAATGATATTAGCATTGAAGAAAAAAGAAGTATTAAATTTACTAATGATTTTAATGATTTAACTACGAATATTAAAATTAATAATATAGAAAGTCTTTATAATGTTGATTATCAATTAATCAATTTATTAAGTGGCCAAAAAATTTATGATAATTTAGATCTTTTAGAACAAGCTTTTGAGAAAAAAAATACTAAAGTAAATAATCTTTTTGATTTTAAAATTAATTGAGATCGCACTTCTAGTCAAATTGTTAAAGTAACTAAAAATATTAGAATCAATAGTAAACCTACAGAAGCTGAAGTTTACGAAGTATTATGAAATTTTAGTATTGACTTATTTTATAATAATTTACTTATTAAAACTATTGATAATGTTAAACAAACAATTGATCACACTAGATTTGAATTATTTACTAATAATTTTCTTTATACTTTTATCAATAAACAAGCAAGTCATTTCAATTATAAACCAAGTGAATATTTTATTAAAGAAGCTAAATTTGAAAATAATACTACTAATGTTTCTCTTAGCAATTATTTTGCCAAAGCAGCAAGTGATATTAAAAAAGAAACTGGTAATAAATATAAATCAATTCCATCTAATTTAAGTTGATTAAATAAAGATGATTCCTTAACTAGAGAATTATTTAAAGAAATCATTTTAAAAAGTTTTGATTTTGAATTAGATAATTGACAAATTAGCGAAGTTTTAAAATTTGCTTATATTAAAGATCCTAGTTTAACAAATATTTTAAATTTTGCTTTTGTTCATGGACCATATGTAAAAGTTTTAGTTAAATTAACTAAAGGCGAACAAGAATTAATTTATCCAATAATATTTAGTAATTTAATAGTAGATCAAACAAATAAAGATAGTTTAGTTTTTACGAATTTAATTAAAAATAATAATGTAAGTAGAATCATTAGAAACTTAAAAGTTAAAGAGGCTTTTCGTTCGCATGAAGATTATATTCCTTCACAAATTTACGATAAACTAAATGATTTATATGAATTACCTAAACAAGGCGAATATAGTATTAAATTTTTACCTAAAGAATTAGCTCAAATAAGAAATAATGCTTATTATAAAGAAAATGATGGCACAGCTACAGTAAGATTTGGTTTATATAAAAATGATGAATTTACCGGTATTAAAACCAACTCTACTTTTACTTTAAGATATTTTAAAGAATTAGAAGCTCAAGATTTTGCTCCTAAAAATAGATGATTTATAACTGATGATTTCAATAATGAACAATATCAAAAACCAGAAGCAAACATAATAAATTTAGTTGATCAAATCAATAGCACTAATTTTACTTATAATTTTGTTCAAGGTGAATATCGTGCTCAAACAGCTAATAATGATATAAGAACTAGAAGAACTTTAGATCCTAAATTAATAATGCAACAAAAAGCATTTGATAAACTAAATCATCTTTTAAGATTTGTTTCAAATAATAACAATCAATTAACTTATGCACAAATTAAAAACGAAAAAGATCAAGAGAACAATTTAACCTTAAATCCTTTAATTAATAATTATTTTATTTATTTTTACGATGTTAAAAGTGATAATAATCATGAATTAACTTTTAAATTAGGCATTATTAATAAGAAAAACAGTCAAATCAGATATACAGCAAATAAAGAAATTACATTAAAAAATTTATATAATGATTATCAATTAGAAGCTTATCCTTTAGCTCTTATTAATAATTTAACTAACAAAGAATTAATTATTAATAAAAATGAAATTGCTAAATTAACAGTTAATGAATTTAATAATTTAGTTAAAAATAATTTAGAACAAGCAAATCAATTAGTTAAAATGCAACAAAAAGCTTATCATGATTTTACTTTAGATAATTGAGAAAACAATTTATCAATTGATCAAGTTAAAATTATTAATAAAGAACAATCACAAAGATTATTTGTTAGTTTTAAATATAATAATTATCTTTTACCTAAAGCTACTGGTGATGTAAATCAAGTTATCAAAGGTGATGTTTGATATGAAATAAATGGCTTTAAAAATCAAATAATAGATAATATAAATAATGAAGAGATTTTAGATAATCTTAATGCTGTTTATGATATGAAAAAAGTCTTTTTAGCAAATGATTTAATTTTAAGAAGACGTAAAATTAATTTAAATTATAAAGATAATTATTTTGAAATTGATAAAGCTAATAATCAAGTAAATTGAATTTTTAAAAAAGATTATTATGAAGCAATTTTAAATAGAAAAAATCTTTTAGAATCTAAAATAAAATTCCACTTTTTTGCTAATTTACTTTATCAAGATGCTTATCGTATTTGAAGAATTTCTAAATATGATCGTGGCATTAGTGTAGATTTAGATTATGAAAAATTATTAAAAGAAAAACAAATTATTATAGATCAAGAAACATCGGCAACGGATGAAATCAAAGTTAAATATCGTTTAACTTTTACATTAACTAATGAAGGAATTAAATTTAATTATTCATTATTAGATAATGATCGCTTTAGAATTGTTGGAGATCAATTTGCAAAACGTACATATTTTCATGATGCTAATAATTTACCTGAAATTAAATTTAATCCTGATGAAGCTATTTTCTTTAACCAAAATTTTGGCTCGGCAGTAGTTATTGAATATGCTAATAATCAAGCTAATGAAACTTTTAGTCAATATTTAACCAACAAATTTGATTATCAAAATATGTCAATTAACAAATTTGACAATATGCCTTATTACATTTATAACGAAGGTTATAATCATAATGAATTATTTAAATATAATCCTAATGAGACTTTACCTTATAAATGACATGAAGGTTATAAAACTAGTATAGAAATGATGCATCAATCATATAAAGATCCAAGAATCAATGATATTAATAATAGAGTTTTAGGTTTAGGACAAGGAAGTTCATTATTGATTGGTAAAGTTAGTGATGATCCTAAAGATGGTAAATATTATTTTATAACTAATAATCATGTTGTAAATAATAATAATTTTGTAGAAAATCCTGTAGCTAATGCTTGACAAAGTAGAAATTTAGTTACTCATTCATCTTTAGATAAATTATGAAGATCAGGTGATATTTTTGAAGGTGGATGAAATGATTTTAACAATACTAGGGTACAAACTTTTGTCTTTTGAACTGGTATTAAACAAATCACAGAAGCTAAGGAAGCTAGAACAGGTTTAAATGTTGATTTAAGTGCTTATATGATTGATATTAATGAAGCTATAGATAATTTAAAAAATCAAGGTAAATATAAAGCTTTAAGTTGATTTGAAAATATTAAAAATTTACCTGATTTAAATGTTTCAAATTACAATAAAGACAATTTTACTTACTTTTTAAATGCTGTTAATCGTGATAATGCTAGAAGTTTTAAATGAGAATATAAACCAATTTATTCAACTAATCGTTTATTTACTGGTTGACCTGCTTTTAGACAAGTAAGTCATATTGTCAATAGAAATAATATCAGTGATAATCGTGAATTCTTTACTCGTACTTCTGATAGTACTAGTTATGCCCCTATTTTATTTAGAGGCGGTTTAAGTGGTACAGGTATAGTAGATGATAAAGGTAATTATATTTCCTCAATTAATTCAGCCGCTTTATATTATTTAGGTACTTCGTGATACAATTATTCAAAAATTTGAGAAGCAAACAAAAAAGATTATTTACACTTTAATTATTTTGGTTTTGTAGATCAACCTGAAGATTTATTAAATGCACCTAATACTAATAGTTTAGCAGCCAACTTTTTAAAATTAAGTGCTTGAGATAGTTCAATTAAAATACCTGATTGAATTATTAACCCAATTAAATTAACTCAATTTGATAATCAAGTTAAAAATAAGGAGAAATAATGAAAGATTATAATGAAATTAAAACAAAATTAAAATCTTATATGGAATTAGAAGCCATTAGCAGATTTGAAGAACCAGTTGTTAACTTATTGAAAAAAAATACACAAGATGCTAATTTAACTTTTTCAAGAGATGGTTTAGGTTCATTAATAATTGCAACTAAAGCAAAAGAAAATGTTCCTAAAATAATGATTGCTGCTCATATGGATGAAGTAGGTTATTTAGTTAGATCAATTGAAGAAAATGGTAATTTATTATTAAGTGTTGTGGGCGGCATTTGATCTGCGGCTATAATTGGCACAAGAGCTAAAGTAGTAACTAATAAAAACGAAAAAGCTATTTATGGTGTTTTTGGTCATACTTCAATGCATATTATGAATAAAGAAAATATTACTAAAGTTCCTACAACTAAAGAATTATATGTTGATTGTGGTTTTAATTCTAAATTAGAAGCAATTGAATATGGAATTGAAATTGGTGATAGAGTATATTTAAGTGGTCAAACTTTTGAAATGCCTAATGATTTAATGGCTGGTAAAGCAATGGATAATAGAGCTGGTGTAACTGTAATTGATTTATTAGCTAATAAAATCAAAAATTTAGATTTACCTAATCAAACTTTTATTGTTGGTACAGTTCAAGAAGAAGTTGGTACTAGAGGAGCTAAAACTAGCGTACAACTAATTAAACCTGATGTTGCTTTTGCTATTGATACTGGAGCCGCACATGATACAACTAATGCCCCTAAAGGTGTAGCTAAATTAAATAATGGAGTTGCTTTATTAATTCAAGATTCAGCAATTTTAACTGATCCTAAATTAGTAAATTTATTAGAAAATATTGCTCAAAAACATCAAATTCCTTGCTATAGATATATAGCAGAAGGTGGTGGTACTGATGGTTGTGAATTGCAATATGGCTATGGTGGCGTACCTACTATTACTTTATCTATACCACAACGCTATTTACATGCTCCTATAGGAGTAGCTTCTTTAAAAGATATTCAAGCAACTTTAGATTTAATATATGAATTTGTTAAAGTGTTTGATAATAATATGTTAAAAGAATTAAAAAATCTATAATTAATTCACTAATTTTATAAAAATGTAATTAATAAATTTAGATAAATTTATATGCATTTATATATATAAATTTATTAAACATTATTTGTTTTTAAAATACTATAAAATAGATTAATTTCTTTTACTAATATTTCTAAAAAAATAATATTGTTAGAATAATTTATATTTTCTATAAATTATTCTTTTTTTTAATTTGTTTTTTTATTAAAAAAGATAACAAAATTGTTATCTTTTAATTTATAACTTGTTTTGTTAATTTAATTTTTTTATCAGTTCATTCTACAACGTCTTTTATTACAAGTTTTTGTATCGCTGAAATAAGAGTTTCCATATATTCAAAATCTATTTTTGAATTATAAATTGGTAAATTTATTATTTGATTTTCAATTATAGCTACACTATAACTATTTGCTCCTCAAGAAAAAGAACTAAAGGATTTTGCCATAGATGCAAGTATAAAATGTGCATTCTTTTTTCCAAATCTATCAAATTTAGATTTTAATATTTTTATTTTATCTCCAGTAAAATATTGTTTTTCTTGATAAAACATTGTAGTTGTATCTTGTCCAAAAGAAATAGTATTTCCATCATTTAGATATTTTATATTTTCATCTATATATCCTTTTAGACCATTGTTCAAAGCTGTTCGTACAATATATGGATAACCACCATTTGCTAATAAAGTAATTTTATTAGCATCAAATCTTTTCTTATAGGAATTTACACTAAATAAATCTATGATTCTATATTTACCTCATTTAATATTTTCAAAATTTTCTAATGCAATTTTTTCCTCTACTGTAAGTTGATAATCTTTCAAATTAGTAACAGTTAAATAAGCTTCCAGCTCAGTAACACGCTGAGCTTCCAGCTCAGTAACACGCTGAGCTTCCAGCTCAGTAACAAAGTTTTCCATAAATTCAAAATCTATTTTGTTGTTTTTTATTGGGAGTTGAATTTTTTCATTTTTTATTTTATTTCAATTCGATTTATTTGCTCAATTATATTGAGAAAAAATTTTATTTAGTGTTGCAACGATAATTGGATGTATTTTTTCAGTTTTTATATTATTTTCAATAAATTTAAAAGCATAACTATCCTGGAAAATTGTAAATTCATTAGGTTGATAAAATACTTTTCCTGATCCATTTGCAGTTGCAGAAAAAACATTTTTTAATATAGTAGCATTTTTTCTAGAAATATATTTGCCAATTTGATTATTTGATCATGTGGCGGTTGTAGCTGGTAAATTTCCTTCTAAATTGCTTGTGACATCATTTGTATTTATTTTTTCAAACAAATCACCAATTCTATATTCGCCTCACTGAATATTTTGTAATTTTTCATCCAGTGAGGCATTTATTTTTTTAAATTTTCATCCTCCGTTTCACTGTTTTTAATAAGATTAGAAACTTCTCAAGCTAAATAATCAGCTACTGTTTTTTTAAAATCAACAAGTGTGGGTTTTGTATCTATTGGTGCACTTTGATTTCAATCTGAACCATTTTCTGGGTCAATATATCCTTCATAATATTCTTTTTCAGTAAATATATTAAGTTTATTTTTTCCAAAACGTACAAGATCTACAATTTCTTGATATCTTTCTTTAGCTCTATTTGAATCTACTAAATTAACATTTGCCTTTTTTCTGTTTGTTCTTGTATAACCATCATTAGAAAAATCAATAAATTTAACAATGTTATCTTTATGATGTGCTTCACCAATTCTAAATACATATATATTAGTTTGTACACTTGATTTACCAATAAATAAATCTATAGGCATTTTTATACTTGCAAGAAGCGTATTATTTTTTAGTATCTTTTGATTAATCTCTTTAGCTTTACCACTGCCAGCTGAATTTTGAATAATAATTGCCGCGTAGCCTTTTTTCATCATTGAAAAAGCTTTTTCAACAAAAATCATACCATTACCAGTTGCTGAATATGGCGGATTAAGAACAAAAGCATCAGCAGGAAATTTTTCATCGATTTTCCCAAAACCATAATTACCGTCAAAATCAATTAATGAGTCTTTATTTAAAATATTTGCACTACCATCACCCATAAGAATCATATTTAAAATCGCTAACATATAAATATTAGGTAATACTTCTAAACCTAAGAGTTGTTCAGCTTTGATTTTTAATTCTTTTTCTGCTAATTCTAAAGGAGAAATAATTTTTGCTTTGGCATCATTAATCATTTCATTCATGGCGGCTACTAGTAATCCCGCACTACCTGTTGCAAAATCTCATACATAACTATCTTTATTTACTCTGGCTAATTTGACTAATAAATTTGCAACATAAGATGGTGTTAAAACTACATCATTTAATTTATCTTGAGTAAAACCTAATCAAGAATACATTTCATTAAATAATTTCCCAGTAAAATCAGTTGTTAAACCTATTTTGTAATATATTCCTAAATCTTCTACGATTTTACAAAAGATTCTCTTTAATTGACTTTCTCCATTGATTGGTTTATTAATATTATCTGATAATAAAGTGTTTTTAAGAGTTCTAACAATAAGATCTTGTTTGGATTTGGGCAAATTTTTATTTTTTAAAAAGGATTCGATTTTTCTTACTATGATATCGCCATCTGTGTTACCTTCTTCTATTGAAGATTTTAAATCAGATTTTTCTAAAGGACTTACTTTATTAGGTATACCTAAGGTTGCCATTATTGAAGCTGATACAAGATATACTCTATCATTTTCGCTAAGACCTTTTTCATTTGCATATATATCATTATTTAGTTTTATAAGGCTTGAAGTAATTTCTTGTTCTCTTTTTTGTTTAAGTTCTTCTAATTCTTCATTAGATAAAAATAATTCATTAGCTTTTTTGATAAACTCATTAAAGTTTTCTTTTCTTAAAAATGAAAGATCACTATATTTGCCTATTTCTTGTCCCATTCCTAAATTATCTTTTGATACATAATATACTCCTATAGAATGTTCAATTTTGCCAGCATTATTTTTATATCCTGTAACACCTATAGCAATTATTTTTGTGTAATTAGTATAATGAAGTATAGCATTTGCATAGTGTATTGCACCATTGACAGCATAATTATTGATATTTTGATAATTAGGTTCATTTTTAATAGTTTTATTATCTACTCTATTATAGTTATCTAATTTAACGAGTTTATCTTTATAACCTTTATATTCAATCAAAATAGGATAATAATTTAAATATTCATCACGTAATAAAAGTTTGGCATCTGGTCTATTACCACCTGTGCCACCACTTTTAGATTTGTATTCGTCTAATGCTTTATCTATTTGTTCATTTAGCTTTTCTTGTTCTAATTTATAATCTAAGCCATAACTTTTAAGTCAACCATTAACAAGATCAGCTATATTTGGTTCAATAGATTGTATTTTTTTCATTTTATTGTCCTTTTAAAATATTTATTTTTAAATACTTAATATATTATCTCTATTTCTAAATTTTAATTGTATTAAGTTCATTTTTATATATTTATTTAATAACATTTATTGTTTAATTTTGTTATTATGATGGCTTTTGTTTTGAAATTTTTGTTATTTTTTATAGTTTGAATTTATTTATTTTCATAATTTGAGTTTTTATTATTATATCAATAATTTTTTATTTAAATTTAATGCAATCTTAATAAATATTTATATTTTAAAATTATAATTTCAATGAATAAAATTTATTTATTTTTAAAATTTCTAACAACCATTAATTTAATTCAATTATTAAATTAAAATGAATAAATAAGTTTTAAATTTATAAAATGAATATTGATTATTTATTATCCAATTAAATATTTGCATTAATATATTTATTAGTTACTTTATAAAAAAATAAAAAGGGGATTATCCCCCTTTTTCCCACGTTTCCCACTTTGTAGCATAAATTGTAAAATATCCGTTTTAGCGGATATTTATTTTTTAATTTTTGTTAATTCAAAAACTTTTTCAACCAAATGATAATCATCTCAATTTTGACTTAGATTATCATCGTTTATCTCGAATGTTTTTGTTATTTGGTTGTTGAATTTTTCTTGAATTTCTTTGACATTATTCATCATGTCAATTAATCTACCTTCTGTAAATTTATCTTTTCCAGATAATCCAGTTAAATCATTAATTTTAAAAACTAAAAATTTAAGTAAAACTAAACTTAAGAAACAAAGACATATATAACCTTCGATGTGTTTTCAGGTTGATAAATATATTGCTCTAATAGCTAATGAACCTTTTAAACTTCTAAAATTATCTTCAATCTTTCATTGTTTAGCATAGAGATCAACAAGCTGATCAGGAGTTAAATCTTGTCTATTTGTTTCATAAACATAGTAGCCGTCAAATTTTTCATCTTGCTCAATTTTTTCTGTATCTAGCTCATAGTAACCAGATTCATTCACCGGTTTAAAGAATTTATATTTTTTATTGCCTGCCATATCTTCATATGACACTTTTCCGTTTTTGGCTTTTTTAAGGAAGTTTTCAACTAAAATACGTCTATCTTCGGCGTCTTTTTTTGCTCTTTTTTTACTAAATGTAATTATTCTTTTTCTAAGTTTTCCATTGCTTCTGCCATTTCTATAAAGTGATGCGAATTCTTGTGTTTTGTACACCAATCCAGCATCAGAATGTACATAATCTTCTTGTTTTAAGACATATTCTTTAAATTGTCTGCTTCCAGTTTTCATACGGTAAGAAATAATAAAGTTTAAACCTTTGTCTTCCAAAAATCTAATATTTTTATTAACAGACATACCTTTATCAGCAACAATAGTTACATTGTTTATTTTGTATATTTTTTGGAGTTCTAAAACAAATTTGATAAATGTATTTGAATCAGCTGTATTTCCCGGAAAGACTTTGTAGTGAATGGGAATGCCATTTGAATCAGTTGCCATGCCAATCACAATTTGATCTTCTTTAAACTTGCCATCTTTTGAATAACCTGGTTTTTTATAACCTTTTCTATCAAATGTTTCAAAATAAGTTGTTGTTGAGTCATATCAAACAATATTTACGTTTCTTTTATGTTCTTTGACTAAAACATCATTTAAGTTTTGCAAAATTTGTTCTCTATTTTCCGCTATGTAATCTAAAGATCTATAAAATGCATTTTTTGAATAAACATTTTCTTGTTCTTTTTTCAAACTGTTAAATGTTGCTCAAACACTTAATGGTTGTTTAATTCTGTGGTAAATTTGTTGTTTTACAACTTCATTTAGGCTTATTGATTTTGTTTTATTACAATCTTTAAAAATGTCGAAATGATCTATTAATAAGCCGATTAGGTTCAATCCTTTGTATATTTCGCTGTATTTGATTAAGTCTGTTTTGTTATTTTTTAATTTCTTGTTTATTACATCTAAAATTTTTTCTTTAGTGTAGGTTAAAGGCATATCTTTGATTAACATTTTAATTTTTTCAATAGCGTTCTCTTGGTATTTTTCAAAATCTTTTTCAAAACCAATTGCAAATCTCGTTTCATAACCAACACCATCTAATTTTTGATAACCGATTTGAATGTAATTACCTTTTGATCTTTTTGAGACAGAAATTATTCATGTTCTTTTTCTTGTTTTACTTGCCATAAACTAATTATACCATAAAATAGTAGCATAATGCTATAATTTTTACATATTTATTTATAAATATGTATGGTGTTAAAAAAGCATAAAAAAACCCGCAAGTGGGAAATGCGGGATTTCTAACAACCATTAATTTAATTCAATTATTAAATTAAAATGAATAAATAAGTTTTAAATTTATAAAATGAATATTGATTATTTATTATCCAATTAAATATTTGCATTAATATATTTATTAGTTACTTTATAAAAAAATAAAAAGGGGATTATCCCCCTTTTTATAATATTAAACTGTTAAGTTTAATACTTTATTTCTATATTCTTCAAATTTTTCTAATGATCCATATTTTTTCTTGTTGATTGCATCTTGAATTATTGAAGGTATAAAACATAATGCAGCATAAATACCTAAAACAATTACAAGCATTAAACGAGAAATTAATAGAGTACTAAAAGCATCTGTAGTTTTATCTTTAATACCAATTAATAAGAATAAATCAATAATTGGAATAATAGTAGAAATTAATAATGAAACAAAAATTAATACTAAAGCACTTATTGCTCAAAACATAAAGTGAGGTACTGTTTGATTAATTTTAATTCTATTAGTTTTTTTGTTTTTAATTGCTCCATAAATAGCACAACCGATAAATGCAAAGGTAAATAATGCAGTTCAGTTAGCCATTAAATCGGCAAATGAATATAATTTACACATTGAATGATCAATACTATAAATTGAATAATCAGCTGCTGTTAAACTGTAACCTAAAGCACCAATTAGTCTAAAGATAATTACAATAGGTACAGTAATAATTAATGAATATATCACACCTACTACTGGGAAGTTAGGATTTAATTTTTTGTGATATTTTTCTCAATATGATAATTCACCTTAAGGAATTAATTCCTTAGTTTCAAGTTTATGAAAATAAAAAATACAAAAAAATAATATAGTTTTAAAACTATATTATTTTAATATTTAGTAATGATTAATCAAATAACTGATTGCTATAGTTTGATTTGGATTGTTAATATAGTTATTATCTTGTGATATAGTTTCTAATTCATAAAAAAATTCTGAATCTTCTTTAAAATTATTGTGTTCTAAAACTAAAACATTTGAAAACATATCATAAATTCTTTTTACTATTTCTATTTGACCTGATTTGGTTATTCTTTTTAAAACAAGGGCAAAAGTAATTTTTTTATCTTTATTTTCTTTTAATGTTTTATTTTTAATAGCTGGAATATCTTTATAAGCTAGAGATATTTTTATTTTATCTAAAAATTTTAGTTTAATTTTATTTTTACCTTTAACTATTTGCGAATGATTGAGTCTTAAGTTATTAAAAACTTCATACTGTTCATTATTTATTATTTCTAACATTTTTTCATAATCAGGCATTCCTGCTCCTGTTCTTTCTTCTAATCCGTTTACTTTATATTTTTTTATACCTGTATTATTTATTTGACTAGCACCTGTTACTAAAATAGATTTAAATAATTCTGGAAGTTGTGAGTCCTTAAATTTTAGTATCTCAGGATGTCTTATAAATAAACTATATAATCCACTTATTACTGGAGCTGAAAAACTAGTTCCATATTGTTTTCCATCAAATAAATCATAATCCTCTCCAGGAGCAACTATCAAGGGATTAAGAGGATTTTTAATATTATCTTGTGTCATATAAGTACTAAAATCACTTAAACTTCATTTAGAATGTCTTCCTAATTTAGCAGAACCTACTACTATTGAATTTTGATCTAATTTCCAATTTTGCGTTTTACCATTTATTCTCCCTTGATTTCCAGAAGCAAATACATGTAAAACATTATATTTAATAGTTGTTTCATTAATATATTCGCTAACTATATTATTGTCAGGTCTTGAATAACTATGATTAATTACTTTAACTCCTTTAGATATTAAATAATCAATAGATTTAATTCAAACTTTATAATAAAAATCTAAGTTTATTATATTTTGTGAGAGATAAGATTCTTTATTATATTTTGTCTTATTTAAACAATTATTATCTGTGTAAATATTTTGTTTTATGTTATAAATAGGAGCAACAAATATATCACTTCCAGGTGCTATACCATATCTACTTGCTAAAATTGTAGCAACATTCATCGCATGAATTGAAGGTATATTATAAAAATTATAATTATAAAACTCTGGATGATTGATTCTCTCATTTTGTTCTAATTGTTCAATTTTATTTTCATAAAATACATTGTGATGTCTATCAAGTCAAGCATCATGTTCTATAATACCTACTTTAAATCTTTTTTGATTTATATTAGTTTTTATGTTAATTTCTTTTTTAAATGATTCACTTTTTAAATGATTGTAAACGTTAATGGCTTCTAATTGTTTTTTTGTACCTTCTTCATTAATTTTCATATAAGCTATTGATTGTTTTTGATAAGCGACTGATCTTAAAAAATTAGGTTCATAATATTTTTCATAATTTTTATTTGTCATTACACTTACATATTCAACATCATTATCTCTAGTTATTTTATTTAAAAATGCAACTTCTTCTTTAGAAAAAATATCTCTAGAAATTATTCATATTCTATAGTCTGTTAAAAAAGATTCAAAATTTAATTTGAGATTAGAATATTGATTTTTTCATTTATTTATGACTTTATTATTGGTATTTTCTATATTTTTATAATTATCATTATTATTTAATTTATTTTTTAACTTTACCATTGCTATTTTTGCTGATTTTACATTATCAACATTTCTTATAACTAGTTGGTTATTTTCAAATGATAATTCTTCTATTTTTACTAATCTAGTTATACCATAACCATTAATATGTTTTAATGTATCTCTTCCTCTTGTATGATGACTGCCATATGATGATATAACAACTGAAAAAGGAATAATAGGTATTGCTAAATAAGTTAACTTTCCAAATTTATTAAAAATATTTTTTATCTTCATATAATAATTTTATGTTTTTATATTTTATATGTTTGAAGAATGTAAAAAAATAATAAAAATTTTGAAAAAAATTATTAGTTTCACAATTTACTTTATTTTTTAATTATTAAAAAAGAAAATTTTGTAAATAAAAGTTTAATTTTGCTATTATATAACTCTTAGAAAAAATAATTTTACAAAATAATGTTAGTATTTTCTTTTAAAAATATTATTTTGGTTAACAATTTTTTGTTATAAGTTTTTACTGATATAAAATTTAGTCTTCTTTTTGTAATAAAAACACATCAAAACATAAAAGAAGTAACTTCAAAAATTATATAACATTTGATATTAATTGCTATTTTATTTAAATCGAAAAAGATTTTTAAAATATTCTTAATAAAAAATTTCATAGTTTAAATTTTTAGTTTTTGCTATTGATACATGAGCTTCAAATAATACAACTAAAATTCTCCTAAAAGAACTCCTAAATTAGATAATAGTGTAACATTATTAATTTAAGATGCAAAAATTCTTACCGATTCTAAATTAGTACAAATTATTGAAGAAATTACAACAAAACATAATATTTCTACTTATAAATATATAACTGAAAGTTATGCAACTGATGGTTATAAATTACATATGGTTATGGTGCGTGTCTACTATTACTTTATCTATATCGCAACTTTATTGAAATGCTTCTATCGACTAATTTCTTTAGAAGATATTCAAATAAATTTAGATTTAATATAGGAAGTTGTTAAAGTTTTTTATACTAATATGCTTAAACTTTAAAGAGATTGAATTAAAAGAAAAAAGGACTTAAGTCCTTTTTTAATTAAAATTTACAAATTAAACTTCAATACCTAAAACTTTTGTTCTGTGTTCATCGAATTTAGCTAATGAACCGTATTTTTTCTTGTTGATTGCATCTTGAATTGCTGAAGGAGCAAAACATAAAGCAATAAAAATACCTAAAACAATAACAAGCATAATACGTGAAATAAGTTCAGTTTGGAAAAATTCTTTAGCATCTGAAGCTGTTTTACCCGTATTAGCAGCTAAATATGCAGTTTCGCTGAAATCACCTAATAAAATTAAGTCAATAATAGGAACTAACATAGTAACAGCTAATGAAAGTAAAATTAATATAATAGCACTAACTGCTCATAATTTAAAGAATTTAACTTTTTGCGGTATTTCTATTTTATTAGTTTTCTTGTTTTTAAGAGCACCGTAAATAGCAAAACCAATAAATCCAAAAGTAAATAATGCTGTTCAGTTCGCCATTAAATCAGCAAATGAATATAATTTACCCATAGTTTTGATAGTATCATTACTATAAATTTCATATGCTGAATTTGTTAATGAATATCCTAAAGCACCAATTATTGTAAATAATATAACAATAGGAACTGTAATTATAAGAGAGTAAATAACACCTACAATTGGGAAGTTAGGGTTAAGTTTTTTATGATATTTTTCTCAATAAGGCAATTCACCTTGTGCAATTAAATCTTCTACATAACGAGGGGCTCACATTGAAAAACCATTTAGTATACCTAGAACACCTATAGCAATACCAATGTTCATAATACCAAAAATGATTCTAGCAACTAATTTTCCTGTTTCTTTAGCTGCTTCATTTGCGTTTGATCCACCTGAGAATAATACAGCCATTGAATCTCTCATACCAAAGAAGTCACCGCCATTAATTGACATAGAAATTGCAATTACTAAGTAAATCGCAGTTGTTATTGCTAAACCTAAGAATAAAGCCAATGGAGTTTTTTTAGGTTCTTTCATTTCTGAAGAAATACCAGCCGCAACATAAAAACCATCATATGCAAAGAAAATAGCACTTACTGATAAGAAAATACCAATTCCTGCACCTGTGCCGTAAACGCTGCCTAGTTTACCTCCAGTAGCGATAGTTTGTGCAGCACTTTCAGCAATACCTACTGAAATTTGACTAGTTTCAACTGTACCTTTTAATACAAAACCTATAATAGCAACAAATGCTAAAGGAATGAATTTAATATATGTAACGATTTGATTTTGAATGTTACCTACTTTTGATCATAATGAAGGCACAATTAAGAAATAAGCTGACATTGCTAACGAAATAATTGTTCAAATTACTCAATCAGCTTGTGTGCCAAAAATAAATGCATCTTGATTAATAAGAGCACCAATACCATCTTGTAACGATAAAATAACGTAAAGTGGCATGAAGAAGTATGTTAATGGTAAGTATACATATACCATGAAGTTTTTGGTTGCGTTGTATATTGCTTTACCATTAAAAATTTTTGTTCAACTTATAAGTGATAAGTTGTCATTTTTAACACTAGCTATTTCAATTAAAGCTAAGGCCATAGCTATAACAGCAAATGAGCCTATAATTCATGAGAAAATAGCTAAAGCTAAACTGCCTTGTGAACCTTTAAGAACGCTTTCAGATTTGAAGAAAATACCAGCACCAATTGATCCACCGATAACAATGAACATAGCACTAAAGAAAGAAATTTTCTTTGAGCTAGACATTTCAGAAATAGATTTAGTTTCTTTGTTGTTACTCATTTTTTTTCCTTTAATTAATAAAGTTAATAAGTCCCAATGACACGCTTAAATTTTAAGCTTAATATAATTATATAATAATTTATAACAGTTAAAACTAACCATTAATAACTCTTGTACCTGAAGTACCATTAATTGCTTCACCCACTTTATCTAATAAAGCAATAATTGCTACATTATCTTTATGTTCTTTTACAAAACTAATAGCAGCTTGTACTTTTGGTAACATACTTCCTGCAGCAAATTGATTTTGTTTTACATATTCTTCCAATTCGCTAACAGTAATTGTTTCTAATTTCTTTTGTTCAGGAGTGTTATAGTTAACATAAACATGTTCTACAGCAGTTAAAATAATAAAGTAATTAGCTTCTACTTTAGAAGCAATTTTTGCTAATGCAAAATCTTTATCAATAACGCCATCTACTCCTTCTAAAAGATTGTTTTCTTTAATGATAGTTGGTATTCCACCACCACCACCAGCAATAACAACATTACCGTCGTTAAATGCTTTTTTAATTCCTTCCATACCTACAACATCTAAAGGTTTTGGTGAAGGAACTACTTTACGATATCCTCTTCCTGCATCTTCAATAATTGTAGAATTAGGATTATTTAATTCTGCTTCTTCTTTAGTTAAATAAAATGGGCCTACTGGTTTTGTTGGATTTTTAAAAGCAGGATCATTAACATCAACTATAGTTTGCGTTAAAAAGTAAAGAACATTTTTATTACTAATTTGTGCTTTAGTTAATTCGTTTGAAATGGCAGTAACCATATGATATCCAATATATCCTTGACTCATACCGCCAGCTTCAGCAAATGGAACTAAAGGAGTTTTTTCATTTACTTTTTTAGCATCAGCAAAAGCATTAAAAATCATACCTACTTGAGGACCATTACCATGTCCTACTAAAACTTGGTGGCCATCTTTAATTAATTCTGCTACTTTTTGAGCTGGAATTTGTACTAATTTTTTTTGTTCTTCAGGATTATTTCCTAAGGCGTTTCCACCTAAAGCAATAACAATTTTAGCCATTTTAGTATCCTAAGGTAGCTAAAATAATAGCTTTAATGGTGTGCATACGGTTTCCAGCTTGTTGGATTGATTTATTGTATTTTGATTGGAAAACTTCATCAGTAACTTCCATAGCTCCAGTTGCAACAACAGGATATTTTTTACCTAAAGTTTCTTTAATTTCTTTTGAGAAAGTAGTGTGATCATCATGAAAGGCTGGCAAGCAATGTAAGAAAATTACATCTTCTTTAGCAGCTTTAATCATATCCATGTCAACTTGGAAATCACCTAATTCTTGAATACGTTGTTCAAATAATTCAAATGGTTCACCTAGTGATACTCAAACATCAGTGTAAATAGCATCAGCATCTTTAGCCGCTTCTAATTTATTGTCTGAGAAAGTAACAGATCCACCATTACGTTTAAATAATTCTTGAACTTTTTCAAATACTTCTTTGTGTTCTGGACCATTTTGTACTATATCTCATTGTGCTTTTGGACCACAAAGAACAATGTGAACACCAAAGAATGCTGCACCAATCATTAATGAACGAGCAACGTTATTTTTAATATCACCAGCAAAAACAAGTTTTTTACCTTTTAAATCACCTTTGAATTCCTTAACTGTTAAATAATCAGCAAACATTTGTGTTGGATGTTCTGCATCAGTTAATCCATTTCATACTGAAACACCTGAATATTTAACTAAGGCATCAACATCTGATTGTTTAAAACCACGAAATTCAATACCGTCATACATTTGTCCTAAAACTGCTGCAGTATCTTCAATTGATTCTTTTTTACCAAAATTTGAACCTGAAGGACCTATATAAGTACATGATGCACCTAAATCAGCAGCCGCTACTTCAAAAGCACAACGAGTTCTTGTTGAGTCTTTTTGGAATAAAATAACAATATTTTTACCAACAAGTGGACGAGAATTAACGTGTAATCCTTGTTGTTTAGATCTTTTTAAATCTAATGATAAATCTAAAACGTAATTAACTTCTTCAGTAGTTCAATTCAATGCAGAATCTAAACTACGACCTAATAAATTAATAGGCATAATATTCCTTTCGTTGAAAGTTAAATTAATCTTATCGATTAAGTTTTAAAATAAATTAAAAATATATAGTAAATGTAAAAGGAGAAATTAAATATTAACTATTCGACATCTTCTCTTACTAATGGCATTGACATACATCTTGCTGATCCCATACCAAGAGATAATTGGTTACCGTCAAATGATAAAACAGTTACACCTGCGGCTCTAAGAGCTTCTTCAGTTTTTCTATTTCTTGAGTAACCTACAACAACACCAGGGGCTATTGTTAAGTAATTTGTACCATCAAAGTGTGTTTCAATATCAATATCTAATTGACTTGCATTTTCACCAGCAATAGGAATAAGAACAGGTTTTTCACCAATAATACTTTCTAAAACGTCTGCTAATGGTTTATTGGTTTCTACCATTTCTATTTCTTTGCTTAAATCAATTTCTCAAACTTTAAGTACTGATAACATATTTGGTGAATATAAGAATTTATTTTTATCCACCATTGTTAATCATGTGTCAAGATGCATCAAGTTTGGCATTGGAGGTACATTGATAGCAACGATTTTTTTAAATTTAGCTTCTTTGTTGTCTTGAATGTGTTTTGCAATTGTAAGTATAGCTTCTTTGTTTGTTCTTTCACTAACACCTATTACTAAGGTGTCTTTGTTATAAACAAATACGTCTCCACCTTCAATACTTCCGTTATCTAAACGATCAAATCAATGAGGAGTTGATTTATATGAAGGGTGAATTGAAAAAATAAATTCAGCAAAAATTGTTTCTCTTTTTCTAACGACATATTTCATATTGTTTAATGAAATACCATTACCTGCTGATGCAAATGGATCACGGGTAAAGTATAAGTTAGGCATTGGATCAACAATTAATTCAATGTCTGATTCAACATTTAATTCTTGTTTACTTACACCAGCCATCATTGTTCTAACCATTTCTACTGGTTGGCCAGCTTTTGATAAAACAAATGTTTTAACTTTGCTTCTTAATTCATTTGTTAAAGCTGGAGTAGCTTCATCTAATCATTTTTCAATGAAAGCTTCTTTTTCTTTTTCTGAAGCATATTTAACATATGTTTCAGCCACAAGATCACTTAATTGAATTGTTTTAATTCCACGGTCTTGTAAGATTTTTAAAAAACTTTTATGTTCTTTAACAGCATCATTTGGTTCTAAAATAGCTGAGAATAATAATTCATCAAGACGAGCAGGTGCGATACGCCTGATTTCGTCTCCAGGGGTGTGTACTAAAACTTCTTTTAATACACCAATTTCACTATATACGTTGATTTTACTCACGAATACTCCTTAAATATAGAAGAATAAGATTACAAATGCTTAATATTTAATTAAGCAATTTAAATTATATTATTTATTAAATAGATAACAATTAATGCCTGAAATAAATAACTAAATAATGAAAAAAAATAATTTTTTGCATAAAAATAAAAAATATTTTTATTTTTGATTTATTTTATTTTTTATATTATTCTAATTTCTGAAAAAACCAGATTTTAAAATAAAAAAAACTAAAAAAGACAAGTATTGTCTTTTTTTGTTACTTATGAAAATCTTTTTTTCTTTTTAATATATAAGAAAATTCCTAATGCTCCTAAAGTTAAAAGCACTCCTATTGAAACACATGTTATTCAAATTCAAGATTTGCTACTATTTTGATTATTATCAATTAGATTTTGATTATAAGTCAATTGCTTATTAATTTGTTCATTATTATATAAATTTAAATTTTTTAAAATTTCTTTTGATTTTATTTCTGCATCTTGAATTTGTTCTTTTAAATCAATATCACTTTGATTTTCATTATTTTTAATTTTTAAATCTTCCAATGATTGTAATAAATTATTAATAGTATTAATTTTATTATCAATTTGACTAATTAAATAACTAAAAGATGTAGCAGAAGAATTAATATTTAAAATTTCTTTTATTAATTGGTCAAATAAAGCATAATTAGAATCTTGTAAAATTATTAATGAATTTTGTTTTAAAGTTGCTATTTTTTCTTTTTTAATTAAATTATTAGCAATAACTGTATCAAGTTTTGCATAATCGTTATTTAAAACATTAAAAATAAAATTATCTTTAAGTTGTTTTGCAATATCTAAAGTGTTAATTTTATTAATTTGAGTAATTAAATTATTAAATTCTTCTCTTTTATTTTCTAAATCATTATTATCATTAAGATTAATAATTTTTTGATTAAAAAGATCTAAATTAATATTATTTAAATTTAATTGTGAAATTTTATCTAATTCTATAATTTGATTATTAATAAAATTAATTTTGCTTAAATATTCATTATTATTAATTTTTACATTTAAGAAATTATTGTTTAATTTTGAAATAATATTTAAATCTAAATTATTTTTTGTTTCTAAATTTACTAATTCATCTAATTTACGTTTTAAATATTTATTTAAAATTTGATAATTATTATCAGTAAAATTTAATTCTTTTCATTCTTTTAATAATGAATCTTTATTTG
Organism: Mycoplasma sp. 744; assembly: GCF_034863305.1. NCBI lineage: Bacteria > Bacillati > Mycoplasmatota > Mollicutes > Mycoplasmatales > Mycoplasmataceae > Mycoplasma > Mycoplasma sp. 744. Next base: position 62,911 of record NZ_JAYFFF010000002.1, on the reverse strand, counting down.
TTTGATTTAAGTTACTTTCTTTAATTTGTTGTTTTAAAATTAAATGCAATTCAAGATTTTCAATATTTTGAATAATTTTTTCTCTTGTTACATTTAGAGCAAATTCTTTAATTGAATTCAAATATTCAATTTTAAAATCATTGTTATATTGTTGATTTTGATAAATATTTTGCATTTGATTAAATAATGTTAAAAGATTATTTAATTCTTGATTGTATAAATTGTTTGCAATTTCTAAATAACTTATTTTTTCAATAAAAGTATTTTTTATTTCTTCTTTTAAAATGGTATTTTCATTAATAATTTTTAAAGCATTTAAAGCTAATTTAACATTATTTAATTTTTGACCAAATAAATTATTAGTTAAATCTAAATTAGTTAAAAAATTAATAATTTTTGTTTTTTGTTCATTAGTTAAAAATACTGAATACTCAGTTTTTAATAAAGCAATAAAATCAATTTTTTGTAATAAATTAGTTTTACTTTGCACAAATAAATTTTTATTATTTTTTAAATTATCTAAATCATCAGCACCAATAGTTAAAACATTTTCAATTAATGAATTTTGTTCATCAATATCTAAAATTTTATTTTCTCTTATAGTTAACATTAAAATCTTTTTATCTCTTAAATGATTAAAAATTTTTCTTAAATTTTCAAATTCTTCTTTTTGCGCGTTATTAACATTAACATCTAATTGTTCAATTTGATTAATTAATAATTCTTTATCTTCACTTAATAATAAATGTTCATCATTAATTTCATCTATTAAAATTTGTTTAATTAATGCTCAATTTACATTTCCATCTAAATTAGTAAAGGTTAATAATAATTCTTGTTCTAAACGCACAATTTGTTTTTCATCATAATTTAGACCATTTTCTTTAATTAATTCTTGATAAGTATTTCTAGCTTGATCAAAACGATTTTTAATATTTTCGCTTGCTTGAGTATAAGAAAAATTATTAGTATTATTTAATTCTCTATTAATTGCATTAAAAGTACGTTTAATACGCATCATTAAATTATTTCTTAATTGAGCTTGATTAAATAAAGTGTCCATTTGACTAGTAATACTATATGTTGCTAAGATTATTTTTAGTTGATTTTTTTGATTATTATTTAAATGTTCTAAGGAATCAATTTTACTTATAATTTCTTGTTCTTTAGCTTTTAAAGTTAAATTACCATCTAAATCTTCAATTGCTAAATTTAAATCATTTAATAATGAATTTAAAGTTTGATGATTTGTAAGATTTGAACCCAATTCCTTATTAATTAAATTATTCGTTTGATTGAATAAAGCTTCAAAATTAGTTTTTTTATCACTTGAAGCATTTAAATAATTAGCACTTTCTAATAATAATTTTACTTGTTGAATTCTTTGGCTAAAATTAAACATTATTTTATCTATTTCTTCGCCAATAAGAGCTTTTTCTCTTACTAATTCTGGGGTAACAATTTTATCAATTTCAGTAATTAAACCTTGTTTTTGGGCATTATTTAAATTAATAAAATTATTAACTTTATTAATTGCTTCTTTTCTTACTTCTAAAATATTTTCTTTACCATTTAAATTATTAATTACTTGGGCTAAATTTGCAATTGTTTGTTGCACTTTAGTATTATCTAAAATATCATTTGCTAAAGAATATTCTTTGTTAAAGTTTGCTAATAATGTTTTAGCTTCATTTAAAGCATTATCATAAGCTAATTTTAAAGATACTTCAGAACCTGTATAGTTTAAATCTTGAGTAATAACATTACTATTATTAATATAAGTATTTAAATCGTTTAAATTAGTATTTAATAAATTTAAAGAAGCTTTTAAATGATATACATTATTAATTGTCTTTTGATTATCAATTAAATTTAAAGCTGCATCAATTTGTTGTTGAGTTAAATTGTTAAATTCTTTAGCTTTTATTTTTGATTTTATTTTTTCTTGTACATTATTTAATCTTTGCAAACCATCAAGTTGTTTAATAACATTATTAAATTGTTCAATTTTTTCATTTAATAATGTTAAAGAAATATTTCAACCATTTTGATAATTAATAATTTCATTTCTTTCATTTATAGCACTTAAATATGCATATTTATTAATATCTGAAGCTTGATCAAAATTAATATCACTTTGACTTATTGTTGCAATGTTTTTATAATTTTGCATTGCATTATTTAAATTAATAATCTCATTATTTAAATTGGTTAATTCAGTATTTAAAGAAGATTTAATGTCATTAATAAAGCTATTTTTTTGTGCATTATTTAAAGCTTGCATTTGATTTAATAAAGTAATTAAGTTATTTTTAGTTTCATCAAGCTTTTTAATTTCTTTCAATAAATTATCAATAACTAAATCAATTGGTTCATCAATTTGCTCAAAATTAAATACTAATTTTCTAATTTCGCTTAAATAATTACTTTTTTCACTTTCATTAACATTATTTAAACGCCCTATTTCAGTTTGAGCATTAGATTTTGCTCTTTCAAAAGCTTCGTATAAGAGATTATTTATTTCAATATTTAAGGGTTTATAATCAAGCAAATTAATTTTATTTTCTAAAAGTAAAATTTCTCTTGCTTGTAAATTAAACATATTATGAATTTTAACTCTTAAATTGTTTCTAATTCCATCTAAAGTTAATATTACATGTTCTAAATTTTCTTTTTGTTCGCTAGTATTTATAACTATGTGTTCAAAATTTTGATAATTTATATTAGCAAAATCATCATTTGTTCACTCAATTAATTTAACTTGCGAATCTTGCATAATTTGATCAAAATTATTTCTTTTTTCTATTGTATCTAATAAATAAATATCTTCTTTTTTAATTAATTGAGCTTGATTAAGTAAATTAGCTAAAGAAGTTAAATTATTTTTGTAATTAGAAATTAATAAAGAAATTTTAATTAAAGTATCATAATTTAAAGCTTGAGTCATTAAATTATTTATTTTTTGAATTTGATTTTGATTTAAATTTAAATTATTAAGATTAATTAAAGCATTATCTAAGTTATTTTGACCATCTAATTGAGCAAAACTATAAGTTAAATCATTAATTATTTGTTCAACTTGCAAGATTGTAAAATTATTTATATTATTTATATCCAAAAAACTTAAAGCATTTAAATAAACATTATCATAATTATTTCTATTTTCATTAGTAGCTAAACGATAGTTAATATAAACTTTATTAATATTTTTAAATATATCACTAATATCTTCTTGAGCTAAAAGACTCATTTGTTGTTTTAAAAGATTTTCTAAACTTATCAACTTTTGACTTAAATTATAAGCATTAGCTTTAATTTGTTCTATTTTGTCTAAATTTTGATTTCTTAATTGTAAAGCAAAATATTCTTTATGAGCATTATTTAAATGAGCGTATAATCCTATTTCTTCAATTATTAAATGTTTTTGATTATTTAATTGCTGAGCTTCTTGTAAAATCCTTGCAAAAGTTTGATCCGCTCCTACATTTTTAGAAAGATCAATTGTTGCTTGATTAATTTGATTGACAAATAAATTAATTTCTTGTGCATTTAATAAATTATTTTTAATTAACTGATTAATTGTATTAACTTTAACAAAAGATTGTGCTACATCAAAAATATTATTTTTCTCTTGTTGTGTTGGTTCTTTACTTAATTTATTAACATCTTCTTTTAAATTATTTTTTTGCTCACTAGTTAATAAATAAAAACCTTCAATAATATTTTTAATTTCTCCTCTTTGTCCATCTAATAAATTGTTAGCATTATTAAGAGCTTTTATTTTAGTTTCAAAATCATTTATTAAATCAAGAGTTTTATCTTTAGTCAAAGTGGTTATATCAAAAGTAATAAAACTGTTTTTTAAAGCTATTAAATTTTTTTGAGTTTCTAATAAAGAATTTTGATTTTCTTTTGTATCTGTTTGAAAAATTTGACTTTCTTTAATTTCATTAGATAAATTAATTAAATTATTTGCTTGAGTAATCAAAAGATCTAAATTTTTTAAATTTGATACATAAAGTGCTCTTTGTTCTTCGTTTTCCCTTAAAACATTAACGATTAATTGATCTTTAGCTTGACGATCAAAATTCATCAACTCATTAATAGTATCAAGTAATTTTTGATTATTTGCATTAGTATTTAAAGCATTAAAAGCACTATTTAAATTTTGAATAATATTTTCTATTTCTACTGAAGTTCAATTTATATTTTGATTAGTATCAAAAACCAAAATAGCATTATTTAAATTAGTATCATATTCTAATTTAATAGTTTCATTAGCATATAAGTAATTACGATTAATTTTATTTTCTTTACTATTAATATCAAAAATTTCTTTTTGAGTTAAATGACTTAAGTGTGCTAATATTAATTTTTTCAAATTAATCATTTGCTCATTTAATTTTTTAGCACTTTCATATAATGATTCACTCATACTTAAAGCATTATTTTTTATTTCATTTATATAAAAGTTTTTTTGAGTAGAATTTAATTCATTTAGTAAATTATTAATTTGACTACTAAAGAGTGATTTTTGATGATTTTGGTTAATAAAGGTTTGCAAAATATCAACTAATTTTTGATCATAAATTTTTTGATTTAAATCATAATTACTTTGATTAATTTGTTCAATAAAAGTTGTTTTTTCTGCTGTAGCTAAAAAAGAACTATTGTTTTTATCATTCAATTGTGTTAAAACATTGTTTTTACTATATTGATAAGCTTGTTGATAAATATTATCTTTATCAGTTTGTTCCAGATTTTTCTTTAAATTATTAATTTGTAATTTTAATTCGTTTTTATTAGCTAAATTTAAAAATGAAAACTTTTCTAAATCTTGAATTAATTGCAATTGTAAACCATTTAAAAGATTAAATTTAGTTTTTAAATCATTAAAATTGGTAATCAATTGGGCCAAATTTTGATCAATTTGATTATCAGTTAAATTAGTAAAATCTAAAGTATTACTAATTTGCAATGCATTTTGTAACTGTGAATAACTATTATTAAAATTATTTTTATTTAATGTGTTATCTTGTAAATAAATATCTTGATTTTTGATATTACTTAATTCTTCAAGTAATGATTTAGTTTGATTTAAATATTTATCATAGTTAAAAATAATTCTTAAAGTTTGATCTTTTTGAGCTTTATTAGTTTTTGATTCAATAAGATTTTTAATTTGTGATTTTTGATTTACATCAAAATTTTTTAAATTATTTAATATAGTATCTAAATTTTTATTAGTATTAGTTGTATTAAATTGATTAAATTTAGTTTTTAAATTTTCTATTAAATTATTTATTTGTTCTTTATCTAAATTAGAACCATTATTTTTATTTAAAAGTTTAAGAGCTTGTTCTAATGTTTCTTCATAAGTTAATTTAAGATCAAAATCGGCATACAAATAGTTTTCTCAATTTTTTTCTTGTGTTGTTTGAATATCATTTAAATTTTCATCTTGTACAAGTTTTTTTAATTGCTCTAAAATTAAATTATTTAAAGTTTCTAAAAGTTGATTAATTTGATTATATTTAGTTTCAAGGTTATTTTTTTCTTCAAAAGAAGTAGAAATTATATCTTTTTCTAAAACGTTCAAATAAGCATTATTTAAATAAATATTTTGCGTTTTTAAAGTGTTAAAATAATTTTCTTTATTTTTATTAAGATCTAAAGTTTCACTAAAAATTTGAGCTAAATTATTTAAATAAAGTTCATCAAGTAAATTTAAATTATTCACTTTTTCTATTAATGATCTTTTTTCTTGAGAACTTAATCAAATTTGTTTATTGATATGATTAATTTCATTAACATTATAACCATTTAAATTTTCATAAATATTGTCAATTGAATTAATAGTGTTTTTATCTGCTATTAAAGTAGCTAAGTTGAAATCTGTTTCATTACCTAATAAAGTAGTAGAAGTTAATAAATTAGTAGCTTTATTTAAAATATTATCCAAATTAATTTGATTTGAAGCTTGTTTATATTTATTATCATTAGTTAAAATTAATTGTTTATAATGAGTTACTTTATTATTTAATGTTTGCATTTGTGAATTTAAATTTTGCACAATTTCAATTATTTGTTTATTGATTTGATTAAATCTAGTATTTTTAATCAATTCTCGATATTTAATAAATTGAGCTTGATTTAAAAATGGGTAAGTAATTTTAAAATTATTGTAAATTAAAGCTTTATCACTGTTGGTTTTCTCTGCTCTTTGTACTAAAGCTTTAATTAAAGAACTAGCATTATTTTTATTAGTAATCAAATTAATATTTAATATAGTTCTTTTAAAAAGTTGTTTTTCTTCGGCGCTTAAATATAAATAATTATCAATTTTAAAAGCGTAAAAATTCTTTTCATGATCTAATTGTGCAAAAAGATTTTCTAGTGAATTAATTGGATCTCTAAGTAAAATATTTAATGAATTATCAGTTAAACCATCATTAGTATTGGAAACTAATAAATTTTGTGTTTTTGTTAAAGCTTGTTCTAATTGTTCTTTTAAATTTAAAGAAGCATAAGTATAAATAGTTTGTTCTTTTAAATTAAATAAAGCTTGATTAACTCGTTCAAAAGTTATTTTTAAAGTTTGCATTTCTTGATCAAGAATAAAATAATTTTGTGCAATTTGATTCATTTGATCTTCAGTTAATGCTTGATCTAATTCATTATTTAAATTAGATAATTGTTTTGTATTTAAATTTTCATATTGTTTAATTAAACTATTTTTGAAATTTTGTCTTAAAGCATTTAAAACAATTGTTTTAATTTCTTCTTCATTATTAGCTAAATCAATAGATAAAGTAAAGAAAGTATTATTATCAGTTGTTAAATTATTATAAGTTTGTAATTTTAACTTAGCTTCTTGTTTGATAACATCTAAATTACTTAAAAAACCTCTAACAATAATTTCATTAGTTTGAGTAGAATAAGTATTTTTATTAACATTTAACTTAGTTGATTCAAGTTTGTAAATAATTTTTAAAGTTGCTTTATTATCATCAGCTTCTAATTTAGTCAAAATTAATTTAGCAAAAGTATTTAATGGCACTACGTCTAAAAATTTAATTTCTTCATTAGTTACACTAGATGCTTTTCTAGAATTAAGATTATTGATATTTTCAATATTTTTAAAAACTTGATTATTTGTTATAGCTTCATTTAAACGTTTAATTTCCGTTTTTAAATTATTTAATCTAATAGTTTTTAATTCTTCTTCTGTAGTGTTTTGTTTAAAATTATTTGCATTAACTAAATAACTATTAGTAGGATTATTAATTTCTTCTAAAGTATAACTAATAAAAACATTACCATTAATTAAATCATTATGCGTTGGTGTGTTAATGATAATATTTCTTACAAGCATTTTTTCACTAGCTAAATCTACAAGTTGATTTTTATCGTTTTTAATTTTAAAAATAATTTTACTTGTATTTAATTCATCAGGTGTGATATTAGCTAAATTATCTTGATATTCTAAAATAATTTTACTTGCTTTGCTATGTAAATCAATACGATTAACATAACGTTCACTATCTTGTTTATTAGCAAAATTACTTATAACTTTGGAAGTTAAAGTATTAGAAGCTATTGTTGTTTTGATTTGTTCATTATTATAAGTTAGTTTTTTAGTTGAAATTAAACGATAAATAACTTTAATTGTTGTTTCAGTACGATCAGTAATACTAATTTTTTCAATTGCAACATCTTCTAAATTATTCAAATTATAAGTAACTTGATCTAAAATAGCTCTATTAGTTCCTATTGCTTTATCACTATAATCAAAAGAGTATGTATTGCTTTGATTATTTTGATAATTTTGTACTAATTGATTAATTCTTTGTTGTTCTTGATCAATTAATTTAGCTTGCTCAAAAAGTTTCTTAGCTTCTTGATCACTTTTTTTAACAATATCTTTTTGTTGATTAATAATATTTCTTATATTGGTGATGATATTATTTTTTGTTGCTAAAGTTAAATTAGTTAATTCCTTATTAATTTTATTAACTCAATTATCAATTGTCATATTAAAAACTACACTAGCAAAATTAGTTAATGCTTCATCAACTTCATTAGTTTTATCAATAAGACTAAAATTATTATTAGTATCTAAACTATAATTATTTAAACTTATTAAATGATTATTAATTTTAAAATCTTTGTTTGATTTTAAAGAATGCATGAAAGTATTTTTAAATAATAAATTTTGCTTTTGTTCTTCAGTTAAATATCAATTTTGATTAATTCATGCTGCTAAATCTGCACCGTTAGCAAAAATATTTGATAAAGATTCTAAAGTTTTATTAGCTAATTCTTTATATTTTCTTGCTAATAAAGTGTTATTATTAACATTTTGATAATCTAAAAGATCATTGTCTTTAATTAATTCTTCTTTATTTTTAAATAAATTAGTATTTAGTGTTTGATTTGAGCCTTGAAATTCTCTAAAAGTATTAACTAAATTATTTTTATTAGTTTGATAAGTTGAACGATATTTATAACCTTCTCAATTAGTAAAATCTTTACCACCAGTAAAATAAATGGTTTTTTCAATTTGATTGATTTGATTAATTAAAGTTTTAATAGCTTGATATAGTTTATTTTTTCTTATTGTAGCTTGTTCAATTGTTTTTAAAGGAGTGATTTTGTTAGCATTTCAATAAGTAATAAAAGTTTTTAATTGACCTTCATTATAGCTTTGTGTTGTAGGAGCAGTAACTAATTGGGTTGAAAGTTGAATAATTTCATTTTTTAAAAAACTATAAACTTGTTGACGATTGTAATGATTATTAGTTTGCTCTTGAATAATATCTAAAGTATTAAGATTATCATAAATTTTTTTAATGTTAGCATAACCATTAAAAGTTAACTTATTAATTTTTTGCAATTCACTAATTTGATTTTTAATATAAGTTAAATCTTTGTAATCATTTTCATTATTAAGCGTTCTAACTAAATAATCATTACTGTTTTGATTAAAATTAGATCTAAAAGCAGCATATTTTAAATTATTCAAAAGTAAATACAAAGCAGTCAATTTGTTATTTTCATCATCTCAATAAATAAAATTTGCTCTTTGACTTACTCAATTTAATAAAGTATTGTTAGCATCAACTGCTGAACCATCAAAAATACGATTGAATAATTTTCAATATTCTTGTTCAAATATTTGTTGATTAGTATTATTTTCTTCAATGTAACTAATTCATTGATTTAAATTTTTAGAAGGATTATTTTTTAAATTAACTGCATTATTATTTGCAAAATCTCGTGCATATTCTTTTTTAATTTGTGTTTTTTGAGCTCTTGTTAATCACTCTTGAACTTCTAAAATTTTATCTAATTTAGCTCGATCTGTTAAATCTCAAGTAATATCAACTTGGCCTCAGTTAGTTCTATATTCTCCTAAGGTTTTAGAATTGATGAAATTATGATTATTTGAATCATTGACAGTATATTTTCAAAGTTTAGTATCGTAATTAGAAATATGAATTTTATAATCTTGAATTCTTTGCTCAATATCATTGAAAACATAAGAAGTTTTAGTTTTATAAGTATAATCAATTTTAGCATTTTGATTAAAATTATTCTTTTTAATATCAAAAACTCTATTAGCATTATTACTATTAGTGTTATTTTTATAAACGTACATTGAATTTTTAGGAAAGAGTAAATTTTCTTTTTGATCAATTTTATATTTTTTAATTAAATTAATTGTATTTTGATCTACTGATTCAGTTGTAATAACATTAATTTTATTTGTATAGTTTTTAAAACTATGAGCTACAAAACCTACTTGAGCTTGAGTGGTATTATTAGCATTAGGTCTATTTAAACCAATACCTAAAAAAGATTCATAACCATGTTGATAATTAGAATTATTTTTATTGTGTTGATTAACTTGGAAAACAACATTTAAAAAAGGAGCAACGCCAGAATTAACTGCCGAACGAGCTTCAAAAAAAATCACTGCACCTAAATTATTTTTTAGAGCATCTTTAGTGGTTTTGTAATTAGGATGATAATTTAAATTTGATCAAGATGTATTAATAGGTAAACTTAAATAACGATTTGCAATTCCATAATCAATTTCTCTAGTGGCATTTTTAAATGAATTAGTAATTAATGCATCAGCAACTCTATCACTATTAAATTTACTATTATTTTTTGCTCCATCATAAAGAGGTATATATTTTAAACTAACAATTTTACCCGTTCTTTCAGAACCTTGAGGATCAAAATCTCCACCATATTCAAAAGGTTCATAAATATTAAAATTAGCTAAAGTTCTTTGATTACTTGGTGTTTTTGAATTACTAAACATTTGTTTTGTAACATTAGTATTTGAACCGCTTGTTACTGGTCTTAAACCAATAGTTTGACCTACACCTACATTACGATTATTTTCTCTTCTAAATAATTCAAAAGTTATTTGATTGCTAAAAAGTAAATCTTTGGAAATATAAATAGCTCCTTGATATCATCTTTGAAAATTATCTAATGAACTACTTGAATTACCAAATTGAAATTGTGTCAAAAATAAATTATTATTTTGTCCTGGATTTTTTCAAATATCACTAATTTGAGACGCATTATTAACTTCTGTGGTTATTGCATTATTATTGTTATATGTTACTTTATAAAGATTTAAATCTTTTTTAAATAAATTATTATCAGTTGCCAAATTGTTATTCAAATTATTAGAGTTAACAAAATATTTGGTAGTTCAAATTCTCTCATTTGGATATTTAGTTTGTAAAGTATTATTATCAATTGTGTTAGTTTCATTAAAAACAGTCGATTGTGATAATTGAGTATTAACACTTAAAAAAATAAAAGGTAAAATAGCACTAGTACCAATTACACTATTAAAAACTATTTTCTTTTTTAAGTTTTTTTTATTGATCATAATTTTCTCCTTTTAAGATACTAAATAATTCAAGCTTATATTTTATTTTTAATTATAATTAATTATAAATTAATTAAATTAAATAAATTGAAATAAAAAAACCTAACAAAATTGTTAGGCGGTATTAAAAATATATGGTACCCAAGACAGGACTTGAACCTGCACGCATTTCTGCAGTAGATTTTGAGTCTACGGTGTCTACCATTCCACCACTTGGGCAAATATATTAATATTATAGCTTAAAATTATTTTTTTCAAGATTTTTGAGGTAAAAAATGATTGGAATAGTAGTAGAATATAATCCTTTTCATAACGGTCATATTAGACAATTAAATTGAATTAAAGAAAAATTTCCTAATGAAAAAATTACAATCGTCATGAGCTATAAATATTCACAGCGTGGAGAAAAAATAGTTCTATCATATAGAAAAAGAAAACATTTAGCTAAAAAATATGGTGTTAATAAAATAATTAAGCTTAAATTTAGAGAAACGGTTCAAGCAGCACATATTTTCGCTCAAAATGCACTTAAAAAATTAGTTAAAGTCAAAATTGATAAATTAGTTTTTGGTTCTGAAAGTAATGATTGTGAAGAAATGTTTTATTTAGCTAAATTAATCAAAAATAATCAAGAACAATTAAATAAAAAAATCAAATATTACTCAAAAATTGAAAAATTAGCATATCCTAAAGCTTATGCTTTGGCATTAAAAGATTTAAGTGGCAAAAATTATTTACAACCAAATGATATTTTAGGTTTTGAATACATTAAAGAAATTCTTAACAAAAAGTATCAAATTAAAGTTTATACAATAAAGCGTAATATTGCTTTTCATTCTTTAGAACCTCAAACAAATTATGCTTCAGCTTCTTATTTGAGAACTTTAATACAAAATAATCAAACTTTAAATAAATATTCGCCTATTAAAAAAATTAAATATCAAGATTCTAACCAAAAAATGTATAAAAAATTTCAACAAAATATTCAAAATAAAAAATATTGAAATAAAATAATTAAACTAAATGTTATAAATGAAGGTATAGAAAATTTACTTTTAAAACACGTAAGTGAACAAGATTTGAATTCTTTTTTAAACAAAACTACATCTAAGCGTTATACTAAATCACGCATATTAAGAATTATTGCTTGAATAGCTACTAAACAATGAAAAAAACACTATTTTTTATAAAATAAATGCATAAAAAATAAATAATAAGGAATTAGAATGAAAATAAAAAAATATTGAAATTTACTACTTTTATCAAGTTGTTCAACTTTACCAATTGTTCTTGCTACAAGCTGTAAAGATACTAATCAAAATTATAATTATAATGATTTTAAAAACGATTATGAAAATCCTATTAATAATAAAGCTTTTACTTTATTTTTAGATCAAAAGCAAATCGAAAAAGAAATTCAAGAAATTCAAAATTTAGCTAAAGAAAATAAATTATTAAATCGTGATAATAAAGTTATAAATGAACAAATAAATAAAATTCCTCAAGTTTTAAATTTTAATTTAAGACAATTTACTGCTGAATATTTAATTGCACGTAGATTAATAAAATTTAAATTTAATGATGATAAATTAAATCAAAATATAGATTATAAATATGTTGCTAATGTTGAAAGACCTGAAGGAGTATTTTTAAAACTACAAATTTTTTGAAAAGATAATCCTAGATATTGAAAACAAACTGAACTTTTAAAATTACAAGATTATTTTAAAATCATTCGTTATGGAGCTGATCACTTACACTTTTCACTTGAAAATAGTGAAGGTCAAATGATAAGTGAAAATATTTTAGCAATTGAAAGAGCTTATAAATATAATTTAACAACTAAAGAAGAATACAAAAGCGATTATGATGCTTTTGGTGCGTAATAAAAAAATAATGTAGTATATATACTACATTTTATTTTTAAAAAATAAAAAATATGTTAGAATAAAAAAGCAATATTAATAATTGCAGAAAGTAGAATTATCTCACCCGAAGATAATATTTATCTTGGGTCTTAAGCTACAATTAAAGTCAGTGTATTTTAAGTAGTATATAAAAAATTTATCTATTTAGGAGTTTATTATTCAAGTAAATAACAAAAGTAAAAAACCTACACCAGAACATATGATTAATGAAAATATTCCTTTTGAGAAAGTTTTTGTAATCGGTGAAAATGGTGAAAAAATTGGTGTATCTAACACATTAGAAGCTATTGAAAAAGCAAAAGAAAAAAAATTAGATTTAGTTTTAATAAGTGTAGATCCTAAACCTATTGTTCGTATGTTAGATTATGGAAAATTTAAATATGAACGTAAAAAGAAAGAAAAAGCTAATAAAGAAAAACAAACTTTTGTACAAAACCGCCAAATTAGATTAACACCTATGATAGGTGATAATGATTTAAAAATTAAAGCTAAAAAAGCTCGTGAGTTTCTTTTAGAAGGCGATAGAATTAAAGTTAGTTTAAAATTCAGAGGTAGAGAATTAGCAAGAAAAGAATTAGGTGAAGAAAAATTGAACCAATTCTATGCATTACTTGAAGATATTTCAGACATTACCAAAGAAGCAACATTAGTTAATGAAAGATTTTTAGATCTATATTTGCAACCTAATAAAACTAAAATAAGTAAATACAAAAAAGAAAATAACTTAGTAGATAAATCAACTACAAAAGATAAAGTTAGAGTTGATTAAAGTTGAATTCTACATTCACACTCTACTTTTTAAGGAGAGATTATGCCTAAAATGAAAACTAAAAGTGCGTTAAAAAAACGTATTAAAGTTACAGGAACTGGTAAAGTTCTACGTGAACAAGCTTATCGTTCACATTTAGCCCAAAATAAGACTACTAAACAAAAACGTCATTCTCGTAAACGTGCTTTAATGCATGCTTCTGATCTAAAAAGATTTAAAGCTATGTTTTAATAACTTTTACATTTATGGACTATTACAGTAATTTAATTATTTTGTTGTAAAGGAGAAATAATGAGAGTAAAAGGTGGAACAGTTACAAGAGCAAGACGTAAAAAATGAATAAAATTAGCAAAAGGTTATTTTGGACATAAATCAATTGGTTATAAAGTAGCAAAACAAGCAGTAGTTAAATCATGAACTTATGCTTTTAGAGATAGAAAACAAGTTAAACGTAATTTTAGAAAACTTTGAATTGCTCGTATTAATGCAGCTACAAGAGCTGAGGGTTTAAGTTATTCTAGATTTATTAATGGTTTAAAAAGAGCTAACATTATTGTTAACCGTAAAATGCTTTCAGAACTTGCTATTAATGAACCAAACACATTTAAATTATTAATTAATTTAGCTAAAGAGGCTTAAAAATATTTTTTTAAAACACCTATTAAATAAACTGGTAAGTTTAAATAAAAGGTGTTTTTTTATTTTAATATTATTTTTTTGTTGTTTATTTATTAATGATATAAAAATATAACATAGTATTTTCAAATTTAGAATATAAAACTTTTTTAATTAATTTATCAATATGATATTGATATAAGTTTTTAAAATCTTTAAATAAAAAAATTGAAATATAATAGAACTATCATAATAAACATCAATTTCATTAATATGCAGTAAAATTATTATTTTTAATTTCAGTAATTATTTTTTTTTAAATTTTAATGATTTGAATTTTAGCAGTAAAAATGTTTTCTTTAAATTTATTTATATTTTTAATATATATATATATATATATAAGAATAAAAACAAAATATCAAAAGAAACATTGAAATTATGAAATTATTTAAAAAATTAGTTAGTTTAGATTTAGAAGCAGTTGTTATTACTGGTTTATTTTCTATGATTGTCATTTCTTGTTGTGTTAAAACACAAGAAGAAATAGAACAAAGTAGAAAAGAAACGATACAAAATATTCAACCAAAAACATTGCATGATTTGGAAACAATCCAAAAAGCAAAAATAGCACTTAATGAAATTGATTTAAGCAGTTTAAATTTAATTCAAAAGGAAAATGAGTAGTTAGATTTTTGAATGAATAATTGTTTAGAAAAACAAAAAATAATTGATAATAGAAAATTAAGTTCAAATGAAAAACTTGGTTTATTAAATGAAAAATTAGAATAATTAATGACTTTAAAAGGAATAAACAAAAACTTTCTAATTATGTTGATAATGAAGAATTAGTCATCAATTTAGAAGTATAAGAAAAAGAATGAAAAAATGTTAAACTTTGTTTTTTGTTTATTTTGGTTTAAAACAAAACAAATACTTGTTTATATTACAATATAATAGGTTATAAATAATGGAGATAAGAAATGAATGATTACGTAAAAAAATACAAACCTGAAAATATTAATATTATCATAGATAGTTATTTGAACAATGAAAAGGAGTTTGAAAGATTTAAAAATAATTTTTATTATGTTCCACATACTTCATTAAAACTAACCAAGTGAGATAAAAAATTTAAAGAAATTTACCAAGATTATTTAAAAGAAATTAAAAGTATGATTAATAATAAAGACCTTTTTATTCCTGATAGTCAAGATTATTTAAGTGAAGATGAGGTTAATAGTCTGTTTGATGAAGAAAATAATGAATTATTTTATCAAGAAATCGCGACTAAACATTGTCAAAGCATAGATAAAGACTTTTCTAACACCGACAAGTTTTTATTATTAAAGGATTTTTACGCCGGAGATACTAAATATTTTATCGAGAAAGCGCTTTTCTTCCAACAAGACAAACAACTACAAGAAATAGATGATGATGAAAAATATTATACGTTTTATCCAGATATTAATAATTTAGTCAAAAGTTATGTCTCTGTTATTTATAAGTGGTTTTTAGATGATATTAATAATGGAGTACATACTTCTTTAATATATGATTTAAACAATAACAAAATAGAATATAAACAAAGAAAAGGAAGATAAAAAAAACATATTTTTTAATAAGATATGTTTATATATATATATATATTGACAAAATATTTAAAAAATATCCAATATTTTATGGATATTTTTTATGTTATTTTTTATTTAAATTTAATGTTCTTTCTTCTTTTTTAATTAATCTTTTTATATTCGAATGATGCATTATTATGACTAAAAGTGCTGTCAAAGTAAAAATAATAGGTGTTACATATCAATAAGAAACTAAAAATTTAATAATATCATCATTATGTTCTACATTATTAATTCAAAATCCTAAAATTCCTTGTGTAAATCAAGGATTATACATCATTGGCAACATAACTAATGCTACACTAATTGATGCTAATGAAACTATTTTTCTTTTAACTAATATACTAAAGAAAATTATTGAAGCAATAATGAAAGCAATAACGTTTATCATTAAAATTAACGACGCTGCACACACAACACCTTTGCCGCCTTTAAATTTAAAATAAATAGGAAAAATATGTCCAACAACAACCCCAAATCCTGCTACTTGAGGAGATACAAAAACTTGAAAAGGAAAATAAACATTAATTATATTATGTACTATTAAAGCAGCTATTAAAACAGTTAACACTACTTTAAGAAAATCAATTATAAAAACAATTAAAGCAAAACGTTTACCAAATGTTCTTAAACTGTTAGTAGCTCCTGCATTTTGACTATGGTATTTTCTTACATCATCTTTTTTGTAAAAATAACTTAGAATAATTGAAGTATTAAATGATCCAATGAATAAATAACCAGCTATAAAAAAGGCTAAATTAATTAGGACATTATAAAAAATAATCATTATTTGCTATATCTAATTAATCTTGAATTGTTTTGATATTGACGTCCTTCTTTAGCTTGATTTTGACCATTTAAAACTGTTGCATCAGCGGAAAAATAACAACGCGGTTGAAAAATAAATTGACCCACACCATAAAAATCTACTGGAGTGTTATTATCTTCAAATTCTTTGATTTTTTCAGGAGTAAAACCAGAAGAAACAGTTATTTTAACATTATTGGCTCCCATTTGATCCAAAGCTTTTCTTAGTCTTTTTATTTGTTCAACGTTAACTCCATAAAACTTAGGATTATCTTCTTCATTATCAAACATATGATCTTTCATAGAAGCAGATGTATCTACTCTCACTCCTCAAAGTTGATCTCCTATAGCTTCATAAGATAATCTAGCATCTCTTATTACATCATTATGATAATCAATTAAAGAAATAACATTTTCTTGAGGAAACATTTCATAATAAGCTTTAGTTACAGCTTTAATATCACCATTAAAATTTTGAATTAACGCATGAGGATATGAACCAAAAGGTTCCAACTGACTATTTGGTAAATTTTGAGCATCAGTTGACATAATATTTACACCTGCCAATCTTATAGCATCACCATCTCTTTCTTGCATTAAAAAATGATCCATTCTATCACCCATAAAAATTATTGGTTTACCCTTTGCTGCTTGAACACACTCATACGCATTAGTGGCTATAGTTGTTGAACGTGAGAGAATTCCATCAATCAAACCTTCCATAATACCAAAATCCTGATATTTGCCTTCTAATTCTAAAACAATTTCTTTAGCACTTATTATTGTGCCTTCAGGCAAATATTTGATTTGATATTTTGAAATGTCAGTATATTTTTCTAATAATTCTAAAACTTCATTCATTCCGCCAAGAAGTGCTTGATTGTGTCTTTGAAAAAATTGTAGTTTAATGATATTATTAGCATTATATTTTTCTAAAATAGTTCTAGTTTTTAAAAAATAAGTAGCTATATATTTTTCAATTGATTTCATTTTTTCCTTTTTATTTTATTGTAATAACTTAATTAATTTTAATATATAAATTAATATTTTAATAAATTTAATTATTGTAATTAAAAAAATAGTTTATTAAACTATTTTTCAACAATATAAAATAATAAAGGTGTAGAAATTTTTTTAACTCATTCTTCTTCTTTATTTTCATCTCTTTTAAAAACTTCTAAAATCTTAAAATTAAATTCTTGAGATAATAATTTTTGCATATCGTTTGGAGTATAAAATCTATTTTTTATTAAAATATTATTTTGTTTATTAGTTAAAACCTTTTTTGAAGAAAATAATTCTAAATCATTAACTTTTACTACGTTTAATCAATAATTAGCATATTCTTGTCTAGAAAACATATCATGAATAGTAAAAATAAATTTACCATTTTCTTTTAATAAATTAAAAATATTGTGTAAGGTAGTTTTGATTTCTAATTCATCTAAAATATTAGTAATACCATTAAATGAGAAAAATATTAAATCATATTTATTTTTATTATCAATAATTTTTGTAATATTTTTAACTTTAAAACTAATTGAAGATTGTTTATTATTTCTTTTTTTACAGATTTTAATAAATTTTTTATTAATATCTATAGCATCAATAATTGCATTAGGATAGAGTTCTTTTAAAGCAAAAGTAGTTCTACCCAAACCGCAACCAATATCATAAATTTTTAAATTTGCTTCTTTGTTTGGAAAATATTTTTTAAATATTATTTTTTCAGAATATCAAAGACCATTTTTAGTATATTCTTCGTAATCTTTGAAAGTTTTTTTAGAAGAATAAAATTTATTAATTAGTTTTGTATTTTTATTTTCTGTTTTAAAAATATAAATATATGAAAAAATTATTGTTATAGATAAAAATAATATTGCAAATGAATAAATTAAATATGCTCAATAATAATTAAATTGATTATTTATAAAAGTAAACAAAATTATAAATAAACTAGAAATAATAATTCTAATTATTAGCGAAAAACCATTTTGTTTGTGAAAATCATTTTTATTAAATAATTTATAACATTGTGAATAAAAAGAAGGCAATGAAATATTAAAAATAAATTGTTGCATAGCGTTAATAACAAAATATAAAATAAAAATTCAATATCTTGAAGTTATTATTTTATCCATAATAATTCAAGAAAAAACTAAAATAAGCATTATTAACATTAAAAGATGTAATTTTAATTTAGATTTATTAAAATGATTTAACAACATTAATAAAATAGTTGCCAATAATCCACTGATAGACATAATTAATGTGAATCAAAAAGATCATTCATTATACTTATAATCATTAATATAATTAAAAAATTGTATTAATCCAGTTTGTCTTGGATAAAGTAATATACCAATTAAAATAGAGAAACTAAAAACAAAAATTCAACTTAAAATTTTCCTTTTATTCTTAGTAAATTGTTTTTCAATAGTAAATTCAAAAGGTTCTTGATTAATTTTTAAACTATAATATAAAAAACCTGAAATTAAATAAGTTAAAATATTAAAAACTATTAATCAATAAAATTCTAGATAATTATATAAATAAAATGACATTAAAGGCGAAAATACAAATCCAATTGACGTTGCAAAAGAATTGCCTATATTAAATGCTTTCAATGTTTTGTCATTAGTTGCTAAGTGATAAATTATATTTTTTAAATGAATAAAACGGTATGAGTGTATAGTGCCTAACAAAGTTGATAAAACAATTAAAATAATAGAAAAGAAATGAAAATTTAAATATCAAAGCGATATAAGAAAAACAACTAAAAGAAATAAGGCGCTTAATAAATCTGTTAATAATAATGCTGTTTTATCTTTAAATAATTTAATTAATTTATGAGAGAAAAAATAAATAATTATCGAAGGTAATTGAATAAGTAAATATAATAAAGTAACTAGTCAAAAATCACCAGATATTTTATAAATATAAATAGCTGAAGAAATTTTAAATGCTTCAGAACCAATCAGAGATATACCTATTGCAAATATATATTTAGAAAGATTAAAATTAAATAATTTTTTCATTATAAATTTCTCCCGAAGCAAAATATAAATAACATATTACATTAATTTTAAAATAATATAAACTTCAAAAAAAAAAAAAAAAAAATAGACAATTTCATTAAAAAAACGGTTAATACCGTTTTTATTTTTAATATTAATATGAATTTGGATCCGCTTCTGTAGATTCTAGAATCGATACTGAACGAGAAGTACCAAATCTAGTTGCGCCACTTTGATACATTTGTTCTAAATCATTTAAATTAGAAATTCCACCTGCTGCTTTTATTAATAATCTGCCTTGTGCAATTTTTTGCATGATTTGAACATCTTCTAATGAAGCACCACGACTTGAAAAACCTGTTGAAGTTTTAATAAATTCTGCACCTGAATTAGCAACAATTTCAGTTACTTTTTCTAATTCTTCTTGTGTTAGTAATGCAGTTTCAACAATAACTTTTAAAATATTCTTTCCACAAGCTGCTTTAACTGTTTTGATATCATTTAACACATAATCATAATCTTTATCTTTTAATTTACCAATATTAATAACCATATCAATTTCATCTGCACCAGCTTTTAATGACTCAGATGCTTCGAAAGCTTTAACAGATGAAAATGATGCTCCTAATGGAAAACCAACAACTGTAGTAATGCCAGTTTCACTTCCTTTTAAAAATTCTTTTGCGTAAGGAATTCAAGCACTATTAATACATACTGTTTTAAAATTATATTTTTTTGCTTCATTTAATAATTTATCGATTTGAGCTTTTGTAGTGTCAGCTTTTAATAAAGTATGATCAATCATTCTATTGTATTGTTCTTTCATAATAACCTCTTAAATAATTTAGCTTAATTTAGCTAAAATAATTTTATTTTCCACTTTTTCATTATTATATTTAAAAGCTTGTTTCAATTCATTAACTAATTCAATATCAATTTCTTTTGAAGAATATAATGTAAATAAAAGATCATTTTTATCAACTCATTCATTCGTTTTTTTATTTAATGTTATACCTGCTTCAAAATCTATTTTATCTGCTTTAGTTGCTCTTCCAGCACCTAATTTCATTGCTACTTTTCCAAAAGTTAATGAATCAAAAATATCTAAATAACCTTTTTGATCAGATCTTATTTCTAATTTATATTTAGGATTTCAGAATTTAGGATCTTCTATAGCACTATAATTACCACCTTGTAAAGTAATAAATTCTTTAAATTTAGCTTTAGCTGTGCCATTTTTGATAACTTCTTTAACTTTTTCTAAACCTTCTTCGTAAGTATTAACTGCTTTAGCTTGAAGTAAAATAGTTGCACATGAAGAATATACTAATTCGTTAAAATCAGTTGGACCTTTACCTTCTAATGTTCAAAGAGCTTCTAAAACTTCATTTTTATTACCTATTTCTCTTCCTATTGGTCTGTTCATATTAGTTATTTCTGCTCTAACATCAACATTTAATTCTTTACCAATAGCAATCATAGCATTACCTAAAGCTTTAGCTTCTTCAAGATTTTTCATAAATGCACCATTACCACATTTAACATCTAAAAGAATAGCATCAGATCCAGTTGCTAATTTTTTAGACATAATACTTGAAGCTATTAATTCAATTGATTGTACTGTGCCAGTAACATCTCTTAATGCATATAATAATTTATCAGCAGGAACTAAATTTTGACTTTGTCCCATTATTGCTATTTTATGTTTTTTTACTTGTTCGATAAAATCTTTGTCACTTAATTCAACACTAAAACCAGGTATTGATTCTAATTTATCAATTGTACCACCTGTATGACCCAATCCTCTTCCAGACATTTTAGCAACCGGTACGCCACAAGCCGCAACAATTGGGCCAACTGCTAAAGTGGTTTTATCACCAACTCCTCCAGTAGAGTGTTTATCTACTTTTATTCCTGGAATTTCACTTAAATCAATTGTTGCACCAGAATACATCATTGTTTTAGTGAATTGAGCTAACTCTTGACTATTCATACCATTAAAAACAACTGCCATTAAAAAAGCTGACATTTGATAATCAGGAGTTTCTCCTTTAACATAAGAATTTAATAAAAATTCAATTTCTTCTTTTGTTAAATTTTGATTAAAACGTTTTTTTTCAATTAAATCTACTACTCTCATTTTATTTTGCTAAACTTAATGCAATCTCCATAACTTTTGTAAACGCAGTTTGTCTTTCATGAGCTGAAATAATTTCATGAGTAATTAAATTATCACTAACTGTTAAAATACTTGCTGCTTCTTTGCCTAAGGCTTCTGCATTAGTAAATAATGCATAAGTTTCATTATCAATACAAATTGCTTTAGT
This sequence comes from Mycoplasma sp. 744, assembly GCF_034863305.1. Lineage (NCBI taxonomy): Bacteria > Bacillati > Mycoplasmatota > Mollicutes > Mycoplasmatales > Mycoplasmataceae > Mycoplasma > Mycoplasma sp. 744. The sequence continues at coordinate 40,899 of NZ_JAYFFF010000002.1, read as the reverse complement.
TTTTGCAATTGTATCTTCTAAATTTAAACAAGAATAAAATACATCAGACGTATGTATTCTTCCTTCATTTAATTTAATATTTTTACTTTTGGCAATAGCTCTGATTTCATCATTTAATTTTGCAGAAGGATAATTAACTATTCCTTCTTTTTTTGCTACTAATTTTCTAAAAACATCACTATCAGCTATTGCTTCTGTACAAAGGACAATTTCGTACATTCCTAATTCTTTTAAGTAAGAACCGGTTGAGCCGGTTCTTATTATTCTATCAACATCATAAAATTTAAATAATTCATATGAATAAATACCCATTGAAGGCATACCCATACCGCTTGCTGCTATTGATATTGGTTTATTTTTATAAGTGCCAGTATAAATATAAATATTTCTTATATCACTAACTAATTTATAACCTGGATCTAAAAAAGTTTCAGCAATAAATTTTGCTCTTAAAGGATCTCCTGGCATAATAACTGTTTTTGCAATTTCGCCTTTTTTAGCATTTATATGTGGTGTCATATAATATATTCTCCTTTAAATAAAACTTTTTATTATCTAGCTAAATTTAAAGCAATTTCCATCATTTTAGTAAATGCTGTTTGTCTTTCATGAGCACTAGTTTCTTCATGAGTAATTAAATTATCACTAATAGTTAATAAACAAGCTGCTTCTTTACCAGTTATTTCAGCATTAGTAAATAAAGCATAGGATTCCATTTCTACACAAAGTGCTTGAGATTCAGAAATTCTCTCTTCAAGTGGAACTGCTGAATAAAAGACATCTGAAGAATGAACTCTTCCAATATTTAATTTAGTATTTTGTGCTTTAGCAATTGCTTTAATTTCTTCATTTAATTTACTTGAAGGTAAAGCAATTCTACCTTCTTTGCCTAAAGCAATTCTTCTATAAGCATCACCATCAGCATATGCTTCTGAAGCTAAAACAACTTCATATAAACCTAAATCTTTTTGATAAGAACCAGCTGAACCAATTCTAATAATTCTATCAACGTCATAAAATTTAAATAATTCATAAGAATAAATGCCTATTGAAGGGCAACCCATTCCACTACCTGCTACAGTAACTGGTTTACCTTTATATGTTCCTGTAAACATAAACATATTTCTTACTGAATTAACTAATTTATAACCTGGATCTAAAAAAGTTTCAGCAATAAATTTTGCTCTTAAAGGATCTCCTGGCATAATAACTGTTTTTGCAATTTCTTCTTTTTTAGCCTGAATATGTGGTGTCATAAATTCTCCTTAAATTAATTATTATTAAATAAATAAATTTAAAGTTAATATATATTAGTATATTAACTCTTACATATTAATTATAATATTTATTATAAAATTATAAATAATTTGCTTTTAAAGGAAAAAATGCGCAAAAAACTAACTCTTTTAATAGGTGATATAAATACAGGGCATCAAAAGGCTATTCTTTTTGATTTATTATCACAAACCTTAATTAATTATCAAATTTTATGAAAAGAAAGAAATGACGAGTATCAAATTTTATTTGATTTAAAAGAAATAACAAATGATAAAAATTATCAAATTATTATTTCTTTAATACATAATAATACATATGAAATTTTTGAAAGAATTTGAAAAAAATATCAAATTTCATTAGAATTTGATACCTTTTACAAACAAATGCAAATTGATTTAAAACAATTATCATATTGTGCTTTTGAAATACTAATTTATCATTTACATTGACTTTTACAAAATGATTTTCTTTTAGATACTATAAAAAATATTTTTCTTTATTTTTGTCAAATTTTTTATTTAAAAATCAATAAATTAAGTCAAATTAATAAATTATTTAATTATTTGAATAAAACTAAAAAAATTAATTATGAAAAAGCTTTAGAATATTTAAAAAATGCTTTAATTTATAATTTTGAGCAAATTTAAGTAGATTTAATGTTATTTTTTAAAAAATTAGTTAATTCTACTAATTTTTTAGTTATTCCAATTTCACTTTGAGAATGACCGCTTTTTTTAATTAAAAATAATTTAGAATTTAAAAGTTTTTGATGCAATTCAAAAGCAGCTGAAGGTAAACAATCTAAATCGTATTCTCCATGTACTATAAAAGTAGGAATATCTTTAATTTTTTCAATATTATTTAAAATATAATTTTCTTCAATAAAACAATTATGATAAAAATATCAATTTTCTAAAAGTGCTAATGCACTATGATTTTTAAGATTTTTTGGATTAAATTTTATTTTATTAACTGAAACAAGCATTGTTTCTCATTTTGCTCAAGCTAATAATGCTTTTTCTTTAAGTTGTTTATTATCACTATGTATTAAGTGATAATATGAAGCAACAATATTTTTTTGTTGTTTTTTATTTAATAAATTTATATATTCTTGATATTCATATGGTTTAAAATATGAAGCTCCTTCTTGATATAATCAAGAAATATCTTTTTTTCTACCCAAAAAAACACCTCTTAAAATCATTTTTGAAACATTTTCTGGATATTTGATAGCATAAAGTAATGATAAAGTTGTTCCTCAAGAACCACCAAATAGAATTCATTTTTTAATTTTTAATTTTTTGCGTAATTTTTCAATATCTTCTACTAAATCTCAAGTAGTATTATTTTTTAATTCTAAAAAGGGTTGAGATTTTCCGCAACCTCTTTGATCAAATAAAACAATTTTATAATGTTGAGGATCAAAAAATCTTCTAGATATTTTAGAAGTACCACCACCAGGACCGCCATGTACATACAATATTGCTTGTCCGTTAGGATTACCACTTATTTCATAATAAATTTGATGAATTTGATCAACTTTTAAATAATTTTTTTCATAAGGTTCAATTGGATTAAATAAATATTTTAAATAATTTTGCATATTTAGATTTTACTAAAAAAGATATTTTAATAAATATCTTTTAAAGTAAGGTTTTGAATTTTTTGACATAAAAATGTTTAGCAATTAAAATTAAAGTTAAATATAAGAAAACTAAAGCAATTAAAATAACAAAATAAATTGCTGGTAAAGGAGTTAATTTTAAAGCTGTATTTATAAATGGTAAATATGGAACTAATGTAGCTATTAAAATAGCTAAAAAAGTCGAAGAAATTAGCATTATCGAAGAAAAAGAATTAACAAAAGGAATTTTTTCCGTTCTAATAAAATGAATGATTAAGGCTTGAGTTCACATTGATAAAACAAATCAACCTGTATGAAAAATCATTATATATAATTGATTATCCATTGTTATATTTAAATGATCTAATAATCAAAATCTTAAAATTATGAAAAACAAAATATCTATTAAAGAACTAATTGGTCCAAAAATAAACATAAATTTGTAAATACTTTTACTATCTCATTTGCGTGGTTTATTAATAAAATCTTTATCCACTTTATCTCAAGGTATGGCAGCACAAGAAATATCATAAATTAAATTTAAAAATAAAATTTGAATTCCAAGCATTGGAACAAAATTCAAAAGAATTGAAGCGAAAACAATACTTATAATATTACCAAAATTACTACTTACAGTCATTTTGATATATTTGTTCATATTAGCATAAGTTTTTCTTCCTTCAATTATTCCAGTTGCTAAAACATTAAGATCTTTTTCTAAAAGAATAATATTGGCTGTTTCTTTAGCTATATCTACTGCTGTATCAACAGAAATTGAAACATCAGCTACTTTCATAGCTGGAGCATCATTTATACCATCACCCATATACCCAACAACATGATTATTAGCTCTTAAAGCATTAATTACACGAGCCTTTTGATCAGGACTTAATTTAGCATAAATATCATAATCATTAGCAATTTTAATTAATTCTTCATCATTAATATCAAGTAAATCTTTACCAAGCATTATTTTATCAACAGGTATGCCTACTTTAGCACAAATAGCTTTAGTTACACGGGCGTTATCTCCTGTGAGAATTTTTACATTCACGCCTAAATTATGTAAGTGTTTAATGGCAGAAGCTGTCGATTCTTTAGGAGGATCTAAAAAAGCTAAATAACCAATTAAAATCATTTCTTGTTCATCATTAATATTATATTTATCTGTTTTAAAGGTATCTTTACGAGCAACACCTAAAACACGCATTCCTTGATCATTTAAATAATCTACATGTTTTAAAACTTTATTAATCATTTCTTTAGTTAATAATTGAATTTTGTTGTTATATTCAATATATTTACAAATGCTCAAAATTTCTTCTATAGCTCCTTTAGTAATTAATTCTATATTAGTTTTATTTTCTTTTTGACTAACAATAACAGACATTCTTTTACGTTGAAAATCAAAAGGAATTTCATCAATTTTTAAATATTTTTTCTCTAAATTTTGTAAGATTTGATTTTCATCAGCCAATTCTTCAGTTCTTTCTATAATGGATAAATCTAGTAAATTTTTCAAACCAGTTTGGAAAAAACTATTTAAAAATCCATATTTTAAAACTTTTGTATTTTCTTGTCCATTAACATCTAAATGTTTTTCTAATATAACTTGATCTAAAGTTAAAGTTCCTGTTTTATCTGTACAAAAAATATCAATTGCTCCAAAATTTTGAATAGAATTAAGATTTTTAACAATTGTTTTTTTCTTTGCCATATTTGAAGCCGTTTTAGCTAAGGTGCTTGTTACTATCATAGGTAACATTTCCGGCGTTAAACCTACAGCAACAGACATAGCAAAAGCTAAAGCATCCAATCAAGTTTTATCTCTGTGAAAATCGCCTTTAAATCCTGTGATTAAAAAAACTAAAGGAACAATTATTAACATTATTCTTATCAATAATCAAGAAACTTTTTTAATTCCTTTTTCAAAATCACTTTCTGTAGGTTTTTCATTTACTTTTTGAGCTATTTGACCTAAATAAGTTTGATTCCCAGTAATTATGACTATTGCTTTAGCTGATCCACTAATAACATTAGAACCCATAAAAGCTAAATTATTTATATCTGTAATATTAGTATCATTTTCATTATTAATGTTTTGTGCGAATTTTTCAATAGCATCACTTTCACCCGTTAATGATGATTGCGAAACAAATAAATCTTTAGCACGTAAAATTCTCACATCTGCGGGAATAATATCACCAGCTGCTAAATTAACAATGTCTCCTGCTACAACATTTTCTAAAGGAATTTCATAAAAAATTCCTTCTCTTTCTACTCTTGTAGTAGTTCTTACCATTTTAACTAATTTTTCGGCACTAGCAGCACTTTTGCTCTCATTAATAAAATTTAAAACACCACTTATAATTACCATGATTAAAATAATTATCGTCGTAGAAATAGCACTAATAGGTTCGAAACTTTCTTTTCTTACTAAAGGCAAAATAATATCTGTTACTAAAGATATAAAAACTAAAATTAATAAAATGATATTAAAAGGATTAATAAAAGCATGAAATAATCTATTTCATAAAGTGTTTTTACTTTTTTTAATTAATTTATTAGAACCAAATTTTTCTTTATTTAATTCAATTTGATTTTGTGTTAAACCTTTTGAACTAGAATTAAAATAATTATAAAGTTCTTGTTGTTTCATTTGGGAGAAATTAAGCAAATTATTCTTAATATTATTTGAATTATTATTTAATATAGTTTTATTTTTTTTCATATTCCTCCCCTTTAAAATTAATTTAATAATTATCAATTATTCGTTGATGATTTTTTAAATTTTTTTTCTCATAAGCTTCTAAAATTTCTTTTTCGCTATAATTAAGTAATTTTGCACTTCCTAAAACTAAAGCAAAAATTTCACTTATATTGTATTTATTAGTATGAAACATTGCTTTAGTTACCGCAGAAAATAATAAGGTAAATTGTTCATTAATATTTTTTGAATTTACAATTAATGGTTCAATTTCTTCATCTACATGATATTTATAACCTAAGGATCCAAGAAAATGTAAAACATCGGCAAATTCTTCTAAAATTTTGTCTTTATCAACATATTTATGTTTTTTTCAATATTTAAATGATTGTACTTCATTAACAAATTCAGCAATTTCAATCAAAGTAGCTAACATCATTTGTTGATGTTTATTATTTGTTTTGATTTTATTAAGTGCTAAGTCTTTTCTTTGCGCAATTTTTTGATCTAGTTCTTTTTGCATTGCAAAAATATTTTTTAAATTCATAATAATATTATAAATAAAAAAGGGTGTTATACCCTTTTTATTTGTTTTCATTTTTTAATTCTTTGGCAAAAAATACATTATCAATAATTTCATTAAGAACATACATATATTTTTCTTCATCACTTTTGCTATTAATATTACCATCTTCTTTTTTAGGAATTTCTATTCCACGATAACCAAAGACATTTAAAAATGTTTCTTTAATAGCTTTTTGTTGATCTTCTGTAAACATTCATAATGATTGTGTTATATTTTTAACTTTAGGATCAAGATTGTGTTTATAAGTAAAGCTAATTTGACTTAGATCTATTTTTAATAAATTAAGAAATTTAGTAGAATTACTAATATTTTGCTTAATTTGATCTTTATCTATATATTCAATAGTACTATAAAGTAAAACTCTAAAAATGTCTGTTGATTCGTTTTTAGAAGCAAAAATAGTTAATTTTTCAATCGCGTTTTTAATGCCTTCTAAATATTTATCAAAATTAGTTTCAGTTATTTTACTTTGAAATGGATCAATTTGAATTCTATATTCTTGTTTATCTAAAGTTATGTTGCTAATGTTTTCATCAAAAACTTTATTTTCTATCATAAAGTTTTTACTATCAGTTAAAGCAGCAAAAAAATTAGTAAAATTATTTCTTGCTTCTTCTTGAGTAGCTAATTCTGCACCAATTAAAATACCTGGTAAATAATCTGAAATACCTTTTGCTTGATTAAAAGTTGCCACATTAAAAAATTTATTATTTACTGTATCAACAAAATTATTTCCTGTAGCAAACCCTAAAACATTTGTAGCATAAACTAAAAATGGAGTAGTTGATACAACTTTAATTAATCCACCTGAAAAACGAGAAATGATTCTTTTTCTAGGTTTTATTTGTCTTGTTAATAATTTTTTTATTCTTGTTAATTTAGCAATTATAGAGAATATCAAAGAAAATAATAATCAAATAATAATATAAACAATTACTATAAGTAAGCTTAAAATTAATGGTTTTAAAATAGTAGTTATTTCATTATAAGAAATATCATCAATACCAATTGTTTCTTCAAAAAATTTAGAAACAATAGAGTGTTGAATTAATTTAAAAATTATTAATGCTAAAGGCAAGGCAGCAATTCAACTAATTGTGGAAACAATTAAAGAACCGATTGATTTTCAAAAACCTTTTTTAAAACCAATTATAAAAGCTATTAAAATAGTTAATGCTATAAAAATTAAAGGAATATATCAAAAATAATTATTCTGATTAAAATTAAAATATTTATTTATTCATTCGGTTATAAACATTAAGCCTCCTCTGTCTCAATATAACGACAATTATTTTGAATTTTTCAAGGATCTTTAAGATTTAAATGATCAACAAATAATTTTCCTTCCAAATGATCATATTCGTGCTGAAAAACAATTGCTAAATATCCGTTCAAATCCAAAGTTATTTCTTTTTTTTGTGTATATGAATAAGCTTTTGCTAAAATTCTGCTTTTTCTATGAACAAAACCATCTTGTTCTTTAATATTAGAACCAACAGATAAACATCCTTCACCTTGTTCTAAAGCTATTGATGATTCTGAAGTAGAAATTATAACAGGATTTATTAAAACATCTTTTAATATTTTTTGTGGAATTGCAGAATTTTTAATAAAATTAGCTCCATTAATGTAAAACATTCTCTTAGGTATACCATATTGAATGGCAGCAACTCCAACTGCAGGTTGAAAATTATATTTTTTATTTTCAGTTTGACTAATATCAACGTGTCAAATCATTTTTTGAGCCAATAAATCATCTTCTTCGCTCAAAGGTAATTTAACTTCTTGTGATTTTTGTCTTAAAATTTTGGCTGGTAATTTAACTAAATCTATTTTAAAATTCATACAATTATTTTAACAACTAAAACAAAATAAAAAAATAATTAAACAAAAAGATTACTTTTTAAAAGTAAAAATATTAAATTTTAAAAATTTAAATAAAATTAATTTTCTTATTTAAATCATTTAATTTTCATTTTTTTAAAATATTTATAATAAATTTTATGTTTATTTTTAACTATTGTTTTTATTAATAATTTATATTCTTTTATAACTTCATCATTTACAATTTTTCGATTTTTATTTTAAATTTAATAAATTTAAAAACAATTAATCAAAATATTAAACTAATTAAAAGAATAAAAAAAATAAAATTTTATTTATTGATAATAAAATTAGAAATTATTCTAATATAAAACTTAATAATCTTTTGAATCTTCTATAATGATACTACTAGATAATAAGTTTATTTTAATAAGTAAATTAATTATAAAATAAAATAATATTTATAATTTTTACTAATTAGACTATAAAATAGTTAAAAAATATTTGATAATTATTTAATTTTTAATATTTTAATATAAATTACTAAGATTAAATAAATATTATACGTATAATATTTATAATTTATTTTTTTATGCTTTAAATTAAAAAAGGAGTAATTATGAATAAAATTAAAAAAACACTATTACTTAGTTCTTCTTTATCATTAACTTTAATAGCAACTAGTTGTTTTAATAACGAAGAACAAATATTTGATAGTGAAAAAATTTTTAATGATTTAAAAATTAATTTTGCTTATACAAACAAAGAAAACACTCAAGCAAAAGATTTTGCAAAAGAAAATTTAAAAATTGAATTTTTAAATAATTCATATAATATCAAAATTGTTTCTTTTAATATTGTTAACATTGATAATGCTAACGGAACTATTTTGTTCAATTATTCTTTAGAATTTGATTATAAAAATCGAAAATATCAAAGTAAAAAATATACATATAAATTAACTGATTTTTTAAAAGAAATAAAAAAAGAAGAACTACCATCAGAAGAAATTCCAGCAGTTAGTGTTATTGAAAATACTTTAAGTAAAGAAGAAATTAATAATTTAATCAAACAATTAAATAATTTTAATATTAATTTTATTTATGAAAATAAAGAACAAGAAACTGTAAATCAATTTGATTTAACTCAATTAAAAAATGATTTGCCAAATGAAATAAAAAACAATCTCAATATAGTTGAATTAGTCATTAAAGAAATTAATAATGAAGATGGTTATGTAAAATTAGCTTATAAATTACAAACTCAAAAACAAAATGTTATTATTAATTCCGAAGAAAAAGAATTTATATTAGATGGTTTTATATCTAAGAATAAATTAAAGCAAGATGAAAAACATCGCTTAAATCAATTGTTAAATAATATTGTTTTGTCATATACTAATTCAGAAAAAACACTAGCGTCATTAGCACAAATTAATAATTTTTATTGAGCAAATCAAATTGATTCACAAGCTAAATTAATTATTAAAAACATTCAAAATTATGATAACAATATGGGTAAAATAACTTTAAATATTCAACTACAAAGTTTAAAAAATAATTTTGAAGAAATATTTTCAGCAGAAAAAGATTTAACTTTTTCCAATTTTCTTACTTTAGAACAATTGAAAGAAAATAAAATTCAAGAACTTAATAATATTGCTCTTGATAATCAAATTAATAAAGTTTTTGCAATTAATAAAAATATTGAAAAAATTAAAGCTTCATCTATTAATAAAGAAGATATATTAACTAATTTAATTCCAACTTTTAATAACACTAAAATTGAAATAATTACTTTAAATAGTGATGATCAAATAGGTCAATTAGAAATTACCTATCGTTTAATTTATGAAGATAATTTAATTAAAGTTAATTCAAAAAATTATCAATTTTATCTATATAACTTTTTAACTAATCAAGAAATTTTACAAGAACAAATTAATCAAGAATTAACAAGATTAAACCAACAAAAAATTAGTTTTGATTATGCAAATAAAGAACAAATTTATGCTATTGATACAACTAAAGATCAACTTTTTGCCACTAATTTAGAAGATTTAAAAATTATTGATTTAAATATTTTAAGAAAAAATAATCGTCTTGGAACAATAACTTTTAGTTACAAATTGCAAAGTACTAAAGAAAATTTAGAAAATTTAATTTCTCAAAGTTATACAACAGAATTGACTAATTTTAAACAAGGTTTATCTTTAGAAGATTTAGTTATTAATTTAACTAAAAAAGCTAATGATTTTGATTTAATGTTTGATTATCATGATAAGAATAATACTTTTATAGAAGAGGCAAATATAGACAATATTTATCAAAAAAATAATTTAAGTAAAGATTTAGAAGATTTTTATCTTAGTGAATTTGAAAATATTGTTAAAGATGAACAAAACAATAATTTAATTTTTCAATATCGTTTAATTAAAGATGATTATTATGGACATAAAATCATTTCTGATTTAAAAACAGTAACTATAAAAGGTTTTTTAAATAAAAAAGAAACTTTAACCAAAGCATATTTAAATCAATATCTTAATGAATACGATCTAAAAACTAAACAAGAAGATTTAAATGCTTTTAATATCAAATTATACGCAACAAGTATTAATTTAGATAATGCTTCATTTTATTTAAACCTTACAAATCAAGACAATGTAAATTTAAAAATAAAAAATTTAAATATTGATACAAACAATTTAAATCAATTAAATTTAGATTTAGTGGCTTCTAAAGATGAATATGAAGTTTCAAAAAAAATTACGATTAATTTTGAAAATGATTTTAATGAACGAATAAAAGATTTAAATATTTCTAAAATAGAAGAGTTATATACTATTGATTGAGATTTATTAAATTGATTATCAGGTAAAAATTTAAATAATCAAAGAGAAATTTTAAATAAAGCTTTTATTAAAAAAACTGCTAAAATAAATCATTTATATGATTATCAAATTAATTGAGATAAATCTAAATTTGAAATAATTGAAGAAAATAAAAATATCAGAAATACTAATAATGAAATTGTGCAAGTTAATGTCAAAGAGGCAAGATGAAATTTAACTATTGATCTTTATTTAAATAAATATTTAATTAAATCATTTACTAATCTTTTACTTGATGATCAAATAAGTGATGCTGAATTACGTGCGGGTAACTTTACTTTAGCTAATTCTTTTTTCAATAAAAAACATATTTATACTTTTATTCAAAAAGAACAAACAAATATTACATATAAACCTAAACAAACTTTTATTGAAGCTCTTAAAAATAATCAAACTTGATATGTTAAAGATTATTTAATTAAATTAATTAATCAAATTAAAATTCAAAGTCCCCAATACAAAAATATCACTTTTGAAACTTTAAATGTTGATGATACGTTAAATCGTCAATTAATGAAAGAAATATTGTTAAATACTTTTGAATTTGAAACAAATGATTGGATTTTAGAAGAAGTTTTATCTTTAGTTAAAGATAATAATACAGATAATAAATTCAATTTTTTCGTACAACAAGATAATAATAATTTCAAAATGTTAGTTAAATTTACTAAAGAAAATCAAGAAATAATTTATCCAATATTTATTAATAATTTATTTGTTGATGATCAAAGTACACAACTATATCAATATATTAGTTGAATCCAAAATTCAGATTTTGAAAATATTTGATTAAACACTCAAATTCAAGCAGATAAAACACATGAATATTATTACGCAGATCAAATTTATGATAAGTTAAATCAAATTTATAAATTACCTTCTTTTGGTGAATATGAATTAAGATTTTTAGATTCAACTCAAGCACATAGAATAAATAATATTTTATATAATCTTTATGATGGTACTGCTATTGTACAAGTAGGTTTATTTAAAAATGGTGAATTTACTAATTTAAAAACTAATAAAGTCTTTACTTTAAGAAATTTTCAAAAAATTGATTTTAATTATCACTTGCCTAACAATAATTGATTTAGTGAAAATGACTTTGTAAATCAACAATATACTCAACCTAATCAAACAACCAAAGATTTAATCAATAAATTAAATAGTCGTAATTTTAACTATAATTTTGTACAAGCATCATATAATGGTTCTAATCCTGGCTCAAGAACTGGACGTACTCTTAATCCTTCAATTATTGTTGAACAAAAAGCTTATTCAAAATTAAATTCACTTTTAAACATTGTCAATAACAATGATAATTTAGTGCAATTTATACAAATAAGTCAAGAAAATGATCCTAAACATAATCAAAATGTTTCTACTTTATTAAGAGATTATTTTATTTATTATTATGATGTTCAAAGTCCTAGCAAAACTGAATTAACTTTTAAATTAGGATTTATTAGAAAAAATAATCCATTAGAAAGATATGCAACACCGCAAACTATATATTTAAAAAATCTTTATAATGATTATGAATTAAATGCATATCCTTATGCTTGAATTAATAATCTTACTTATGATGATTTAATTATTAATTATGAGGCTTTAAGTAAAATTACTACTACAGAATTTGCAATAAGTTTTAGAAATAAAACTTTGAATAATCATAATATTGTTAGAGTTAAAGATGTAGCTTATAATAATTTTAAAATGCCTAATGTTAATAATGTGGAAATTTCTGATTTTAGAATTTTAAATAATGGCAGTGCAACAAGAGTATTTATTAAATTACAATATAAAAATTTTGAACTTTTAAGTGGCAGACCTACAATAAGTGGTGATATTTGATATGAATTAAAAGGATTTAAAAATCAAGAATTATTACCTAATAGTAAAGAAGTTATTGAATCTATTTATCGTTATTTAGATGTTAAAGAAGATATGAAAAAAATCTTTTTAGCTGATGATAATCGCATTTTAAGACAAAGAAGGATTAATCTAAATTACAAAGATCTTATTTTTGATATTAATAAAAAACAAGATCAAGTTACTTGATTATTTAAAAAAGAATATTATCAAGCTTTATTATTTGATAGAGAACAACAAAATGCAAAAATTTATTTTCATTTTTTCACTAATTTACTTTATTTAGATCAAGATCGTATTAATCGAATTGCGCGTTTTGATAAAGGTTTAGATGTAGAAATAAATTGAGATGAATTAGTTAATAAGAAAAAAATTATTAAATATGGACAAACAGATTTAGTTAATAATCAACAAGCTAATTTTGAATTAAGTTTTGAATTACAAGAAAATGGTATTTATTTTACTTATAAATTAATAGATAATGACATTAAAGAATATAAAATAGTTGGCAATAATTTTGCAGAAACTTTATATAGATTTAATTATGATCAAGTACCAAATGAAAAATTTGATCCTAATAAAGCAGTTTATTTTAATAGTAATTATGGTACTTCAGTAACTATTGAATATGAAAATAATGTTGCTAATGAAATTTTTAGCGAATATCAAAGTAATAAATTTGATTATCAAAATTTAACAATTACACACGAAAATATGCCTTTTTACATTTATAATGAAGCTTATAATCATGGTGAAATGTTCAAATACAACCCCAATGAAACTTTACTTTATAAATGACACGAAGGTTATAAACTACCAATTGAAATAATGCATCTAAGTTATGATGATCAAAGAATGAAAAATTATAATGATCGTTCTTTAGCTTTAAGAATAGGTTCGAGAAATGGAGGCTTAAGCGGCGGTTCAGCTATGATGTTAGCTAAAGTTAGTGACGATCCTAATGACGGCAGATATTATTTTGTAACAAATAATCATGTGGTTAATAACAATAATACTGTTGATGATCCAACTAAACAAGCTTGAACACAAGGCATTAGATTTACACAAGCTAACCCTTTTAAAGAAACTTATTCTGCTGATGCTGAACAATTTATTTACACCTTTGATAATGTTACTAACGTTGATTCTTTAATTTTTTGAACTGGTTTTAAACAATATCGTGAAAATAAAGCTAATTTAAATAAATTAGATGTGGATTTAACTGTATTTATTTTAGATATTAAGCAAGCTATTGAAAATAGTAAAAAACAAGGGCGCTTTAGTCCTGCTAAAAATTTAGAAAGAATGCTTTTATTAGATGATGTAAATTTACATGATACTAATAAAGATAATATTTTCTACTTTATTAATAGCGTACAAGAAGCAAATAATGTTACTAACATTAATAATGTTGCTAGATTTAAAAATAGATTAATTATTTCTACTCATCGTTATATTACTGGTTTTCCTGCTTCGATGCAAATAGGTTATATTGTTAATAGAAATCCTATTTTAGAAAATCGTGAGTTTTATCAAAGATTTTCAAATACTGTTAGTTATACGCCAATTTTAATAAGAGGTGGATCTAGTGGTACTGGAATAGTGGATGATAAAAATAATTTTGTTGGTGCTATTAATAGTGCTGCTCATTATTATTATGGAGTAGCCTTTATCGATCAGCAAAATTTATGAAATCAAAGTGAAAAAGCCTTTAATAAATACAACTTTTTTGGCTATGTCGATAATAAAGAAGAAATTTGAAATATGGCAAATAAAAATTCTTTAGCAGCTAACATTATGAAATTAAATGCTTATGATCCAAGTATTAAAATACCTGAATGAATTTACAATGCAAAAGATATTCAAGGCCGCAATAAAAAATAATTTTTAATTAAATTTGTGCACAATAAAAATAACTATAAATAAGGTTTGACTATGAAATTAAAATTTAAAAAATATTTTTCCTTGCTTAGTTTGTCTTCTTTATCGTTAATTGCTTTAGCAAGTAGTTGTACTAATGAAAATGAAGAAAAAATTGATAGTTCATTAATTTTTGCACAAACAAAAATCAATTTTAATTATCAGCAAGACAAAATTATTAATGATAAAATTGATCCTAATTTAATTGAATATTCAATTTTAGATAATCAATATCAAATGAAAGTGATCAATTTACAAATAGGACAAATTGATAAAGCCAATGGAGTAATTAACTTTACTTATAATTTAACTTTTAATTATAAAAAACAAACTTACACTAGTTTAGTAAGAATTGCGCAATTAACTAATTTAACTTTTGTTAATAAACAAAAGAATGGTAAAGAAAACAATCGAAGTGATGAAATGGAAATTAAAGAAACATTAAATAATATTAATGTTACTTTTTCATTGGATGATTTAAATATTTTAGCTTCAGATGTTCAAATTGAACAAATTAAAAATAATCTTAAAGAATTAGATTCAACTTTAACAATTACTAATTTAAACATTTTACAAGCAAATGATACAACTGGTCAATTAATAATTGAATATACTTTAGAAAAATTAGTTAATAATGAAAAGTATCAAGTTAAAAAACATTTTACAATCAATAATTTACAAACAAAAAATGATCAAAATACTAAAGAATTAATAAATAAAGAAAAAGAACGTTTAGATGAGCTTTTAAATAATCTTGAATTAACTTATAATAATGCTCAAGAAATTTTGCCTTCAGAAAATCAAAAAGATTCTTTTTCGTTAATTAATTCTTTATATCAAGCTAATTTAAAAATTTTAGCTATTAAAAATATTGATGATCAAAATGGTTCATTAGATCTAGAAATTCAAATACAAAGCACAAAAGAAAATTTACAAGAAGTAACATCTAATACTAGAACTATTAATTTAAATATCTTTGATAGTATTAATAAACGCAATGACAAAAAAATAAAAGAACTTAAAGAAAAATTAAATAACTTAGAAATTAGTTTTGATTATGTCAATAAAAGTAATGTTTTAGCTTCACAAGCACAATTAGATAATTTAATTTATGAAAAAAATCTTGATGATAACATTAAAATTTCTAACATAGAATTTATAGAACAAAACAATACTTTAAGTCAAGTCAAATTAACTTATACTTTAAGTGTTTCCTATTTAAAACAAACTTTAGAAAATGTTAAATATTTTACTATTGAAAATTTTAAATCCTTAGAAAAATATAATCAAGAACAAAAACAAAAAGAATTACAAAATGAAAAAAATAGATTAAATCATTTAATAAATACTTTAAATCTTGATTATCAAAATAAAGCACAAACATTGCCTTCACAAGTACAAACAGATAAATTTATTCTCAATTCTCAAAATAATGACTTTGAATTGCAAATTATAAATATAGAAGAAAAAAATGATACTAAAGGAACTTTAAAAGTTGCTTATCAATTTTTTTCTTTAAAAAATAACTTTGAAAATGTTTCTTCAAATATTCGTGTTATTGAATTAAATGATTTTAATAATTTAGAAAAATTACAAAATCAATATAAACAAATGTTGAATCAAATAGCTCAAGATAAACAAGTTTCTAAAATTTTTTTATATCGCAAGGGCAATACTAAAGATTTTAAAGCTTCAAATGTTTTGCAAAATGATTTAGTAGCTTTATTTAATCCTCAACAAAAAAATATTGACATTCAAATTAAAGAAATTAAAGCTAATGATGATATTGGTTCTTTAGAAATTAAATATCAATTATCTACACAAGTAGAAAAAATGTTAATTAAAAGTGATATTTGATCAGCAATAATGTTTGGTTTTAAAACTAACGATAATGCTAATCGTGAGGCTATAGATGAAGAATTAAAACGTTTAAATGCTAATAATTTTGACTTTAATTATCCTAATAAAAATCAAACTTACGCATTAGATGCTAAAACAGAACAGTTTTTAACTAATTCTAATGATCAAATAGAATTAGTTGAACCAAAAATAATTGAACAAGTTAATCAGGAAGCTAAAGTAACTCTACAATATCGTTTAAAAAGTTTAAAAACTAATTTAAATGCTGAAATAATTAGTGATATTTTAACTAAAGAAATATCTGGATTTAAACAAGGTTTATCTTTAGAGCAATTAATAACTAATGAAAAAGAAAAATTAAATAAAACTAATTTTACTTTTGCTTATCTCAATAAAGAAAATACTTTTACCGAAGAAGCTAAATTAGAAAAAATTCAAATTACAACAAATAATAATTATCAAAATGAAGAGTTAAAAAATCTTACTTATGATTTAAAAACAAATAGTATAAGTTTTGAATATCAAATTTTTATAGAAAATTTTTATGGACAAAAAATATCTTCAAATGTTAAAAAAGTTACTATTTCAGGATTTAAAAATAAACAAGTTTTTGAAAATCAAAATAGTGTAGATACTTTTTTAGCATCATATACAATTGCTGAAAATCCTTTAATTAATCAAGATTTAAATATTAAACTTTATTCAACTAGTATTTCAGAACAAAATGCTCCTTATTTTTTAAATTTAGCAAATAATAAAGAAATAAATTTAAAAATTAAAAATATCAAAATAGATGATAATAATTTAAATCAAATTAGTTTAACTTTAGTGGCTCAAAAGGGTGATTATACTAAAGAAGAACAAAGAACATTTACTTTTAAAAATGATGTAGCTTCTTTAACTAATGGTTTGAGTTTTAACTCAATTGAAGAATTATATGATGTAGATTATGCTTTTTTAAATTCTCTAGCAGGAAATGATTTAAGAAATAAAACTAATTTATTAAATAGTGCTTTTAGTAAAAAAGTAGAAAAATTAAATAATTTATTTGATTATGAAATTAATTGACAAAAATCAAAAAATGATATAACACAAGTAGAAAAAAAAGTTAGAGATATTAATCGTCAAGAAAAAAATGCTAAAGCTTTTGTTTTAAAATGAAATTTAGTTGTTGATGTTAAATTAAATGGTAAAACTATTAAAAGTTTTTATAATTTAAAAACAGCTGATAATCGTAATCCACACGATTATTTTGGTGGTAATTATTTATATACTTATTTACTTAATAATGATTTTAACGTCACATATAAACCTAGTCAATATTATTTAACTAGTGCTAAATTTAATAACAATAAAACTGATGAATTTTTATTAACATACATAAATAATACTGCAAAAGAAATTAAAAATACTAATGATAAATATAAAGATGTGATAATAGAAGGTAGAAATGCTACTTTAAACCAAAATGATGCTATTAATAAAGAATTATTTAAAGAAATAGTTCTAAAAAGTTTTGATTTTGAATTAAATGGTTGAAAAATAGAAGAAGTAGTTAGTTATTTAAATAATGAAAATGACAAATTTAATTACTTTTATGTTCAACCAAATAATTTAATTAAGTTATTATTAAAATTAACTAAAAATGATCAAGTAGTTTATTTCCCTTTAATTTTTAATAATTTTAACTATGATATCAATCAACTAGAAGATGCTTTCTTTGTAAATTTAATTTCAGGAAATAATATTTCCAAAATATTATCACAAGTTAAATTTAAAAAAGAAAATGATACGCACCAAAATTATTTAGCTTCAAAAATTTATGATAATTTAAATGATTTTTATGAATTACTTTCTAATGGGCGTTATCAAATTAAATTTTTAACTAAAGATCAAACTACTTTAGGTTCCCCTATTAGGCCAGTAAATCATTTTGATGATGCTAAAGGTGAAGCAATTGTACAATTTGGTTTATTTGAAAATGGTCAATATACAGGTATTAGTACATTAGGTTATACTCTAAAATATTTTAAAACCAGAGAACATAGTGATTTTTATCCTGAAAATAAATGATTTAATGTTGATGATTTTAATGATGATACTAAATATACAAAACCAGAAGAAAATATTATTAATGAAATAAATAAAATCAATAGTACTAATTTTATTTATAATTTCGTGCAAGGTTCACCGAATAATGAAAAAGATTTAAGAACCAGAAGAACTTTAGATCCTAAATTATTAGTTGAACAAAAAGCTTATGCTCAATTGAATCATTTATTAACAATGATTAATAACAATAGTTCACAAAAACAACATGATTTGCTTAAAAACAATACTGATTCAGTAAATAATGTTAATATTAATAATTTATTAAGAGATTATTATGTTTATTATTATGATGTTAAGTCTTCAAAAACTAATAGTTTAACTTTTAAATTAGGCTTTATTAATAAAACAAATAGCAATTTAAGATATAGTTCTAATAAAGAAATTATTTTGGAAAATCTTTATAATGATTATCAATTAGAAGCTTATCCTGAAGCTCTTATTAATAAAATTACTTTGCAAAATTTTAAATTTAAAAGTGAAACACTTAAAAAACAAAATACTTCTAGTTTAATTAGTTATTTTAATACTAATAAAAAAATTGATAATGATTATTTTACTATTACAGAAATTGATTATAACAATTGAAAATTACCTAATTGAAATAATTTAGAAATAGCTGAAGTAAAAAATATTAAAAATAGAATTTTTATCAGAATAAAATATTCAAAATATATTTTTCCACAGTATTCCAATATAACTAAAAATATTTTAGGTGATACATGATATGAAATTGGACATTTTAGTGATTGAACAGATGATAATTTGACTGATGAACAAATTTTAAACTTTTTAACTGTTCAACATAATATGAAAAAAGTTTTTTTAGCCAATGGCAAAATTTTAAGACAAAGAAAAATTAAATTAAATTACAAAGATAATTATTTTGATTTAAGTAATAATAAAAAAGAAATAACATGATTATTTAAAAAAGATTATTATGAACCATTATTAAAACAAAATAAAGTAACTAATGCTAAAATTAATTTTGAATTTTTTACTAATATTTTATATTTAGATGAAAATCGTTATAACAGAGTTTTAGATTCTAAACAAAATTTAAATATTACTTTAGATTGAAATGAATTAGTAAAACAAAAAACTCTTATTTTTAAAAAAGAAACTCAAAACGTTAATAATATTAAAATTGATTTTACTTTAAGTTTTACTTTAAATGAAGAAGGTATTAATTTTAGTTATAAATTAGATGATAATAATGATTATTTAATTGTAGCTAACAATATAGCTGAAACTCTTTATTATCACCAAAAAACTTTGCCAGAAGTTAAATTCGATAAAAATAAAGCAATTTACTTTAATCAAAATTTTGGAACTAATGTTAACATTCAATACCAAAATGAAATTGAAAATGAGACTTTTAGCAAATATCAAAGTAATAAATTTGATTATCAAAATTTAAGTATAACTCCTGAGAATATGCCTTTTTATATTTATAATGAAGGCTATAATCATGGTGAATTATTTAAATATAATCCTAATGAAAATTTAATTTATAAATGACACGAAGGATATAAACCTTCAGTTGAATTTATGCATTTAAGTTATAAAGATCAAAGAATTAAAGATGTTAATAATCGAGTTTTAGCCTTTAATAATGGTTCTTCTTTAATGCTTGGTAAAGTTAATAAAGATGAAAAAGATGGCAAATATTATTTTATTACTAATAATCATGTAGTTAATAACAATAATACAATTGAAACACCTTGAAAAAATGCCTGAAAAACAAATGCTAATTTCACTTTAAATGGAACTAATAAACATGTTATTTCGGCTGATTATCAAAAGGGCATTGACAATGAAAACGCTACTTCTACACGAATTTTTACTTTCTGAACAGGATATAAACAATATAATGATGATGGCGAAATAAATGTTGATAGTAAAAATAAATTAGCTGTTTTACCTGATTTATCTACTTACATGATTGATGTTAATAATATTATTAATAATCTTAAAAAACAAGGTAAATTTAGTGCTGCTTTATGATTTGAAAATCTGAAAAAATTACCAAATTTAGGCATAAGCGATTACAATAAAGATAATATTACTTACTTTTTAGAAATGCATAAAGCTGTTAATAAAAAACCTAGTTTTGCAAATAAATTGAATTTTTCAACTAATCGTTTAATGACAGGTTTTCCTGGTTATAAACAAATTGGTTATATTTATAATGATAGTACTATAGGAACAGCAAGAGAAAGTTATCAAAGAACTTCTGTAGAAACTAGTTATTCCCCAATATTATTTAGAGGCGGTTTAAGTGGTACGGGAGTAGTAGATGATAGAGGCAATTATATTACTAGCTTAAATGCTGCGTCATTCTATAATTTTGCTACTTCATATTACAATTATTCTGTAGCTTGAAATAAAGATAAAAATAAATATGAAAAATTTAATTGATTTGGTTTTACTCCTAATATTGAACAACTATATAAATTAGCTAATAAAAATTCTCTTGCTTCAACTTTTTTAAAATTAAGTGCTTGAGATAGTACAATCGAAATACCTGAATGAGTATTTAATCCTAAACAATTACACAAAAATTAATTATTAATATTAAAAAATAAATTAAATCATAATACCAAACAATATTAATTTCATAAATTTAAATAAATTTTTTAGAAAATTGACCGTTAAATTAAATATTTAAATTATTAAAAATACACATTTTAGTTTTAAAATGTGTATTTTTAATATATTTGAATAGAAATAATTTATTTAAAAATTAAAAAGTACAAAAATTTGTTTTTTTGAATATGAAAAGATTAATTTTTTTGAAAATAATCAAATATTTTATTTAAATAAAATTCATATTGTTGTTCTCTTTTATCTATTTCTGCAGGTAAACCGATATTTAAATCTTTACAAATAGCTTCAAAATTATCTAAAACATTTGCTATTTTGTTTTGTATATTAATATTTGGTAAAACAAAGTTAATATTAATTATATCTTTGAGCATTAATTTTGCATTTGATATGGATCTATTAACATAATTTGGAATTAATTTATTCAAATGAAAGTATAAATATTTTAAGTTTATTCAATCATTTAATTGTTCTTTAGTTTTTATTAATCCACAAACATTAGTAATATTAAATTTTTCATTTCTATAAAAAATAGTTCCCGCATTTGCTCCATCGGTAGTTCAAGTTAAATATTCTCCATCAAAAGTATATGTATTAATAGAACCTAAATTACCATTATTTAATGTTTGTGAAGAATATACTGGATATATACCTTTATTGTTTTCTATATATTCTTTACTTATAACTTTACCTCTTTGAAAATTAACTATATCTTTTAATTGAATATTTACTTTTTCAAAAATCAAAAGAAGCAATTTAATTAGCTGCTCTCTCTCTCTCTCCAATACCTTTATTATCTATAATTCGGGTTTCAAGGTATTTGAAAATTGCATCGCGATAATACTCGTATTGTTCTTGTCTTTTTACTTTTTCAGCAGGAAGACCGATGTGTAAATCTTTGCAAATCGATTCGAAATTGTCAAGAACTTTAACTATTTTTTCTTGAGTTTTTAAAGAAGGTATTTTCACTTCTAATTCTTTTAAAATATCCTTTCTTATACCCTTTAAAGCAGTACCTGATGAATTTTTTTTAATGTATTCTTGACTTTTTGAACTTGATAAAATGTAATATAAAAACTTAGGAACAACTATTTGCTTATTAGGTTTTAATAAAAAAATTGATTCACTGCAATTTCAATTGTTAATGGGGATATCTACAATAGCAACCTTTCCTAAAGTTCCTATACTTGATAATAAAATATCATCTTTTTCTAAATTTGATCTACTTTGTATTTTTAACATTGCTTCATCATTAATTAAATCTGTTTTTTCATTAAACACAATTTTTCCACTTATTATTTCTTTTATTGTTAAATAAAAATTATTGGCATTTTCAGTGTTTAATTTAAAGTGATTCCTAGGATTTAAACCTGTTTTTAGACTGATTAAAATGTCTTCTAATTTGTATGAAATAAAATTAGAATTTGTAGACAAATTGTTGTTTAACAACAATTTGTCTCTATAAAATTTATATTGCTCATCCCTCGCCTTCAGTTCCGCCTTCAGTTCCGCCGAATACTCGTTAAATTTGTCAAGAATTTCAACTATTTTGTTTTGAACCTTTATTTCTGGGTACTTTATTTTTATTTCTTTCAAATCAGAAATCCTAATAGTATTTACAGTGCCTTTTTTTATTATTTTATCAATATTACTTTTGTGACTTATCAAATAATAAAATAAAAATTTTGTATTAATTTCTTTTTTATCTATAGGTGATACAGAGAAACATTTATCTGTTAATCAATATTTTGTTTCAACAAACCCAATATATCCTGCTGTTCCTGCTCTTGAAATTGTTATTGAACTATCAGAATTATATTTATTGTATCAACCTAATGGATTAACCCCGCCACTAATAACAGGAAAATTCCCCTTTTCAGAAATTTCTTTTCTAGTAATACATTCACCTACAATTACATTAGCTATATCTGATAATTTTTTTTCATTTAAATTTAATTCTTTTCCTAATAACTCATCAAATAATTTCATTACTTTTATCCTTCAAGTTCATTGATGATTTTATCAATTTCGTTACGTAAAATAGCTTGACGGGCAACAATTTCTTTTAATTCTTAATTTAATAATTTAATATTTCCATTATTATCACTTAATTCTTCTATTTGTTTTGCAGATAAATAAGAATATTTTTGTAAATTTTTTAATTGTTTTGTTTTATCAAAATCTTTAAAAGTTTTAGACCAAATAGTCACTTCATATAATTTTTTATGTAAAATTTGATTATTTTCTTTATTTTCTTTTAATAAATCAAATAAAGTCATAATTTATTAACTTTCTAAAATATTTAAAATCACACCGTAATAATTATTAAATAAATTTACCAAATCAACAAATGCGTTATTTTCTTCTAAATTTAACTTTTTAAGATTTTGCAAAATATCATTTATTTGAATAAGATTTTCTTGTACATTTTTATTATCTTTATCTAAATAATTATTGTAAACATTATTTATTTCACTGATGAAATTTGTATGAATGAGTTTAAGATTATCATTTTTAAATTTATTTATTAAATTAGCTAATTGATTTTTTAATTCCTGATATTTTTTATCAAAATTTATTTGATCAAATTTTTGATTATAAAAATTTAATAAACTAAATTTAGCAATTAATTTATCTATTTCAACAACTAAATTAAGATATTGATTATTTAGATTATTAATTATAGAAGTCAATGTTTTAAAAGTTCTTAAATCTTGATCTTTAATATCAATAAATTCATTAAAAGTAAGTAAATATTTATCAGCATAAAAGTCTTTTTTACTATTAAATTCGTTATTCAAAGATGCTAATTTATTGGCAAATACATTATTAAAAGTTGATAATTGATTTTTAATTGTTTTAATTTCTAAATTTAATAAATCATTAGACCAAAAATTTATTATATTCTCAAATAATTCATTAAATAAATAAGGGCTAAAATTAATAGGATCGTTTTCATCGCCTGCTTTAATAATTCTTAAAGTTAAAACATTTAATCCACTTAAATATTCATTAAATTGTTTAATATTAGTTTGTGTTTCTGTGCTTTGTTCTAAACTATTAAATCAATATTTGAATAAATTTACAAAACTACCAAAAAGAAAATTAAGTTCGTTTTCTCAATAAGGACTATTTAAATTATAGTCTTTTCAATTTAACAAAAGATTCTTTAAATTACTTAAATTATTTTTATTCTCACTATCAGTTAATTTATTTAATAAACTGTCTAAAAAAGTTAAAATTTGCGAAGTTAAATTATTTAAATGTTTAAATTTATTTTGATAATGTTTTATTAAATCATCATTAATATTTAATTCTCTTTGAAAAGAAAAAAGATAATTTCTAATTCTAATATCTTCTAAATCTTTATTTTCACTCGGCGCATCACTTAACAAACTTTTTAAATAACTTATTCTTTTAGCAATTATTTGATTATTTTCATTTTCTTTAAGCAAAGTCTCAATTTGAGTTTTTAATTGAATATATTGATTTCATAACTCATCAGATACTTTTGTTTGAATTAATTTAATATCATTAATATCATTTACTTTTAATTGTTCATTGGTAACACTTTGAGGTAATAAATAATTTTGTGGTACTAAAACTTTAATTTCTTCTAATAAATTATTTGAAATATTTTTTAAAACAAAAGTATTTAAAACATTACCAGAAGGATCGCTAAAATTAATAACAGTTTGTTCAACTTTTGTTTGTTTGTGATTATCTTTATTTGATGAATCTTTTTTGTTTTTATCTTTATGTTTTATAACATTTTCGTTTTCATTTTTCTTTACACAAGAAGAAGCAATTAATATTGGTAAAGTCGCATTAATAATACAAATTCCTAAGCATAATATTCTTTTTATTTTCATTTTTATTATTCTTTCTTTTCTAAATAAATTATGTTAATTTTACCATATTGTTTTTTACGTTTAATTTGTAAATTCGAAGGAATTATGATTTCTTTATCATTATCAGTTTCAATAATAATTAAACCGTTTTGACTTAATAAATTAGAATTATTAATTATTTTTAAAGCATTATTTAATAAATTTATATTTTTATAAGGTGGATCTAAGAAAAAATAATCACATTCAAAATCAAGTTTATTTAAAAAATCTTCTGCATTAGAACAAATGATTTCTAAATTCGTTAAATTTAAATTTTTTTTGTTATTTTCTATACACTTAATAGCCATTAAATTATTATCAACAGCATAAGCTTTTTGTGCATTATTACTTAAAGCTTCAATTGCTAAATTGGCACTTCCAGCAAAAAGATCAACTACAATTTTATTTTCTAAATTAAAACGAATACTATTAAAAATAGCTTCTTTAATACGGTCAATTGTAGCTCTTGTAATTTCTAATGGTGGTTGTTCTAATATACGTGAACGATATTTACCTGAAATAACTCTTAACATTTTAATTAAATTCCTCATCAATATAATTTAATAAATCTTCTTGACTTTCTTGATCTAAATTTTTTCATAAATTAAAAGCATTTTCTATATTCAAATTAAACTTTTGATTATTATTAGAAGGTATTTGAATTTCATAAACACTACCTTGATTATAAAGAGCATATTCTAAATTATTTTCTAATAAAACATTATCCAAAGTATTTTGCAAAACCTTTTTGCCTTTACCTGTAATAATATAAAGTTTATTTTTATTAGTTTCTTTAGCTTCAATTAAAGCTAAAGATATTTTACTTAATGCTTGAGTTTGATTTAAATGGTGTAAATCTAGAGCTTGATGGTAATTATCAATTTTCATACTATATTTTAATTTTCTCTTGTTTTTTGACATTCTGGACAAAAATATGTTCCTCTTTGATTTAGAAAAATCTTAATGATTTTAAAACCACAACGAACACAAGGATCGTTTTCATGACCGTGAACTTTTAGAAAATTTTGAAAAAATCCTTTTTTACCATCAACAGAAGTGTAAGACTGTATTGATGAACCGCCTAAAGCTGTTGATTTTTCCATTATTAATTGAGCTGATTTAATAATTTGTCTAAATTCTTTTTTAGTTAAATTGCAAATATTGGTTGCTGGATGAATTTTTTGATCTCATAAAGCTTCATTTGCGTAAATATTACCTATACCTACTACTATACTTTGATCTAATAGTAAAGTTTTAATTTTAATACGACGTTTTTTGATTTTTTCTCAAGTTTGATCAATATTTAATTTAGCTGGTTCCTGTGCTAATTTACTTAAAGGTAAAGTATTAAAAAGTTCATTACTATATTTAAAATGAAAAGTTCCGAACTGACGATAATCATTATAAAATAAAGCACTATTATCACTAAAAGTAAAAACTACATAATCGTGGGCTTCTAATTCTCTTCTTCTTTTATAAGTATTATATTTGCCCGTCATTCTTAAATGACTAATAATATGTTTTTCATTAGTTAAATTAAAAATAATATGTTTACCAAAATTGGTAATACTTAAAATTGTTTCTCCTTCTAAATTATTAATAAATTCATTTACTGTTACATTTTGTATCATTTTATCTTTAAAAATTTCTACTTTACTAATTGTTTTATTAACTATTAAAGCATTTAAATTTTTACAAACTGTAATAACTTCTGGCATTTCTGGCATAAACTAATTATAATAAGTTATTTAAATAACTTAATTTTTACTTAAATAAATTTAATAAATACAACAAAAAATAAAAAAATATATTAAAAGTTCACAAATAATATCAAAAAAATTATTTTTTCATTATTATTTTAATGAATATATATATATATATATATATAATTTAATTAAAGCAAAAAATATTATATTTTAACTTATATTTGCTTTTTTACTAAAAATAAAATAAATATTATTTTTATTTTGGAGAAATTATGAAAAATAATACAAAAAATTTATTAAAGAAAAAAATTATTTCAAACAGTTTGATTTTTGCTCCTTTAGCAATAATTCCTGTTTTATCTAGTACAAGCGCAACTTCTAATTTAACTGTTAGTGAATTAACTACAAAAGCCAATAGAATTATTCAAAGAATCCAAAGAGAAAGAAATACTCCAATAACAGAAAAATTAATTGAAAGTTTAAATAAAATCAAAGCAGCTCATACAAGCGATGATACAATTACGCAAGATCTTTTAGATAAAGTTGATTTTCATGAAACGATTTTTAATAATATTTTAATTATTGATGAAGAACAAAGAGGACATTATTTAGATAAAGATAATATAAAAAGACAAGCTTTTTTTGCTGGTTCAACTTCAATTGGTATATATTTTGATATGGGTAATCAAAAATCTTATGTTGCTTCCTATATGGCAGACATTGTTTATAAAGAAGAAAATAAAAATTTATCCTTAGAAGAAATGAAGCAACGTTTAAAAAATGAAAATTTAAGAGCACAAACAATTACTTACATAAATAGTCATTGACCTATTGATGGATATAGTAAACCTGAACAAAAAAATTTTTATCCTAATGATATTAAATATGGTATTAAAACAAATTTAACTGAATTAATGAATATGACTTTAAATGAATCACCAGTAAATATTTCTGCAGCTAGTGAAAAATTTGAAGATATAGAAACATTTATTAAAGCAATAGCAGATATAAAAGATAATGTGGCTACTTCAGATGAAGTAAAAGCTCAATGAGATGCTTCAACTAGAGATCAAAATAATTTACCTTTTACTACAAGAAAAGAATGAATTGAAGCTACCTCAGGTTTAATTAAAGAATATGATACCAAAAAGGCAGATTTTGACAAAATTTTAAAACAAGCTGTAATTAAATCAACAGCAATAATGGATATAATGAATAGTGTTAATGGTTCAATTGGCATTAATGATGAAAACACCAAAACAGATTTAATTAAAAAAATTAATGCTATTGATTATACAAAAAATAATGGTCTTGCAATTGAAACAAAATATGAACTTTTAGAAGCAACAATTAATCAAATTAAAGAAATTAGTGCCAATCAATATTTAACACAAAAAGATAAAGATACTTTAATTAAAAATTTAGCGAATGTTTTTACTCCTAATGTTTATGATGATGCTTCTAATACACCTGAAGAAAAAAAAACTAAATTAGTAGAAGATATTAAAGCTAAAGATCAAGAAATAAAAAATATAACTAATGGTTTAACTGAAATTTATAGAAATATTCAGCAAACAGATTCAACAACTCCTGATGGTGAAAATACTATTGATAAATCATTTTTAACTTATGAAGAAATTAATGCTAATATTCAAAAAATTAATGAAAAAAATGTTAATGATGAAGATTATTTAAAACAAAGTCAAGATTATTTAAAACGTAATAAAACTTTAATTGAAATAGGAAAATTAGAAATACAACAAAATCATAAACCAAATGTTAATGTTATAAACGATTTTAATATTATTCCTCAATATGATTCTGCAATTGAACAAAAATTAGAAAATGAATTAAATAGAGCAAAATTAATTAAAGAAATTGAAGATAATAATTTTAATAATCAATTAAGTGAAAAATTAATTAATGATACTATTAATTATCCACAAGTTAATGAAAATAATACTAATACAACTATTAATTCTAATTTTGCTAGTGAATTAGAACTAATAAAAAACATGTTGGAATTAGGCAAAAAAATTAATCAACTTAGTGATATAAACGAAAATTCTAGAAACACCATTTTAAATCGTTATGTTAATGAAGTAAAAAATACAAACAATTTAACAGGATTAACAACAGTTAAAACAAATAATGAAAATCGTTTAGAATTGATTAAAAAAGTTCAAGAATCTACTTTAAAAGATTCAGATAAACAAATTTTATATACTGCAATAGCAAATTTGGAAACTAATGCTATTGAATTAACTCCTAATAAAAGTCAAGCAGTAAAAAATCTTGAAACTATTTTAGAAAAAATTCCTCTTTTAAATAGCTCAATAATAACTGAAGATAATAAGGCTAAATTAAGCAATAATTTAGCTTCTTTACCTTTAACTTTAACACAAGAACAATTTGATTATGCTATTAATGAAGAAATAGCACAAAATAATGAACATAGCAAATTAAGTTTATTAGAAAATATTGTTAATAAAACAACAACTAAATTAACAGAAGCTCAAGCCACTAAATTAAATCAAGAAATTTTAAATGTTGTTTTTGATTATACTAATAATAATAATCAAGATAAGGAATCACAATTAATAAGAATTAAAAATAAACTAGATTTAGTGGAAAAAATATATAATCAACAATTAAAAGAAGATTATAAACAAAAACTAGTTGAATTTGCTCTTAATTTCAATATTGCTAATATTGATGATTTTGACACTAACAATCTTAATAGTAAAATCAATGCTTTAGAAAAAACAATTGCTTATGCACAAACAATTATTAATGAAATTGATTTAAATGATGTGCAAGAAGAAAAATATTTAACACAATTATTTACCAATGATCCATCTGTGGAAACAGTAAATAATTTCGAGCAAAAAGTTTCTTTAGTTAAAACTATTAAAAATGATCAAAACATAGGTAATAATGATAAAAATGAATTAATTAATAAACTTGATGAACTTAATCCTTCAAATAATGATTTTGTTAGTGACTATCAAAAAATCAAAAATGATTATGATTTATTAACACAAAAAAGGAATGTTATTAATGAAATTAACAATAAATTAAATCAAATTCATCAAATTACAAATTCAACTACTTTGAATGAAATAGTTAAACAATTAAATAAAGAAACTACTGTTGTTGATAAATTTAAAACTAGTTATACTAATGCAATTAATAATAAAGAAAACGATAATTTATTAAAAAACGAACTTAAATTCTATGAAGATATTAGAGATAATTTAAATGCTGATTTTGCTGCTTTAAATTTTGATAGTGAATTAGCTAAAAAATTAGCTCAATTAAATAATTTAAAAGCTTTTAATAAAAATCAAATAACAATAATTAAAGATAAATTAAAAGATATCAATGATAATACAACTGCTAAAGCAATTTTAGATCAAGTTTTAATTTTAGATAATGTTTGAAATGCTTTGAAAGAACAAGTTAAAGAAAAAGATAATTTAATTAATAATGATGTTTATCAATTAGAAAATGCTCAAAATAAAAAAGCATATGATGATGCTTTAAACAAAGCTGAAGAAATTATTCAAAATTTAGAAAATCAAACTTTTGATAATTTAAATGTATCAACTATTTTAAATCAAATTAACCAAACAACTAATGCTTTAAATGATTTACAAAATTCTCAAAATAATTTAGACGGTAAAAGAAATACTTTAAAAACACAAATTGATAAAACATTAAATCTAAGCGATGATGAAAAATCAGCTTTTAAAAATAAAGTTGATGCTCTAGATAAAGATTTAAATCAAGATAAAATTGATGAAATTAAACTAGAAGCATTCAATCAAGCTAAAACTAACGTAAAAACTAAAATTAATCAATTACAAGATTTAGCGCAAGAAGAAAAAGATCAATTATATGATGAACTTGAAAAAGCTCCAATTGATAATAATATTCTTGATCATAAACTTCAAGAGATTTTAGATAAAGCTAATGAAGCTAATAAGAAAAAAACTGATTTAAAAGATTTCTTAGATAATACACAATATCTTAATGATGCGCAAAAAACAGCTTTAAGAAATGAAATTACTTTAGCTCACTCTAATGGAATCGATGAATTAAAAACTAAAATTCAAGCTTTAGATGATTTAATGAAAGAATATAAAGAAATTCAAACTTTAGACAAAAATGATATTAAATACTCACAAGCCGATGAAAATCCACAAAAAGCTTATGATAATGCTTTAGATGAACGTGAAAATATCATTAATAAAACAAATGGATTAAACTTAAATAAAGAACAAATTGAAACTAAAATTAATGATTTAAAACAAGCAGAAAATAATCTTAATGGTCAAGAAAAAATTAAAAAAGCTCAAGAAAATGCTATTAATAGAATTAATAATGAATATAGTTCATTAACAGAAGCACAAAAAACTAAAGCTATTGAAAAAATTAATCAAATCAATAATCTTGAACAAATTAATCAAGCTGATAATGAAAATAAAGTATTAAATGGTCAAATGCAAACTTTAAGAGATTATCTTGCTAACGAAAAAACTTTAAAAGCAGACAATAATTACATTAATGCTTCGCCAGATAAAAAACAAGTTTATGACCAAGAAATTATCAAAACTCAAAATCTATTAAAACAATTAGAAGAAAATAATAATAACAATTTATTAAATGAAAATTTAGTAAATCAACAAAATCAAAATCTTCATAATGCTATTGATAATTTAAACGGTAATAATATTGCTGAAGCTCGTAAGCAGGTAATTGATTATATTAATCAATTAAATAATCTTAATGATAAACAAAAAGAAAATTTAATTGCTCAAGTTAATAAAGAAGTTGAAAATGAGAAAATTTTAGCAATAAAAGATTTAGCAAATAATATTAATCAAACAATGCAAAATCTTAAAAATCAATTAGCTAAATATGCCAACTTAGCTACTGATAAAAAATACTTAAATGCTACAAGTGAGAAAAAACTTACTTTTGAAGATATTAAAAATCAAGCAGCAAATCTTGTTGATAAAGAAAAAGGTGCTAATGTTATTGACCAAAAAACAATTGAACAATTAGCAAAAGATTTAGAAGCTAAATATAATAATTTAGATGGTGAACAATTACTTAAAAATAAACAAAATCAAGCTAAAGAAAACATTGATCAGCTTGCTAATTTAAATAATACTCAAAAAGAAGTTTTAAAAAATGAAATTGATAATGTTCTATTAATTGCTGATGTAGATGATATAGTTAATAAAGCTTTAACTTTAGATAATTTAATGCAACAACTTGCTAATACTTTGCAAGATTTAGAAAATGAATTAAATCAAGAAAATAATGATTCTTATAAAGCAGCTAGTCCAAGAACTAAAAATAATTATGATAAATTAAAAAATCAAGTACAAGATTTATTAAAAACTAATTCAATGCAAAATCTGGATTCTCAAGCTGTTAATCAATTAGAAAAAGATTTAATTGAAGCCAAAGAAGCACTTGATGGTGATTTAAATTATGAATTTAAAAAAGAAAAAATTAAGCAAAGTATTCAAAATAATTCTCATTTAAATCAAAAAGAAAAAGATAAATTAATTCAACAAATTGATAACATTAAAGTACCAAACGATGTAAATAATGCTGAACAAATCAAATGATTTAATGAACAAGTTGATCATTTACTAGATAAAAAAGATTTAATTCAAGAAATTAAAAATAAAACTAATTTAACTGACGAACAACAAAACGATTTAATAGATGATTTATTAAATATAGTTGTTAATGATCAAGAAAATCAAACTAATAATTTAAATAATTTCAAAGAAAGTAAAATTAATTTAACAACTAAAGAAAATCTTTATCAAAAAGTTAAAAATGAACCAATTTTAAATCAAGCAGATAAAGAAACGTTAAATAATCTAATTGATAATTTAGATCCTACAAATAAAGATTTTGCTAATAAAGTTAATGAATTTAATAATAAATTTAACGAGCTAATTAATAAACAAAAAGATCAAAATGCTCAAAAAGAATTAAGCGAATTTTTAAAACAAACTAAATATATTAATAATGCACAAAAAGAAGCTTTAGAAAAAGAAATTGCAAATCTTAATTGACAAAATCAAAATTTTTTAAAAAATAAAATTATTTTATTAGATCAAGCAATGCGAACTTACAATGATATTCAAATAATTGATACTAATAATATTAATTATTCACAAGCCGATTTAGATTTAAAACAAGCTTATGATAAAGCTTTAAATAATCAAAAACAAATAATAGATAAAATAAAAGGAAATAATCTAGATTTAAATCAAGTTAATCAAGCTATCAATGAATTAAGAAATGCTATTAATAATTTAAACGGTTATGCTAAAGTAAATAAACAAAAAGAATTGATAAAAAATAAAATTAACAAAGAATATCAAGCTTTAACTAATAAACAAAAAGATAAAGCTATTGAAAATATAAATCGAATTAATAATTTAGATACATTAAAAGAATTAGATGCTAATTATCAAAATATAAATAATTTAATGCTAACTTTAAGAGCAAATTTAAATAATAAATTCCAAATTACAACAAATAATAATTACTATGATGCTTCAAAAGAAAATAAAAATAATTATGATCAAGTTCTTAATGATGGTGAAAAACTTTTAAATAATTTAATTAAACAAAATAATGATTTATTCAATATAAATCTTATTAAAACAACTAATCAAAATATTTTAGATGCTATAGCTAATTTAAATGGACAAATTAATTTAGTTTCATTTAAAGAAGAAGCAAATAAAAAAGTAAATAATTTAGAAAATTATTCTTTAGAAGAAAAAAATCAATTTAAACAACAAATTCAAAATGCCAAAGATATTAATCAAGTTAAAAAGATTTTAAATCAATTAGTAAATCACGAAAATGCTTTAAATAAAGAACACAATAAATATATTGATTGATTAATTCTTATTCTTTTATGAACAAGTATCATTTTAACTTTTGGTTTAACTTATTTAGTTTGATTATTAGTTAAAAAATTTAACAATAAAAAATAAAATAATTAAAAATCAGGAAAAATCCTGATTTTATTTTTTATGCTAATATATATATATATATATATGTATCTGTATTATAATTATTTTTAATAAAATTATTAAATTAATTTTAAGGATTTACTAAAAATAAAGTTTATTTTTACATAAACTAAATATGGAGAGATAAATGAAAAAAGTTAAAAAAATATTAAAGAAAAAATTACTAATTGTAAGCCCATTACTAACTGCTTTAACATTTGTGCCTATTATTTCTACTGAAGTCAATCATGACACCAATATAACTGTTAATGAGAAAATTGAACAAATCAAAAATCAAATTAGACAATTACCTAATTATAAAAATAATCAATCTACTTATAAAAATAATGAACTTATTAAGCAGTTAGATCGTATTAAGGAACAAAAAAAGAATAATCAAACTTATGAAGTCAATTTATTTGCTAAATTAGATTTTTTTTATGAAGTTGCTAAAGGTATTGATTTAATAGCCGGAGGAAAATATTTAAATACTAATAACGAAGAAAAAACTGCTTTTATGAATGGCGAATCTAATAATTTTTTCACCGTTCCCAATCAAAAAGGAAGAGTAACTACTTATATGCAAAGTATTGTTACTGGTTTATCTATGAAAGATTTAATAGATCGTTTTCCTAACCCAATGAACGCAGCCAAAATTGATGAATTAGAATTAGAAAATATTAAGAAAAAATTAAAAAATGAACATTTAAGAGCGGAAATAATTACCAAAATTAATAATTCTTGACCTATACCAACTAATATTTATAATACTAATACATCAAAATATCCTAATGATAAAAATATTGGTGTGCAATTAGATTTAACTACTTTATTAAATAGAGTTGTTTTAGAAGAATCGCCTGATAATGTTGAAGCTTTTACAAAAAAATTCAATGATATTGCTTTATACATTGACGCAATGACTGAAATTAAAAACAATAAACCAATTAATGCCGATATTAAACAACAATGAGAAAATGCTAGAAATAATAATAACAATATTCCTTGAACAACCAGAAGAGAATGATTAAGTACCGTTAGTGGTTGAATGAAAGATTATGATAATAATAAAGAAAATTTTGCCACTAAATTAGAAGAAGCAACTAAAAAATCAAAAGCCATAGCTATTGTTTTAGATAATATGCAAGGTGATATTTCTAATAGTGCTGATAATCTTAAAGCTGATTTATTAAAAGAAATTAATGCTATAGACTACAAACAAACTAATGGTTTAAAACAAGAACAAAAATACGATTTATTAGAAAAAGCAACACAACAAATTAAAGAGATTGGGACAAATAAATATATTCCTCAAAATGATAAAAACATTTTAATGCAAAATATTGCTAAAATTTTTAAAATAAATCAATTTGATAATTCAAATCCTCAAAAAAGTGAAGAAGAAAAACAAAAATTAATTAATGATATTACTCAAAAAATTACAGAAACAAAAAAAACAACTGACGCTTATACTGAAATTTTTAAATTAATTCAACTTAATAATACTAATCAACCTAACGGACAAAATACAATTGATACATCTTTAATTACTTATGAAGAAATAAGAAAAATAATAGAAATTGTTGATCAAAAAGATATCAATTCTTCTGATTATGTCAGTTTTACTAATGATTATTTAAAAAGAGCAAAAACATTAGCCCAAATTGGTCAATTAAGAATAGCTAGTAATCACAAACCTAATACTTCAGTAATAACAGATTTTAATATCATGCCTAAAGATCATATTGATCTAGATAATAAATTAGCTAATGAATATAAAAGAGCACAGCAAATTAAAGATATCGAAAATTCTAATGCTAAAAATGAATTAAAAGACACTTTAATAGAAAAAACAATTAATTGAATTCAAGTTAATCAAGAAAACACTACTGATACTAATGTTAATTTTGCAAATGAATTAAGTAAAATTAAACAAATGCTCCCTATCAATGAACAAATTAATAATAGAAATGAAATAGGACAAAATAATATTGAAACCATTTTAAATAGATACATTGAAGAAGTTAAAAATACTACTGATTTTAATCAATTAGAAACTGTAAAAACTAACATTGAAAATCGTTTATCTCTCTTAGATAAAATTAAAAATTCTTCTTTAAAAGATCAAGACAAAATGATTCTTTATACTTCAGTTGCTAATTTGAATACTAGTGATATTACTTTGGGTGATAATTCCTCACAAGCTGTAAAAAATTTAGATATTATTATTGATAATATTAATAAATTAAATGATGTTAATAATATTAATAGTATTGATAATAATACTTTAGAAAATTTTAAAAGTCAAATAGCAAATTGATCATTGCTTTTAACACAAGAACAAATTACTAATGCAATTAATTATGAAATTGCCACAAACAATAATCAAAGCAAATTAAGTTTATTAATTAATGCTGCTACTAAAAATCCAACTTTAGAAAATGCTATTAAAGAAAAAATTGATGCTGAAATTTTATCAGTAGTTTTTGATCATGCTCAAAATAACTTAGAACAAATCAATAAATTAACACGCATAAAAGCTAAATTAGATTTAATAGATAATATTAATAGTAAAACTTTTACTTTAGAAGATAAAAACAAATTAATTAATTATATTAGTAATTTCAATGTTGATAATGATTTAGATTTAGATACTAATAATGAAAATAGTAAACTAAGTCTTTTAAATTTAGTATTAGATTATGCTCAAGAATTAATTGATGATAATGCATTAAACAATGAACAAGAAGCTAAATATTTAAAACAACTTTTTACTAATGAGCCAAATAAAACAACTGTTACCAATTTTCCAAGAAAAGTTAATTTATTAAAAATTATTCAAAATGATCAATTTATTGCTAAAAATGATCAAGATTATTTTATTAATCAATTAGATGAATTAAATCCTTCTAATGATGATTTTGATAATCAATTTAGTATTATTCAAAATAATTATCAAGAAATAGAACTTAAAAGAAATGTTGTAGTTGAAATTAATGATCAAATTAATCAAATAATAAATATTACTAAAACCAATAACATTGACGAAATTCTTCCTTTTATTAATAAAACCAAGCAAATAATTAATAAGTTCAAAACTTCTTGAGAAAAAGCACAACAAAATAAAGAAAACAGTAATTTACATTTAAATAATTTAAGGTTTTATCAAGAAATTAGAGATAATTTAAAAACAGATTTTAATAATTTAAATTTTGATTTAGAACTAAGTGAAAAATTTAAAATTTTAGAAAGTTTAAGCAATTTTACTAAAGAACAAAAAAATCAAATTAGAACTAATTTATTATCACAAAATGATAATACTTTAGCTAAAAATCTACTAGATCAAATTATTGTTTTAGATTCAACATTTGGTGTTTTAAAAGAACAAATTAATCAAGAAACTTCAGTTAAAGAATCTTTAGATTATCAACTGGAAAATCAAGAAATTAAAAATAATTATGATGAGACATTGAATCAATCTCAAATAATTAAAAATAGTTTAGAAACTTTAGATTTTACTCATTTAAATACTAATGACATTATTGAAAAAATTAATCAAAGTGCAAACATAACTAGTGAGTTGCAAAGTGCACAAAATAATTTAGATGGTAGAAAAACAGATTTAAAAAATCAAATTAACAAAGCTTTACATTTAGATAAAGATCAAAAAAATAATTTTATTGAACAAATTAATTTTTTAGACAAAAATACTATTGATCAAAGTGCCAAAAATCAAATTCTTAATCAAGCTTTAACACAGGCTAAAGAAAATCTTAATTTAGAAATTGATAAATTAAATAATTTATCACAAGAAGAAAAAGCACAATTTAAAGAACAAATTTTAGAAGCAGATTTAAATAATGATATTTTAGATCAAAATATAGCTAATATCTATAAGCAAGCGCAAGATTTAAATAAACTTAGAGAAAATTTATTAAATACTTTAAATCAAAAAATCTTTTTAAATCAAGGACAAAAAAATAATTTTAAAGAAATTATTAAAACAGCTAATGAAATAAATGAACAACAAATTATAAATGATATAAATAAACTTGATCAAGCAATGCAAAATTATCAAGCAATTAGCGAAATAGATCATACTGATTTAAATTATATTTTAGCTGATAGTAATTTAAAAGATAATTATGATCAAACAAATAATTTAAGAAAAACAATTGTTGATAATAATAGTGAGCAAAATTTAAATTTAGTAACTATTGAAGAATATATACAAAATTTAGAAAATGCTAAAAATAATTTAAACGGTTTAAATAAATTAAATCAAAGCAAAAAACAAGCAAAAGATAATATTGAACAATTGAATAATTTAACTAAATTACAAAAAAATAAATTAATTAATTTAATAGATCAAAGTAATGATTTTACAACTATTGAACAAATAGTAAATCAAGCCAATGAATTAAATCAAAAAATGCTTGAAATGAGAAATTTAATTAATCAAAAAGATAATATTCAAAATGATAATAATTATATTCATGCAACTAAAAACATTAAAGATAATTATGATCAAGCTATTGAAAATTCTAAAGTATTATTAAATAACTTAAATACTGTTGATAATGATAATTTACTTGAAATTTCTAATGTTAAAAATGCTATTAATAATATTAACCAAACTATTAATAATTTAAATGGTAATAATATTTTTCAAGCTAAAAAAGAAACAATTGATAAGATTGAAAAATTAAATAATATAACTGATAAGCATAAAAAAGAACTTATTGCTCTAATTAATCAACAAGATACTTTAAAAAATATTAATCAAATAAATGATTTAACTTCATTATTAGATCAAAACTTAAATTTAATAAATAATCAATTA
This sequence comes from Mycoplasma sp. 744, assembly GCF_034863305.1. Taxonomy (NCBI): domain Bacteria; kingdom Bacillati; phylum Mycoplasmatota; class Mollicutes; order Mycoplasmatales; family Mycoplasmataceae; genus Mycoplasma; species Mycoplasma sp. 744. The sequence continues at coordinate 2,122 of NZ_JAYFFF010000002.1, read as the reverse complement.
AATAATGAAAATGAAATTAAAAATTCTTTAATATATCAAGCTGAAGAATTAAAAACACAAAAACAATATGATTCAATATTGGATAATGCTAAAAATAATTTAAATCAATTTTTAGAAACTGTTTTAAATAATATAAATTTATCAAATCTTAATGAACAAATTAATAATTTAAATACTGATTATGAGAATTTAATTCAAATAACAAATGCTTTAGATGGTAAAAGAAAATTTTTAGTATCTAATATTGAAAAAATGCTTTATTTAACCACTGAAGAAAAAAATCAATTTAATAATCAAATAAATTCTTTAAATAAAAATTTAAGTGAAGCAGAATTAAATCAAATTATTAACCGAGCTCTTGAAGAGGCTAAATTAAATATTAAAACTAAAATTAATCAATTATTAAATTTAAATCAAATTGAAAAAAATGAAATAAATCAAAAAATTGATTTAGCGAGTAAAAATGACCAAATTTGAGATCAAAATATTCAAGAATTTTATGAAGAAGCTCTAACTATTAATAATCAAAAAATAGCATTAAAAGAATTTTTAGAAAGCAAAAATTTTCTAAATGATGCGCAAAAAACAACTTTAAGAAATGAAATTACTTTAGCTCATTCTAATCAAATAGATCAATTAAAAACTAAAATTCAAGCTTTAGATGATGTTATGAAAGAATATAAAGCAATTGAAGTTGTGGATAAAAATGATATTAAATATTCACAAGCTGATGAAAATCCACAAAAAACTTATGATAATGCTTTAGAAGAGCGCCAAAGTATCATTGATAAAACAAATGGTTTAAACTTAAATAAAGAACAAATTGAAGTTAAAATTAATGAATTAAAACAAGCAGAAAATAATCTTAATGGTCAAGAAAAAGTTAAAGAAGCTAAAGAAAATGCTATTAGTAGAATTAATAATGAATATAGTTCATTAACTGAGGCACAAAAAACTAAAGCTATTGAAAAAATTAATCAAATCAATAATCTTGAACAAATTAATCAAGCTGATAATGAAAATAAAGTATTAAATGGCCAAATGCAAACTTTAAGAGATTATCTTGCTAAGGAAAAAACTTTAAAAACAGACAATAATTATCTTAATGCTTCACCAGATAAAAAACAAGTTTATAATCAAGAAATTATCAAAACTCAAAATTTATTAAAACAATTAGAAAATAATAATGATGATGATTTATTAAATGAAAATTTAGTAAATCAACAAAATCAAAATCTTCATAATGCTATTGATAATTTAAATGGTAATAATATTATCGAAACTCGTAAGCAAGTAATCAATTATATTAATCAATTAAATAATCTTAATGATAAACAAAAAGAAAATTTAATTGCTCAAGTTAATAAAGAAGTTGAAAATGAGAAAATTTTAGTAATAAAAGATTTAGCAAATAATATTAATCAAACAATGCAAAATCTTAAAAATCAATTAGCTAAATATGCTAGCTTAGCTACTGATAAAAAATACTTAAATGCTTCAAGTGAGAAAAAACTTACTTTTGAAGATATTAAAAATCAAGCAGCAAATCTGGTTGATAAAGAAAAAGGTGCTAATGTTATTGATCAAAAAACAATTGAACAATTAGCAAAAGATTTAGAAGTTAAATATAATGATTTAGATGGTGAACAATTACTTAAAAATAAACAAAATCAAGCTAAAGAAAAAATTGATCAATTAACTAAATTAAATAATGCTCAAAAAGAAGATTTAAAAAATGAAATTGATAATGCTTTATTAATTGCTGATGTAGATGATATAGTTAATAAAGCTCTAACTTTAGATAATTTAATGCAACAACTTGCTAATACGTTGCAAAATTTAGAAAATGAATTAAATCAAGAAAATAATGATTCTTACAAAGCAGCTAGTCCAAGAAATAAAAATAATTATGATAAATTAAAAAATCAAGCATTAGATTTATTAGAAACTAATTCAATGCAAAATTTTGATTCTCAAGCTGTTAATCAATTAGAAAAAGATTTAATTGAGGCTAAAGAAGCACTTGATGGTGATTTAAATTATGAATTTAAAAAAGAAAAAATTAAGCAAAGTATTCAAAATAATTCTCATTTAAGTCAAAAAGAAAAAGATAAATTAATTC